>NZ_JBQFQR010000004.1:0-295227 GCF_056536985.1 Ruegeria sp. CH8 | reverse complement strand
GCACCGTCGGCGCCGGCGTTGTCTCGAAAATCATCGAGTAAGGCGCGCTAGCGAACACCCAAAGAAAGGGCGTCCCTCGGGGCGCCCTTTTTCTGTGCGCGCAACCCTCCGGATTAATCCTGCCTTCATCTTTCGCTAAAGAAGCGACCCCATGTGAGCCTTGAGGCAAACGGCGCTGGGTCTAAGCCACTCCATTTGTCCTCATGTCGCAATCATATCCGCTTGAACGCATCAAAAGCCCGCACCTTACGCGGGTCGATACGCCAAGGGGTCAGAAGATGGGGAACACCATGTTTGGACTTCAGTTCGTACAAAACGGCACACGCATCCTGCACAGCAAAGATCTGGACGACATGCAGGCAGCGATCCTCGGTGATGAGGGGATCGAAGGCCGCGCGGGTGGATCGCAACCCAGTAAAAAGGTCAAGCTGACGGCCTGCTATTCGGGCCATCCGAAAAAGCAAGCGCCCCAGCTTCGGTTGTCTTCCAAATAGGTCACCGCTCTTGCCGGTCTTCAGCACCCGGCCGGGTAACTGCACAGAAATCTTCCATGCCGGGCGACGGCACGGCTAAACTCACCATGCTCCTTTAAAAAACGCGCTGCAGGATCTTGCGCGCACAGCTGATGAGGCAAGGCATGGTGGGTTTGGACCTGTTGGTGAATGCGGCGAATGTCTTTTACCTGATTTCGTACTCGGTCCGAGACATTTTCTGGCTGCGGGTACTGACGGTGATCGGGGCGCTGATCCTGTTGCCCTACTACTATCTGCAAAGCACGCCGCTTTGGGCGCCTATCGGGTGGAATCTGTTTTTCACGGGCATCAACATCTTTTGGATCATACGTCTGTTGTTGGAACGTCGCCCGGTGCCATTTACCGATACCGAACGGCATCTGTACGAAACCGCGCTACGCAATTTCAGTGAACGTGATGCGTATAATCTGCTTAAGTCCGGTGTCTGGAAAACTGTTCCGGCCGGGACACTGCTTTTGACGCAGGGCGATCCCGTTCCACGGCTGTCGCTGATCGTGGACGGTGAAGTAGGCGTCGAAATGAACGGCAATCGCGTGGATACGCTGGGAGAGGGGCGTTTCCTCGGCGGCACGGCTTTTCTGAGCAAAAATCAGGATTTTAAGGCGCCGGTGACCGTGACGGCGCTTGGGCCGTCACGTATTATAGACTGGGAGATGCCCGAGCTGAGCGCTGAACTTCGGAAACAACCAGATTTGGCGATTTCCATTGAAGCCAGCCTCGGGCTTGAAATTTCGCGCTTTCTGCAAACGGCGCGCGTGCAGATAGCTTAGAGCGCGCTTTCAGCAGCTGCGCGAACCGCGCGGATGTTTTCGCCGTAGACTTCGGGATTGGACACCGACCCGCCTTTGAAAACCGCGGACCCTGCGACCAGAACGTCGGCACCGGCCGCAGCTACCAGAGGCGCAGTCGTGGGGTCGACCCCGCCGTCGATCTCGATATGCACCGGGCGGTCGCCGATCATTTGGCGCAGCTTGCGGACTTTGCCTGTCATGTCGATGAATTTCTGACCGCCGAAACCGGGGTTGACGGTCATGACGCAAACCAGATCGGTCAGGTCCAGCAGGTGCTCAACTGCCTCGGCCGGGGTGCCGGGGTTCAGCGCGACACCGGCCTTCATGCCAGCAGCGCGGATGGCTTGCAGGGTGCGATGGGTGTGCGGCCCGGCCTCGACATGGGCGGTCAGGATATCGGCGCCTGCATCGGCATAGGCCTGAATGTAGGGATCGACAGGCGTGATCATCAGATGCACGTCCATCACCGTTTTCACATGCGGGCGGAACGCTTTGACGGCGGGCGGGCCGAAGGTCAGGTTCGGGACGAAATGGCCGTCCATTACATCGACATGGACCCAATCGGCGCCCTGGGCCTCGATGGCTTGAATCTCTTGCCCGAAATTGGCGAAATCGGCGGACAGGATCGACGGGGCGATCTTGATGGTGCGGTCAAAGCTCATGGCGGCCTCGTGTCAGCTGAAGAGTCGGCCCGCGTATACCTGCGGCCAGCTGCAAAGTGTAGCCCCTGCGAAGCTGGCGGGTGTTACAAAACTTTCACTCCACTGACACAAAGCCGTTGAGCAGCATCTGTACCTGACCGCCAACACGAATTGGGGGTGGCACGTGCTGCGGATTGAGAAACTGACCAAACGCTTCGGCGACAATGTGGCCGTGGACGCGGCGACGCTGGATGTGGACAAGCCCTGCATGATCGGCATCATCGGTCGGTCGGGTGCCGGTAAATCCACCCTGTTGCGGATGATCAACCGCCTGACGGATTCAAGCGACGGCCAAATCTTGTTCGAAGGCCGTGACGTGACCCAGTTGAAGGGCCGCGACAAGCGCGCCTGGCAGGCCGAGTGCGCGATGATCTTTCAGCAGTTCAATCTGGTGCCGCGTCTGGATGTGGTCTCGAACGTGCTGCACGGCACACTGAACCGTCACTCGACGCTGGCGACCATGTTCAACCTGTTCCCGATGGACGAGATTCACCGCGCCATCGACATTCTGGACCGTCTAGGCATTGCTGAGCATGCCCCCAAGCGGGCCGAAGCCCTGTCGGGCGGTCAGCAGCAGCGGGTCGCCATCGCGCGCGCCCTGATGCAGGACCCCAGAATCATTCTGGCGGACGAACCCATCGCCTCGCTGGACCCGATGAACGCGCAGGTGGTGATGCAGGCGCTGCGCCGCATCCATGAAGAGGATGGCCGCACTGTCATCGCCAACCTGCACACACTGGACACCGCGCGCCGTTATTGTGACCGCGTTGTTGGTATGCGCGACGGGCGCATCGTTTTTGACGGGTTGCCCGAACAACTGACCACCGGCGTTGCCCGCGAAATCTATGGTGCCGATGCCAGCTTCTCGGAAGAGGCGACCTCGACCGAGATCGAAACGCTGGACGCCACACAGAAAGCCCTGATGGAAGCAGAAGCCACCATCTGAGCCGACCACCTCTTTCATCGACCGGCCCGATGAAAGGCCGGCACATCAACCTGGAGAAAGACAGATGAAAAACCTGATTGCTGCGCTGGCGGCGACCACTGCACTGGCCGCACCTGCCATGGCCCAAGAAATCAGCGAATTCCGCATCGGCATTCTGGGCGGTGAGAACGCTCAGGACCGTTTGAACAACAACGAATGTCTGCGTGTTTATACCGAAGAACTGCTGGGCGTTGAAACCAAACTGTTCGCACCTGCCGACTATAACGGTGTGATCCAGGGCCTGCTGGGCGGCACCATCGACGTGGCCTGGCTGGGTGCGTCGGGTTACGCGAAAACCTATCTGTCTGACCCCGAAGCCGTTGAACCGGTTCTGGTCAAGGTGAACACCGATGGCGGTTATGGCTATTACTCGGTTGGTTTTGCCCGCAAGGACAGCGGCATCACCTCGCTGGAAGACATGAAGGGCAAGACCTTTGGTTTCGGTGACCCGAACTCGACCTCGGGTTACCTGATCCCTTCGATCGAAATCCCTGCCGCTACCGGCGCGACCATGGAATCGGGCGACTACTTCGGTGAAGTAAAGTTCACCGGCGGTCACGAGCAGACCATCGTTGCAGTCAACAACGGCGACGTTGATGGTGGTGTGACCTGGGCCGACGGTCTGGGTGAATGGGAAGACGGCTACCAGTCGGGTGCCCTGCGCCGCGCCGTGGATGCAGGTCTCGTCGACATGAACGACATGGTCGAAATCTGGAAATCCAAACCGATCCCTGAAGGCCCGGTTGTAGTCCGCAAGGCACTGCCTGAAGACGTCAAAGCCAAAGTGACCGAGCTGTGGGACACTCTAAGCGAGAAAGACCAGGATTGCTTCTACGGCGTGGCCGCGGGCGAAGCCAAGAGCTTTGATCCCATCACTCATGACGCCTACGAAGTCATCATCGAAGCACGCAAGCTGAAGTCCAACTAAGCCTGCATATCCAATGATCGGGGTCCGGTGAAAAACCGGGCCCCGTTTTTCCACTCAGGAGCATTCCATGACAGACCTGACTGCTGGGTCCCCGACCGTCGATCAGATCCGCGACGAATACACCGCGATGGCGCGACGCAAACGGGTCTATGGTGGTATCCTCCTGATCCTGTTCGTGGCCTTGATGGCTGCGGGGTTCCGTACGGCCGATGACCGCAACGCGGGCAGCTTCATCGACGGCTGGCACCGGATTCTGGACTATCCGGCCGAGGTTCTGTCGGAGGCTTGGGAAAAGATCGCCGCGATGCCCGCCAATCTGGTCGAGTTCTTCCCGGCGCTAGTTGAGACGTTGAACATCGCTGCGGCATCGACCCTGATTGGCACCATCGTGGGCACGTTTCTGGCGCTTATGGCGACGCGGGGCATGGCCTATTGGCCGTCGCTGATCCCGCTGTTCCGGCGCATCTCGGACATCTTCCGGGCCATCCCCGAGATTGTAATCGCGCTGGTTTTGATCTTTGTTCTGGGCGGCGGCCCGGTGCCCGCGATGATCGCCATCGCCATTCACACGGCGGGCGCGCTGGGTAAACTGTTCTCCGAAGTGAACGAAAACGCCCCGCTTAAACCGGTCGAGGGGCTGCAATCGGTCGGCGCCAATTGGTCACAGCGCATGTATCTGGGCGTGATCCCGCAGGTTGGGCCGAATTACGTCAGCTATGCCCTCCTGCGGTTCGAGATCAACATCCGCGCCTCGGCCATCCTGGGTTTCGTCGGCGCAGGTGGTCTGGGGTACGAGCTGCGAAACGCGATGTCCTGGGGGCAGGGGCGCTATGATGAGGCGGCGGCCATTTTCATCCTTCTTTTCGTCACAATCGTCGTAGTGGATCAAATTTCCGGATATCTGCGCGACCGTCTGGCCCACGGGTCAGAAAAAGGAGCCACGGCATGAGCACCTTTGCAACCAACCTGACCGTTGATGAGCTAAAGGCCGAGGCGGATCGCATTTTCAGTCGCAAAAGGTTGGTGAATTTCGGCCTGCCTGCGCTGGTTCTGACCTATCTGGTCTATGTGTTCTTTGCCTTCGACGTGTCGGGGCTGGCGGCGCAGGCGAACTGGCAAAACGGCAAGACGCTGGTGGCGGACAGCTACAGCTACAAAACCCATATCGAGAGAGACAACCGCTCGGGCGAAGTGTCTGCCGCCATCGAGGGCGAGCGCAAGGGTACCTACCCCGAAGGTCAGGCCCCGGACTGGGTCACGCTGGGCGAGACTACGGTGATCGATCTGGAAGACGGCCATGTCGTGCGCTTTGGTCCCGAAACGGTGGAATATGACATTCCCGGCTATGGCATCGTCCGGGCAACGCCGACCCGTTCGGCCGGGGTACAGGCGGAATTGCCTGCAGGCGATGTGCCAGAATGGATCAGTGTATCCAAGAACCGCTTGACCGTGTTCACAGATGCGGGGCGTCTGACTGTAACTCGCAACCGGTCCGAGGTGTTCCGCTATTTCACCGGGTGGGAACTGTTCTGGTTCACGCTCGACAGCCCGTACTATGGCAAGTCTTTCCCCGAACTGGCCGGACGGGCCGTGAACGGTGAGGCCGGTGCGATCCTGAACGATTTCTGGACCAACAAGATGTGGCGGCATCAGGACGTGGCCTGGGCGATTTTTGAAACCATCCTGATGGCGTTTCTGGGCACTTTGGGTGCGGCCATGTTCGCCCTGCCGTTGGCCTTTCTGGCGACGCGCAACTTTAACCCTGTGAAAACCGTGCGCTTTGCCACTCGCCGCGTGTTCGATTTCGTTCGTGGCGTGGATGCGTTGATCTGGACCGTGGTTCTGGCCCGCGCCTTTGGTCCCGGCCCCCTGACCGGCGCGCTGGCCATTCTAGTGACTGATACTGGAACCTTCGGCAAGATCTTCTCGGAAGCGCTGGAGAACGTGGACAACAAGCAGATCGAGGGCGTGCAATCCACCGGGGCCAACGCGCCGCAACGCTATCGGTTTGGTGTGATCCCGCAGGTGACGCCGGTGCTGCTGAGCCAGTTGCTCTATTTCCTAGAATCAAACACCCGCAGCGCCACTGTGATCGGTGCGATCACTGGCGGCGGTATCGGATTGCTGCTGACACAGGCGATTATCACCCAGAAGGATTGGGAAGAGGTGGCCTATTACATCGTCCTGATCATTCTAATGGTCATGCTGATGGACTGGTTCTCGGGCTGGCTGCGGCGGCGCCTGATCCAGGGTGAGACGGACAAAAAGCGCAAGCCGCGCGTCGCGAAAGCACAACCGCAGCCGTAAAGACCAAGGACGAAAGACAATGCCACGCCTGCGCCCGGACGAGCCTTTCATTCATCCCGATTGCCAGATCACGAACAGCAGTTTTGGGGAATATGTCGAGATCGGCGCAGGCAGTCGCGTCGCGAACTCGGTCTGGGGGGATTACTCCTATTGCGACCGAACCTGCGATGTCGCCAATGCTGAGATCGGCAAGTTCGCCAACATAGCCAGTTTCACGCGGATCGGAGCAACGGACCACCCGATGGAAAAGGCTTCTCAGCACCATTTCCTGTACCGGTCTGCTGACTATTGGGACGACATTGAGGACGATCACGACTGGTTCGCCTATCGTGCTAGTCGCAAAGCCGTGATCGGCCATGACACATGGATCGGCCACGCGGCGATCATCAAGCCGGAGGTGACGATTGGTCATGGTGCGGTGGTGGCTTCGGGGGCTGTGGTGACCAAAGATGTCGATCCCTACACTATTGTCGGCGGTGTGACAGCCAAACCAATCCGCCGCCGGTTTCCCGAAGATATTACTGAGCGGATGTTGGCTTTGGCCTGGTGGGACTGGGACAACACACGCCTGCGCGCCGCATTGTCGGACTTCCGATCGCTTGGCGCCGAAGCCTTTCTCGAAAAACACGAATAAGTCTGCCGAACCAGCGAATGGAAATGCTCCCGCACCCGCAGGAGCATCGGCTGCGCCCAACGGGATGAAGCCTCCGCAAGGAGGTCGAAGATGGGCGGGAGGTCCTTGCCGCCTTAGTCGTCGTTCAATGTCAGCGTCACCCGCTCCCCGGCAAAAACGGTGCGCCCGTACTCGACCGGCGCACCAGACAGGTCAGCGTTCACCCCGGCTGAAAACAGCACCGGCGCACCTTCGGGCAATTGCAGGTGCAGAGCCTGGGTTGCAGTTGCAGCCCGCGCAGTCAGGCGGGTGGAAACGCGGGTGTAATCCGCGACGCCGCAGCGTTGCAGCGCTTTGGTCACGGATTGCGTGTCTTGCAGAGCTGCCAGAATGTCAGGCAGGCGGTCTGCCGGAAAGACGCTCTGAAACAGACCGATGGGTTGACCATCGGCCAGTGACAACCCGTCATAGACATGCACCTTGTCGCCCCGGGCCAGGTCCAGCGCCTCGGCCTCGGCATCGTCCGCCACACGTGTTGTCAGCGAGAGGATCATCTTACCCGGTATCTTGCCGCTGGCCGAGATGCTTTTGTGGTATCTGACCCGTTTTCCAATCGGATAATCGGTCGGGCGTGCGGCCACAAACACACCCGCGCCGCGTCTTGGATGCACCAACCCTTGTTCTGCCATATCTGCCAACGCGCGCCGTACTGTGTGCCGGTTAACCCCGTGTTGTGCGGCCAGTTGCGCCTCGGTCGGCAGGCGGTCTCCGGTGTTATAACGACCCTCGGCGATGTCCGAGGTCAGGCTTAGCGCGATGCTTTTCCAGACCGGTGTTTTGCTCATGTCACCAAACTTTCACAGTGTTGCGGATTGCGAGACTCACTTCCGGAGTGTAATATTTGTCTAGTTGTATAGTTCACATAGACAACCCGGCCAAGAGGTTTCGATGGCGGATCAACAGAACATAGCTATCGCCGAGCGCAAGGAATGGATGGGCCTACTGGCCCGTGCCCCGGAGGGGGCGTTGATGGAGTTGTGGGGCGAAATTGGCGCCCCCCCGAGCTTTGACTGGCTCCGCAGCCCCGAGGTTGGGGGTGTGATGGTGCGCGGGCGGTCAGGCGGTACCGGCGCGCCGTTCAATCTTGGTGAAATGACCGTAACGCGCTGTTCGCTGGTGCTGACGGACGGAACGGTCGGGCATGGCTATGTACAGGGCCGGTCAAAGCGCAAGGCTGAGGCCGCGGCGCTGATCGATGCGCTGATGCAGACCGACGCAGCCGGAGACATTCGCGCCCGGGTGTTCTTACCTCTCAGCCAGCAGATGCAGACCGCCAGTACAGACCGGGCCGCAAAAGCGGCGGCGACGAAGGTTGAGTTCTTTACGTTGGTAAGGGGAGAGGATTGATGACCGCGCAAACCCAATTCTCGGGCGGGTTCAAAAACGCGCCGATCGATGCAGCCTATGCCTTCCGTGCTGCAATGACAGTCATGGCGCGGCCGGGTGTCATCCGCTTGATCTCGAGCACCCAGCCACCTGCGCCCTTGTCTGTCGCAGCGGGGACTTTGCTGCTGACTTTGTGTGACGCGGATACGCGCGTGCATCTGGCGGGCAGTTTGGACACGGATGCTGTGCGCCAGTGGCTGACCTTCCACACGGGCGCGCCAATTGCGGAGGCGTCGGAGGCGGACTTTGCCCTTGGGACATGGCAGGCCCTTGGGCCGGTGGCCCAATATTGCATCGGAACACCAGAGTATCCTGACCGATCGGCCACTCTGATTGTCGAATGCGACGACCTGCAGCAAGCGGGAGCGGCATTAACCGGCCCGGGGATCAAAGGCATTGCGCATCTGTCGCTGCCGGACGTGCCTGCGCTTCAGGCGAACGCGGCGCTCTACCCTCTGGGCTGCGATTTTTTCTTCACATGCGGTGACAAGCTGGCAGCCCTGCCGCGCAGCACGCAGATCAATGCGGAGGGTTAGACCATGTACGTAGCCGTCAAAGGTGGTGAAAAGGCCATCGAAAACGCTCATGCCTGGTTGGCTGAGGAACGCCGCGGATCGACTGATATTGCCGAGTTGAGCATCGACCAAATCCGCGATCAGCTGTCGCTTGCGGTGAACCGGGTGATGGCCGAGGGCTCGTTATACGACCCGGACTTGGCAGCGCTGGCAATCAAGCAGGCGCGTGGCGATCTGATCGAGGCGATCTTTCTGATCCGCGCCTACCGCACGACGCTGCCCCGGTTTGGCTATTCCAGCCCGGTGGCGACCAGTGAGATGACCTGTGACCGCCGCATCTCGGCCACGTTCAAGGATGCGCCGGGCGGGCAGGTGCTGGGTCCGACCTTCGACTACACCCACCGCCTGCTGGATTTCAAACTGGCTGCCGAGGGCGAGGTTCCGGCGGCCCCCGAAGCACAGCCGCGCATGGAGCCAACGCCGCATATCACCGAGTTCCTCAAAGGTGAGGACATCATTCAGGACGAACCTTTCAGCGATACCACCCCCGGCGACCTGACCCGTGAACCGATGGAGTTCCCGGCCAAACGCCCCCTGCGTTTGCAATCGCTGACCCGGGGGGATGAGGGGTTCGTGCTGGGCATGGCCTATTCGACCCAGCGCGGTTACGCCCGGAACCACGCATTTGTTGGCGAATTGCGCATTGGCAAAGTCGCGGTCGAGATGGAGATCCCCGAACTGGGCTTTGCCATCGAGATCGGTGAGGTCGAACTGACCGAATGCGAAACCGTCAACCAGTTCAAGGGCTCAAAGACTGAACCGCCTCGGTTCACGCGGGGCTATGGGCTGGTCTTCGGCCAATCTGAACGCAAGTCCATTGCCATGGCCTTGGTCGATCGCGCGCTGCGTTGGGAGGAATTGGGCGAGGACAATCTGGGCGCCCCCGCGCAGGACGAAGAATTTGTCCTGAGTCATGCAGACAACATTCAGGCCACCGGCTTCCTCGAACATATTAAGCTACCGCATTACGTCGATTTCCAGTCCGAATTGGAACTGGTCCGCAAGCTGCGCCGCGAAGCTGAGGAACGGACCACATTGAAAGAGGCTGCAGAATGACGCTAATGCGCTCCTTTGTTTCTGTAGGCGGAATTTTGCCTACTCGGCTCTTGGATTGGCCTTTCCTTGGAAACAAAATTTTCTTGCGAAGGCTCAATCGCACTCCAATGGCCTGTCGTATCGCGACGCATGGCGCTCTGCCGCCGTCGCGAGTGAACCCGTCGCCACACGATATAGATCATAAGAGATATTACGAACAAACAACTCAGGAATATGCCCACAACAACACCAGAAAAAACAAAGTGATACCAAAATGAATGAATATAATTTCGCATATTTGGACGAGCAAACCAAGCGAATGATCCGCAGGGCCATCCTGAAGGGGTTGGCCGTGCCCGGATATCAGGTGCCGTTCGCCAGTCGCGAAATGCCGATGCCCTACGGGTGGGGCACTGGTGGTGTGCAGGTCTCGGCCGCAACTTTGACGCCGGACGACACTCTGAAAGTGATCGATCAGGGCGCAGATGACACCACCAACGCCGTTTCAATTCGTAAGTTTTTTGAGAACACCGCTGGCGTTGAAACCACCGAGGAAACTGAAAAAGCCACGGTTATCCAGACCCGCCACCGCATCCCCGAGGCGACGCTGACCGAAGATCAGATCCTTGTTTATCAGGTGCCGATCCCCGAACCTCTGCGGTTTCTTGAGCCGCGCGAAACTGAGACGCGCAAGATGCATAGCCTTGAGGAATACGGCCTGATGCATGTGAAGCTGTACGAAGACATCAGCCAGCACGGCGCGATTTCGACGTCATATGCCTATCCGGTGAAAGTGTCGGGCCGGTACGTGATGGACCCGTCTCCGATCCCGAAATTCGACAACCCCAAGCTTGAGATGGACGCGATTCAACTGTTCGGGGCCGGACGGGAACAGCGAATTTACGCGGTGCCGCCGCATACCAAGGTCGTCAGCCTCGATTTCGAGGACTACCCGTTCGAGGCCACCAAGGCCGACCACCCCTGCGACCTGTGCGGCGCCGAGAACAGCTATCTGGACGAGGTGATCATGGATGACGCGGGCAACCGGATGTTTGTCTGTTCGGACACCGATTTCTGCCGGTCTCGTCGCGCGCAGGGCCACGAAGGACGCTTGAGCAAGGAGGGCGCAATATGACTCCGTTGTTGCAGGTCAATGGCATCGAAAAGCGATATGGTGCGCGGATCGGTTGTACGGATGTCAGCTTTGATCTTTACCCCGGTGAGGTGATGGGCATCGTCGGCGAAAGCGGTTCCGGCAAATCGACCTTGCTGAATTGCCTTGCTGGGCATCTGGAGCCCGACGCGGGGCAGGTGGTCTTTGACACCCGTACCGACGGCCCGGTGGATACGGTGACGATGTCTGAACCGGAACGGCGGATGCTGGGTCGCACTGACTGGGCCTTTGTTCACCAGCACGCCCGCGACGGGTTGCGTATGTCGGTAAGTGCAGGTGGCAATATCGGTGAGCGGCTGATGGCTGTCGGCGACCGCCACTACGGTCAAATCCGCGATCGGGCGATTGACTGGCTGGGCCGGGTTGAGATTGATGAAAGCCGCGTGGATGACCGACCGACCGCGTTTTCGGGCGGGATGCAGCAACGCTTGCAGATTGCGCGCAATCTGGTGACGGGGCCTCGGCTGGTATTCATGGACGAACCGACCGGGGGATTGGACGTTTCGGTCCAGGCGCGGCTGCTGGACCTGTTGCGCGGACTGGTGCGTGAGATGGGGCTGAGCGCCATCATCGTCACGCATGATCTGGCCGTGGTGCGTCTGTTGGCGGACCGGCTGATGGTGATGAAGGACGGTCACGTGGTCGAATCCGGTTTGACCGATCAGGTGCTGGACGATCCGCAACACGCCTATACGCAGTTGCTTGTGTCCAGCGTTCTGCAGGTTTGAGAGTGATGGCGATGATTGAGCTTAAGGATGTCAGCAAGAGCTTTACTCTGCACAATCAAGGCAGCGCGGTGATCCCGGTGATGCGGGGGGCCTCGCTGACAGTCGCGCCGGGTGAATGTATCGCGCTGACCGGGGCGTCAGGGGCAGGCAAGTCCACCCTGATGCGGGTTATCTACGGCAATTACCTGGCTGCGTCAGGGCAGGTTCTGGTCGGTGGTCTGGATGTAGCGCAGGCGGAGCCGCGCGAGATTTTGGCGCTGCGCCGCGAGACGCTTGGTTATGTCAGCCAGTTCCTGCGCGTGGTGCCGCGGGTGCCGACGCTGGATGTGGTAGCAGAGCCTCTGTTGGCCATCGGGTGTGACCGGCAGGCGGGGCTGGACAAGGCAGCGGCTTTGCTGGCGCGGTTGAACATTCCCGAACGCCTGTGGTCGCTGAGCCCGACGACCTTTTCCGGTGGTGAGCAACAGCGGGTCAACATCGCCCGGGGCTTTGCGCACGACTATCCGGCGATGTTGCTGGACGAACCCACAGCCTCGTTGGATGTGCAGAACCGGGAGACGGTTCTGTCGCTGATCGAAGAAGCCAAAGCGCGTGGCGCTGCGATCGTGGGTATCTTTCATGACGTCAGCGCGCGCGACCGGGTTTGCGACCGCGAGATCAACGTCTCGGATTTCACGTCCGGAGTAGCCGCATGAGCCTTGCACCGGTCATAGCGGTCGTTGGTCCCTCGGGCGTTGGCAAGGACAGCGTGATGGAGGCGCTGGAGGCCAGCACGCCGGGCATTGCTAGGGCCCGACGGGTGATCACCCGCCCCGAAGGCGAAGAAGGCGAAGATTTCGACCGGGTATCGGTTGAGGATTTTCAGCAGATGGTGACCGAGGGCGCCTTTGCGCTGCACTGGCCCGCGCATGGCTTGTTTTACGGGGTGCCCAAGGAACTTGAAGATCTGCGGCACCAGTCGGACGCGGTCTTGGTGAACCTGTCCCGCTCGGTCCTTCTGCAGGCGCAAGAGGTGTTTGGCGACCTGGTCGTGATCTCTCTGACCGCCGACTCGGACGTTCTGGCGCAGCGCCTTTCCGCGCGAGCCCGTGAGTGCGGGCAGGAACAGGCGCGGCGGCTGGCGCGGGCAACGAAACCTTTGCCAGAGGGATTGGCGCGGGTCATCCAGATTGACAATTCAGGGCCTCTGAAGGCTACGGTTGCCGCCATCCTGTCCCAGCTTCAACCGGAAAGGGCGTAGCGATGGATCAGGTGAAAACGCCCGTCTTCTGCCTCGCCCACAAGGGCCAGATCGGTGATTTCGAACGGGGCGGGCAGCAGGGGCGCAAGCCGTGTTTGCAGGGCGTCCTGAACTGTCGCCAGCGTCGGTTTGCTCAGCTTGCCACTGAGGGTGATGTGAAAGCGGAAGGCGTCCATCACGTAGGGGTAGCCCCATTGCACCAGATTGGCGTCCTGCTCGGGCGACAGACCAGCGGCGCGGCGGCGTTCCAGTTCAGCCTCGGACGCGGGCGCCCGAAAACTGTCCAGATCACGCACGCAGGCGGCGGCCAGCGTATTCAGCGCGGCTTCATCGCCCAAAGGGCGCAGGGCCAGAAACCGGCCGAGGCGGGCAATCCCCAATCCGTCCAGCGTGACCGGAGGCTGCTTTTGCGCAAGCTGAGCACAGGCCTCGGTCAACGCCTCCACCGACTGTCTGTCATGCAGGCGAAAGGGCGGTTTCATCGTCGCGTGCAGACCGTATTTGCGCGGCACGTTGCTAACGGCCGCAACGTCCACACCGTCGATAAACGGATGCGCGACATCATTGCCGGTTTCCGTGTCCCAGCCCAGCCAACTGGTGGCGAATTTCGTCCATTCAGCTTCGGCCGGTGGTGCAAAATATATCGCGTATCGCGTGAATGTCACATTGGCCTCCTATGCGTGGCCTTCCCAATAGCTCAGACCGTGTGAAGTTCAGATGACAGAAGAAATGATCCTTGCCAATGCCACGCTTGTCCTACCGGATGAGACCGTTACGGGCAGCGTGCGGATTGTGGGTGAAACCATTGCCGAAATCGCCACGGGCGCGGCAGTTCCGACAGGCGCGGTGGATTGCGGCGGCGACTATGTCAGTCCCGGTCTGGTTGAACTGCACACAGACAATCTTGAGCGCCACATCCAACCGCGCCCAAAGGTCGACTGGCCCCACGCGGCGGCGATTCTGGCCCATGACGCCGAACTGGCCAGCACCGGGATCACGACGGTCTTCGATGCGATGCGCATTGGATCGATCCCCAGCGGCAACCGGTACAAAAAATACGCCCGCGATCTGTCGCGTGAGCTATGGGAGTTGCGTGAACAGGATGCGTTGAAGATCAGCCACTTCCTGCATTTGCGGGCCGAGGTCTGTTCGGAAACTCTGGTCGCTGAATTGGATGAGTTCGGCCCCGAAGACCGAGTGGGGCTGGTATCATTGATGGACCATACGCCCGGACAGAGGCAGTTCCGAGACATGTCGCAGCTTGAGGCCTACATGAAGGGCAAGCACGGTATGACCGATGACGATTTTCTGCAGCATGTCGCGCAGCTCAAGTCGCTGCGGGATCGGTATGGCGACCGGCATGAGGTTGAAACCGTCAAGGCCGCCCAGCGTTTCGGTGCGATGCTGGCCAGCCATGATGATACCACGCAGGAACAGGTGGCGGTGTCCGCTGGTCACGGCATTCGGTTGGCTGAATTTCCCACCACTGTTGAAGCTGCCCGTGCCTGTCACGACCACGGCATCAAGGTGATGATGGGTGCGCCAAACGTGATCCGCGGCGGGTCGCATTCCGGCAACGTCGCCGCGCAGGAGCTGGCCGATTTGGGTCACCTCGACATTCTGTCCTCGGACTACGTCCCCGCGGCGCTGCTGCTGTCGGCGGCGCGTTTGGGTGAAAGTTGGGGGGATATGGCGCGCGGTTTGCGGACAGTGACCCAGACCCCGGCGCGCGTTGTTGGGCTGGAAGATCGCGGAGAATTGCGCCAAGGCGCGCGCGCGGACGTCATCCGCTTCCGCTTGCGCGAAGGCGCGCCCGCGTTGAACGGCGTCTGGTCGCGCGGCCGGCGCGTCGCCTGATCAGGCGCGGTAGAACAGGTATCGGTCGGGCGCGATGGTGTCCGGGCCGCTGATTTGTTCGAACCCCACCAGAGGCTGACCAGAGATCAACAACCCGCCGGGTCGCATCACCCGCGCAATCAGAGGGCTGAGGCGCGCGGCTTCGGCCACGTCCTCTTCCTTGATGCCGCGCCCGAAATCGTAATGCGCCAGCGCGATCTTGGCCCCGCCAGCGGCCAGCTTCTCCAACATGGGTTCTGCTTCGCCCTGCAAAAAATCCTCGACCGGGGGCGTGCTGGACGGATGGCTTTGCAGCACCCTGTCCATCACCCAGATGCGGCGCTCTGGCAGAATCTCCCGCAGGTGATCATAAGTGCGGCCGTTGCCCAGCCCCATATCCAGCACGTCACCCTCCATCTCGCTGATCTGAGCGACCGCCCAGTTCAGCCCGTCGCGTTGCGCGGTCAGGCGGCGCAGCATGGAATCCAGTCGGCTCATTCGGGGTCTCCGGTTGATGTGTTGGCTGGTAAGGCCCAGGCAATACCGGGGCCGTTCAGAAGCCTGCGCAGCAGGTCTTCGGTAAAAGTCCAGATGTCGGGATCATGGACCAGGTGATGGGTCAATACGCCGAAGGGCTCGGTATTATCCGTCCGCCCTTCGCGGCGGTCCCGCAAGAGAACCTCCGTTTGGGTGACCAGCTTATCCGGGCTAACCAGCCCCCGTGTTCCGCGCCAATCAATGGGGTCAAGATGGGTGTTGATCTGCTCTAGCCCGAGCGTAGGCATTCGCGTCTTGCGTGGCGTAGCTGTTGAGACAGCGCGGTAACCCAGTTCTGGCAGTTCACGCACCACCTCGGGCGCAACGCGGTTCCAAGGCGGTACGAAGATCGGGCACAGCTTGTCCCCGAACAGCGCGTGCAATCGCTCGAACCCTGCGCGCGCGTCGTCTAGAATATTCGGTATTGGCCTGTGCAACCGGAATTCGGACTTCTTTTCCTCTGGCGGGGCGTGGTTTTGATGCGCCCAACCGTGCACAACCGGGATCAGCATCGCGCGGTCCGCGACATATTCCACCAATCCGGAATCTGCATGGCGAGGGATTATCGCAAGGTGGACGGGCAGGTCGACAGATTGGGAAAGCTCTGACAACGTCTCAAGCTGCGGCGTTACCGATACCGCGTCATCGTCCCGCCACCACAGGGGCAGTGTCAGACCCTGCGCCTGCCAGATGTCCAGTTCGGTTTCCAAAGGGCGCCAGTCGAAGATCATGCCTGCCTCCTCAAGGAACATGCGATTTCAACCGATTTGACGGCGCCATCAAAGCCGTCGGTGGAAACCGGGCGGGGGCCTTCTGACATAACGGAGGAGATGGCCAGCGCCAAAGCCGTTCCGTCAAGTTTCTTGGTGGGCAAAACCTCGATGGCAAGAAGTTCCGAGAGACTCTCTCCCCGCAGGCTCTGCTCAACCTCCTTACCATCGTCGAACGGCACAAACACGGCGGGTGTTCCCGATTGCAGAACGTCCAGAGCAGTGTTGTAACCGCACATGCTGACTGAGGTCGCGGCAAGGGGCAGCATCTGTCGGAAATCTGGGCGTACGGGTTCAAGAGCAACCGGGGCATCACCAACCAGCTTTTGCAATTGTTCTATGCGTGCGGGTGCGTCCTGTCCCCCCACCAACAGGCGCCAGCGCCTGTTGGGCATCTTTTGGGCGGCCTCGATGGCCGCGCGAAAGATCGGCTGGCCCACCGGCCCACCGCCTGCGCTGACCAGAATTTCGTCTTTCCCTACCGCATCGGGGTGCGGTGCAGGGGCTTCAGGGGCGACAAAGCCGGTATAAAACAACCGCTCGCGCAACCGATCGGTCACTGGCCAGCTGACCTCCAGCGGAACAACAGCGGGGTTGGAATGGACGAGGATGCCGTCATAGTACCTACACACGATCTCTTCCGCGCGCACAGCTTTCGACGGTTTCGAAGGCGGCGCGAGGATGTCCCTGATCGATCCCAGAACAATCGGACGACGTGGCAGAGCGTGGGCCGCTTCCAGCGCTGCAATAAACTCGGATGCCAATGATCGGCGGCCAAAGGGGAACAGTTCAGTGATCAGTACGTCTGGTTCGAAACTCTGAACGGCCTCAACCAGTGCGGTTTTGCGGGCCGCCAGATAAGTCGCGTCTGCCATGTCACCCTTCTGGGTCAACAGTCGGGTGAAATCGGTGCCATCCGAACGAAGCGGTGGCAACCCCAGCAGAGTCATGCCCGTGCTATCCAGTTGCGGTGCTGGCATTCCACCCGTGACGACAAAGGTCTCGTGTCCGGCACTTAGAAAAGCCCGGCCCAATGTCAGGGCGCGGCTCAGATGCCCGGTGCCCAACAGGTGCGTGACAACGACCATGACCTTCATGAGGAGGCCTCGGGCCTGATCAGGCGGATCGGTTCGGGCAGGGGCGTCATGTCCGGCATATCAACGATATACAGGCGGTTGCGCTTGATTTTAAAGGGGGCGGGGCCGTCGAAATCCCACCCCCAGGCACGGGCGAGGATGACCCGCATGATGCCGATATGGCAGACTGCGACCGTGTCGCCCGACAGGTTTGCCAGCCAGGGCTGTAGCCGGGCCCAAACCTCGGCTGGGGTCTCACCGTTTGGAGGGCGATACTCCCAGCCCCAGTCCTCGATATGGCGGTACCCGCTGACGGGATCTGCGATCAGATCGACCCCACACAAACCTTCCCAATCGCCCCAATTCATCTCGGTCAGCGCGTCCGAGGTTGACGGATCGCGACCGGCCACCAGACGGGCGGTTTCACTGGCTCGCTGCAACGGGCTGGACCAAAGGGTTGCGCTGTCCCACGATGCAGGCAGGCGCGTGGCAGCCAGTTCTGCCCGGGCGTCATCGTCCAGTGGAATGTCGCTGCGCCCCTGAATGCGGCCCGCGCGGTTCCAGTGTGTGTGTCCATGTCGCAGCAGGGCCAGACGGGTCATCGGGCGGCCTCCAGCAACGGGCGAATGGCCTGCCAGAACCGGTCGGTGGCGGCTGGCATCAGGTGGCGTTCAGCCATCCGATCGCGGGCGTCGGAGCCCAATGAAAGGCGGAGGTTCCGGTCGCCCAACAAAGTGCGAAGCCGTGCTGCCAGCCCTTCTGGCCCTTCCTCTGCGGTGGGGTAGTCGGACGGGGTTAACACATCGCGTACACCGGGCCGATCCTGCGCGACAACGGGTACGCCACTGGCCTGTGCCTCAAGATAGATCATGCCATAAGCCTCGTTGACACCCGGCCAAACCAAAACCGAAGCCTTCGCGTAGAGTTCCCGCAGAGCATCTCGGTC
This sequence comes from Ruegeria sp. CH8, assembly GCF_056536985.1. Classification (NCBI taxonomy): domain Bacteria; kingdom Pseudomonadati; phylum Pseudomonadota; class Alphaproteobacteria; order Rhodobacterales; family Roseobacteraceae; genus Ruegeria; species Ruegeria sp. CH8. Next base: position 277,006 of record NZ_JBQFQR010000004.1, on the reverse strand, counting down.
GCACTGTCCCAGAAAGCGGACCTTTGATCCGAAAGGGGTCATCATGGCCTCAATCTCCGACCGGGCGGGGCCGTCACCCGCGATGTTCAGGGTCAAGTCGCCCGGCATGAGCGCAAGGGTCTGAGCAAGAAGGGTATAGGACGCCAATTTGTCACCCTGACGCATCATGCCCACCGTCAGCATCGGGCCATCGCAGGTTGAGGCGGGCGGCAGGTCCGACAAGGGCAGAAAAGGGGGCAGTTCAACAAGGCGCTGTTCCCCGAATCTTTCCCGTTCCAGTGTGATCAGATCATTGGCGGTGTGGTAGAAAATCACCTGCGCCGCGTCGCAGGCGTCATGCGCAGATGCGGCGAACTCAGCCCAAGGGCCGTTCAGACGGCTGGTTGCGCGGGTACTCTCCAATTGGACGTAAGGAATGTTCCGGGCCGCGCAAACGCGTGGGCCCAGCAGATCTGGTGCCTTGTAATAGTTGTGATAGGTCACCCAAAGCGCAGTGTCCGCAGGCAGGTCGCTAATCAAGCGCTGTACCTCGGTGTCGGCTTCGGCGCGCAAGGCAGCCTGTGCCTGCGTGTCCCCAACCTTGTCATAGATGCTCAACCGAGAGGCCAATTCGACCGTATCGCCTTGTGCCCCAATCGCCTGCATCAGATTGCGGGCCATCTCACGATCCCCCGACGGCACCGGGCTGTCGGGCGCTTTCATGGGCGCGTAAAAAGCGATCCTTGCCATCAGACCGTATCCGCACCCAGTGCGCGCAGTCGTTCGGACAGGCGGGTGATGCCAGGGTCCATGCGGAACTCGGCGATCAGGCGGTTATAGGCGGAATTGGCCATCGACACGGTGTGCTCGGGCGCTGTGGCCATGTTGGTTATGGCCAAAGCCAGTGCGGCGGGGTCGTCGTCGGAGAGCATCCCATGCTTTCCGGATTCAATGAACTCGGGAATGGCCGACACCGCCGTCGACAGGATAGGCAAGAGTTGAGACGCGGCCTCCATCAGTACGTTGGGCAGTCCGTCACGGTCGCCATCCGCTGCTATTCGACTAGGCAGCACGAACAGGTCGGACACGCGCATCGCCGCGATCACCTCGGGCTGGTCGCAGGCGCCTTTCCATGTGATCCGGTGCGCTACGCCTGCAGCCTCGGCCTGGGTGCGCAGGGTGTCGCCGAGCGTACCTCCGCCGATATGGGTCCAGTGCCAGTCCAGCGCGTCCGGCAGCATGGCGAAAGCGTCGATCAGGCGGTCAAAGCCCTTTTTCTCGACCAGACGGCCGACCGATAGCATATGAAACGGTGCATCTGGCGTGCGCTGGGCGCGGTCTGGCGGGGCGGGGAAACGTGCCAGATCCAGCCCGTGATAGATCAGGTCAACCCGCGCCGGATCATCGGCCAAACTGCGCAGGTGGTCTGCCCCGATGGCGGTACAGGTCGCGCCAAAGGCCGCGCCATGGGTCCGCGCCTGCAGTTTCTCGGTCTTCTCCCAATCGGGCGAGGTCCAGATGTCCTTGGCATGGGCCGAAAAGCTCCACGGCAGGTCGCGCATGATGGCGGCATAGCGCGCGACCGAGGAGGGGGTGTGCATGAAATGCGCGTACATCACCCGTGTTGCCTCGGGCAATTCGGCTGCCAGAACGCAGGCCTGACCAAAGCGGCGGATGCGGTTATGGCTTGGATCGCGGCGCAGATCGGCACGCCAGACCCGGTAGGCCTCTGCATATCCGGGCAGCGCCTGTGCCACTTGGCGCGCGGCCCAGACGCGCTGGGGCTCTTCGTACAGGTATTCGGGCAAATACCGCACCTGACCCCGGAACCGGTCGTGCAGCGGGTGCCGTTTCACGTCGGTCGGGTGGCGCAGGGACCAGATGTCAAAGCTGTGCCCGGCCTCCTGCAAGGCGACGAGTTCTTGCGCGATAAACGTCTCGGAGAGGCGCGGCCATCCCTTGACCAGCACCGCCAGTTTCGGCTGAGGCGTTGTCATCCGGTGGCCCGTTCCTGTTCCTGGCTCAGCAGGGCATCAACCCGGTCAGTGACGTAATCCAGCCCGTCCAACAAACCCCCTTGGATGGCCTGCGATGGCAGAGGTAGGTGCGGAAGGCTGCGGATCGCCTGTATCATCGCATCCGGTGTCAGTCCGTCGCGGTTTTCGTCCAACATCCGGACAAGGCCCAGACCTTCGGCGCGTGAGGCACGGATCCACTGTTCCAGCCGCGGCGTCGTGCGGGGCACGATGACGGCGCGTTTGTCGAACGAGAGAACCTCGCAGAACGTATTGTAGCCGCCCATGCAGACCACCCCGGCGGCCCCGGCAAAAAGTGTTTCGATTTGGGATTCAAAGCCAACGGCGGTCACCCGCCCGTTCAGCGCGGCAACGCGGGTTTCGAAATCCTCGCGCAGTTCACCGGACAGGAAGGGGCCATAGACCAACACGGCACGCGGCGACAGTGTCGGGTCTTTTTCATAGGCCGAAAGAACAAGGTTCACCATCGCCTTGCCGTCTCCGCCACCACCCGGTGTGATCAGAATGTAGGGCTGTTCGGGCGGCTCACCGACCGGGCCGAGATCGCGGCGCAGGTAGCCCGTCCAGTGAATGCGCGACTGCGCCGCGTGGCTGAGTGGCAGGCCCTGCGTCGGGTCATAGATCGAACGCAGCCCATAGACCCAGATTTCGTCATAGAAACGTTCAGTAGCGGCCAGAGCCTCCTTCCGCTCCCACTCAGCGGCCAGAACCTCGGGCTCGTCCAGCACGTCGCGCAGGCCCAACACCAGTTTTGTGCGTTGTGAATGCAGCAGGCTTTCCAGCGTCGGCAACAACTCGCCCCGAAAGCCGGTGGGCTCCTTGTCGACGACCAGCATATCGGGATCGAATTGCTGCACGGCGGTCTGGATCAGGCCCGCGCGCAGCTCGGTCACCTCTTCGATGCCCATGCCGATTGTCCGGGCCGCATAAGACCCGTCGGCGCGTTTGGTCACGCCTGGCAGGCGCACATGGTCGACCCGGCGCGGAAAGGTGAACCGGCCAGCTACCGGGGACCCGGTCAAGATCAGGGCAGAGGCCTCGGGGTTGGCCTGCGTGATAGCCGCAGCCAAAGCGCGCGACCTGCGCAGATGCCCTAATCCGAACGTATCATGGCTGTAGAACAGAATGCGCGGCGCCCGGCCGGTGGTGTCGTTTTGTATTCTTAGGCTCATGCTTTCGCCTGCCGTGTTTCTCGGTGCAAATCCGCGCGTTTACACCCGTTACCGTATATTCTTTGCCGTCGCTTGCCAAAGGGGGCGACGAAATTGTGCAAATTTGACAAGCATTGTGAATTGGCAACATTCCCGGTCCTTGCGACCAAAGAACTTTCCACCGTTTGAGCTTGTCTTCGATCCCACAATTCCACCCAACTTTCAGGGTTGGTCATATTCAGTTTTTTCGAGGTTGCAAACACCCAAGTCGCCAGCATTGCACAGGGAACACGAATTGACACGATCTTGGGAAGAGAAAGGCTGAATATTTGAATATACTCAGGTGCTTCGGTATTCTGTGGCGCATCATGCGGATTGGACGAATAACTCGATGAAACTCAAACTTTTAGCTGGAATGGCCCTGGTGATCTGGGCGTTGACAGCGGCCTTTGTCACCGGAGCGGCAGCGCAGACGTCCTTGATCCCTGGGTACAGTTCGGGTTCCGAGGCGGATACAAGCGCCGAGGGCGATCTTGCCGCCGCGATACGCACCGCGACCGAGGCCGGCGCCAGCGTGATCGTTATCGACAGCGCGGGGCAGATTGTGTCCTCGGGTGGTGCCAGCGCCGCAGCGGATGAACCCCATGATCCGATGGCCGAAGGCTCTCAGCTGATGAAGGCGCAGGAGAGGTTCTCGAAATTCCGCGAGTCAATGAATTCTCGACTAGAAGCTTTGCCCTATTCAATCTTCGAAGTGCAGTACATCCTGCGCCAGACCAGCCCTGATGGCCGCATCCAGACCTATGTCGAGGTTCTGTTCTGGAATATCCTGTTCTTGCTGCTTGGGCGCTGGCTGTCCACCGAGATTTACGGCAAGCGCATGGCCAAAAAGCTGGTTGTGGCACGATCCAAGGAGAACCCGCAGGGCTATCGCGAGAAAATGCCGTTTCTGGTGTTCCGGTTCTTCATGGGGATCGGAGGCACGGTATTTGCGATGCTCATGGCCCTGATCGTGGGGTACCTTTTCTTTGGCGAGGCTGAGGACATCTCGATCCAGTTCACGGTCACGGCGATATTCACGGCGTTTTTCCTGTCGCGCACGGTCTCCGATTTGTGGCGCATGGTGCTGTCGCCCTACCTGAGTCAATACCGCCTGCCGCCCTTTTCCGACCGGGATGCAAAAAGGCTGTATTTCTGGGCCTCGGCGCTGGCGACCTATGACATTTCGGTGGTGCTGTTTGCGACCTGGGTGGCGGATTTCGGGTTGAACTACAACGTTTACGCCATGGTTTATGGCGGGCTGACCATGTTTGGGGCGTTGGGCAACGTGCTGATGATCCTGTTCAATGCCCGCGCCATTTCCAACGCCATCCGCGGCGGGCGGGCTGCGGATGCGGTCTCGTGGATAGTGCGGTTTATTTCCTTTGCCTGGTCGCCCGTTCTGATCGTCTACATCGTCTTCAGCTGGTTCAAGCTGGCGGTTGATCTGGTGCTGGAGAACGAGAACTCGCTGCCGATTGTGGCCAGTAGTTATGCGATTTTCATGTCGGTGGTCGTGGCCTACGGGGCCATGAATTACCTGCTTGAGCGTTACTTCGACCGCAATCGCCAGATGGAGGAGATGAACACCGAAGACGCTTTGGGCGATGTTGAAGAACCGGTGGAAACCGTTGAAGCCGAGGTGCGCAAGCACAGCATGCTGACCTATGAGGACTTGGCCCGTCGCGTGGCTGGCATTCTGGCCTTTGTGGTCGGGCTCTATGCATTGGTCGTGATCTGGAACCCCGACGCCAGCTGGAGCGAGGACCTGCCGATTGACCGGGCTTTGGACGTGATGGTCATCCTGTTTATCGGGTACATCCTGTTCCACTTTTTCCGCATCTGGATCGACACGAAAATAGCAGAAGAGATCGACGATGGTGGTGAAGAGGCGGAACTGGGCGACGAAGGCGGTGAAGGTGGGCAAAGCCGTCTGGCTACGCTGCTGCCGCTGTTTCGCGGGGCGATCCTGGCCGTTGTCGTTGTCACCATCGTTCTGATCGTTCTGATGGAGTTGGGCATCAATGTCAGCCCGCTGTTCGCAGGTGCGGGCGTAGTGGGTCTGGCCGTTGGCTTCGGCTCGCAGACGCTGGTGAGGGACATCTTTTCAGGTGCGTTCTTCCTGTTGGATGATGCGTTCCGCAAAGGGGAATATATCGATATCGGGGATGTGAAGGGGACGGTTGAGAAAATTTCGGTCCGGTCGTTTCAACTGCGCCACCATCTTGGCGCGCTGAACACGATCCCGTTTGGCGAGATCAAGGTGCTAACCAACTATTCCCGCGACTGGGTGATCATGAAGCTGCCGCTGCGGGTGACCTATGACACGGATGTCGAGAAGGTGCGGAAACTGATCAAGAAGCTGGGTCAGGAATTGCTGAGCGACCCGGTGATCGGCGAGAACTTTATCCAGCCGCTGAAGTCGCAGGGCGTGATCGAGATGCAGGATTCGGCGATGATCATCCGGGTCAAGTTCATGACGAAGCCGGGCGATCAGTGGCTGGTGCGTAAGAAGGTCTATCAGGAAATCCGCGAACTGTTTGCCCGGGAAGGTATCAAGTTCGCGCACCGGGAAGTCACGGTGCGGTTGGCTGAAGGGAAGGACCCCGAAGACTTGTCTCCTAAGCAGCGCGAAGCGGTAACCGGTGCGGTGCAGGCTGCGATTGACGAGGATTATCTGGACGATATCGGCCCCGGCGGGGATGACCGCTAGGGTCGGCTCCCGCCCCTTTGAATTGCCTCTCTGACGAGACGCCACCCAAAGCGTTGGGCCAAGCAGCGCGTGCCGCGCGGCGGGTGTGTCAGGTGGACAGCGACGGTCAGACCGGATGGGAGGTGCCCAGCTTCCCGGCGGGCAAGGACCAGGACATCTGCGCGGCACCAACGGCCAATGCGGGTTTCAGGCGGTGGCCTGTTCCCCAACCGGACTCTTCGGGCTGTTGCTCGTAATCTGCGGGTGATGGGCCGGAAATATCACCGTCGGGTTCGGATTTCGCCAGTGCAGTCAGTAGTTCTGCTGTGCGGGCCAGCGAAAGTTGGGCCAGCATGATCGAGTTGCCGGAGGCGGCCTCAGCCAGTGCGGACAAGACGGCTGCGGCCATCAGGTAGCCCGTCGCGTGATCCAGCGCCTGAACCGGCAGTGGCGTCGGTTTGTCAGCCTTGGCCCAGGCGCGGCCGGCATCCGCGATCCCGGCGCTCATCTGCACGAGGCTGTCAAATCCGCGCCGCGTAGACCACGGACCCTGCCAGCCATAGGCGTTAAGGGTGACTTCGACCCGGTTCGGGGCCAGCTCATCGCGTTTGACCTTGCTCAGGCCAAGCGCATCCAGCGCTCCGGGCCGGTAGCCGTGGATGAAGACATCTGCCTGCGCAAGAAGGTCCTGCAGTTTCGTCAGGCCGTCGGGCGATTTCAGGTCCAGATAGGCGCAGTGTTTGCCCAGAGAAATATCCGGGATGACACCGGGCTCGTCCCATCCGGGAGGGTCGATGCGCAGGACCTCGGCACCGAAACCCGCCAGCGTTCGGGTGGAGACCGGGCCCGCCAGTACGCGCGTCAGATCCAGAACGCGCAGGCCTGCCAAAGGGCGGCTGGCCGTGGCCTGAGGGCGGTCGCGCAGCGTGATGTGCCTTGGGTTTTGCCAGCCGACCAGCGGATCGCGTGACACAGCACGGCCCTGCGGATGTTCCAGCCACTCGGTACGGCTGCGCATGGCGGCGGCAACGCCGCCCTCGGCCACAATCGCGGTTTCCAGATCAGATATCGACCACTCTTTAAGCGCTTGTGCCACGGCGTCACGATTGCCCGGAACCGCGAGAACCTTCAACGCCGCCGCCTTGTGGCGCGGCAGGTTTGTGTGCAGCCTGATCCAGCCGTCCGAGGCTTGATAATCTCCGGCTACAGCATCCCAGAGGCTGGGCATCTCCCACCCGTCTGGCTTGAACGAAAACCCGTACCACAGCGAGGCCAGACGGTGATCGACGGAAACCTCGGGCGCTTCGGGAGCAAGGTTCAATGCGGTCACCAGACGCGCCAGCTCCTGACCCACGGCGGCAAAGCTGGCCGTGGCCAGTTCCGACACCGCAAACGCGCTGGGCCGCGTGCCCTTGTCGGTTGTTTTATAGTTGTCAGCGGCGGGGAGGGCGGAGAACAGGCTCATTGCTGATAGGGGTCCAGACTGTCCCGCAAACCGTCACCGAGGAAGTTGAAGGCCAGCACTACAACGATGATCGGCAGCATCGGAATGGCTGTCCACGGATAGATTTCGATCGAGGCGAGGTTCTGCGCGTCGTTCAGCATCACCCCCCAACTGACGGCTGGTGCCCGCAGGCCTAGGCCGAGGAAGCTGAGAGCCGTTTCCCCAAGGATCATCGCGGGGATCGACAACGTGGCCGAGGCGATCAAGTGAGACATAAAGTTCGGTAGCAGGTGCTTTCGGATCACCCGGCCTGAACTTGCACCCATCATTTCGGCCGCGCGTACGTATTCCTCTTCGCGCAGCGACAGGAATTTGGCTCGTACGGAGCGGGCAAGACCGGGCCAATCGAGGATGCCGAGGATGATCGAGATGATGAAGAACACCGCGACTGGGCTCCAGTTCGACGGCACTGCAGCGGACAAGGCCAGCCACAGGGGCAGTTCCGGCAGTGAACGCAGAACCTCGATCACGCGGTTGATGACCCAGTCGATCCTGCCGCCGAAATACCCGGCCATCGAGCCGAAGAAGATGCCCAGAACGAAAGACACGGTGATGCCGATCAGGCCCACAGTCAGAGACAGCTGTGCGCCGTAGAGGATGCGGCTGAATACATCCCGGCCCAAGCGATCCGAACCCCAGAGGAACAGCGTCGCCCCTTCGGGCGCGCAGAACAGGTGGGTGTCCGACCTGATCAGACCGGCGAGTTTGTATTCGGCGCCTTCACAGAAGAACTTGATCGCGCGGGGGTCTTCCAGATCTGGCACGAACTTCCACTGGAAGGTTTCAAGATCGGCTTCGGCTACGATTGGATAGACGTGGGGGCCGATGAATTCGCCCTCGTGGAACCAACTGATGCTTTGCGGCGGGGCATAGAGATGCTCTCCGTTACGTTCATTCGGCCCATAGGGCGCGATGAACCCGGCAAAGGGCAGCATCAGGTAACACAACAGCAGGAAGATGCCCGAGATCAGGCCCAGCTTGTGGGTTCTGAACTTGCGCCAGACCAGCACCCAGTTCGGCGCGTCCAGATCGGCACGCTCAAGCTGTTGCAGAGAGACATTCGGGTCATAAGGGGCATCGTCGACATAGCGGTCGTCAGGGCGTTGTGTCATGCTTCACGCCCCTCGTACCGAATGCGCGGGTCGAGCATGACCAGCAGAATGTCCGAGATCATGGTGCCGATCAGGGTCAGCAGTGCCACGAACATCAGGATGAAGGCGGACAGGAACTGATCCTGCGTTTTCAGCGCCGTCAGCAGGGTCGGGCCGATGGTCTGCAAGCCCAGCACGACCGAGACCAGAACCGAGCCGGAGACCATCGAGGGCAGCAGGTTGCCAATGTCGGCCACAAACGGGTTGAACGCCACGCGCAGCGGGTATTTCGTCAGCATCCGCGACGGGGCCATGCCCTTGGCGATAGCAGTTTCCACGTAAGGTTTGCCCAATTCGTCCAGCATATTGGCCCGCAGACGCTGCATCATGGCCGAAGCGCCGGATGTACCGATCACGAAAGTTGGGACGATCAGGTGGACAAGGATGGACTTGAACTTGTCCCAGCTCATCGGCAGGCCTTCGTAGACCGGGTCCATCAGTCCACCAATGGGTAGGTTGAAATAGCGGTGGCCGTAGTAGAACAGGATCAGCGCCAGCAGAAAGTTCGGCGTAGCCAGTCCCAGATACCCAACAAAAGCCGATGTATAATCGATCCACGTCCGCGACCGTGCCGCAGCGATGACGCCCAACGGCAGCGCCACGGCGTAGACAAACAGGATCGCTGCCAGATTGACCACCACGGTCAGCCATAGGGTGTCGCCCACGATCTCGGCCACCGGGCGGTCGAATTCGAAGGACCAGCCATAGTTGCCCTGCAGCAGGCCTTCAAAGCCATGCGGACCCGGCCAGAAACCCATCCAGATCAGGTATTGCTCCCAGATGGGCCTATCCAACGCGTATTCCGTTCGCAGGAATTCGGCCTTGGCCACACCCGCCGATTGGCCAGACGCCTGCAACTCCGCAATCTGGTTGCTGAGGTAATCGCCGGGCGGCAGGTTGATGATCACGAAGATCAGAACCGACACCACCAGCAGCGTCAGCAGCATCGTGAAAAAGCGATAGACTGCGTAGCGCAGCATGACCATTTAGCTGCTCCTGATCAGTCGGCGAAAAAGAATTCGTCCGGCCGGTGAATGCCGAAATGCGCGCCGGGCTCCCATGCCCACATAGCTTGTTCAGGTACGTTGCGGAGGCGATTGGAAACCACGACCGGCTGCGGTGCGCCGTTCAGGATGCCGATGGCGTACAACTGGTCGGCATGGATGTTCAGCATCTCGGTCCAGATTGCCTTACGCTCATCATCGGATGTAGCGACCTCCCAATCATGGGCCAGTTGCATCAGGCGTTCGGCCTCGGGCATGTCAGGCGCTTCGCCGACATCGCCGCTTGTTTGAAAATACTGGCCCCATTTCGGCCAGGCGAGAAAGACCTGATCGGTTGGAGCCAAATAGGCGGGCGACGTATGAGCCTGCGGGATGCCGTCATCCCAGCCGAACCAGACCGAGGCCATGGTGTTTCCCGCAAAGACGCGGTTACGCAGGATATCGCGGTCCAGTGGGCGCATGACAAGATCGACACCGATCTCGCGCCAGGTGTCGGTGACGATCTGCAGGGCGTTCTCAACCTCTTGCCGTTCACCGGCGGTTTCGACGATCAGTTCCATCGGACGACCATCGGACAGCAGGCGAATGCCGTTTTTGTTGCGCTCGGTCAGACCGGCCTCATCCAGCAGAGCATTGGCCTGTTCGACGTCGAACTGTGCCCAGGCCTGCGCGTTTTTCTCACTGTAGAACGGAGACGCAGGCAAAACCGACATGGCACCGGGTTGCGCCAGCTTGAAATACAGTGCCTGATTGATTGTCTTGCGATCAATGGCCAGCGACAATGCGCGACGTACACGCACATCGCGCAGAACCTCGCGCCAGCCGTCATCGGCAAAGTTCAGGTTCGGATAGATCGCAATTTGCGAGGCCACACCGGTCTTCCACAGGCGGGTCTTGTAGTTCCCGACCTCTTCGCCCTTTTTCAGGATCGAGGCGTCCCTGAATGCCAGCCCACGGCCCTGCAGATCGGTTTCACCGGCGTTTGCCTTGGCGGCAACCAGACCGGGGGCGACGATCTCCATCTCGACCACGTCGATATAAGGCAGTTGCACGCCCTTGCTGTCGATGCGGTGGTAATAGGGGTTGCGCACAAAGTTATGCCGGATCTTCTTGCCCGAGCTTGCGTTCAGCCAAGGCTGCAGGGTCGGCAGTTCGTGGTTGTCGTATTTGTACAGGTTGTCCAGCTTGTTATGTAGTGCCGCCCAGCTTTTAACGCGGGCATCGCTGACCAGAAAAGCAAGCTCTTCGGTATCCGCATATTGCTCGTGGTATTTCTTCAGAAACGCAGATGGCCGGTAGATGAAGGGTGGGCGCGCCTGAGCCAGTGATTGAAGGAAATCGGGGTTTGGGTCTTCCCACTCATAGACAACGGTGGTCTCGTCGGGAAAGGACACGGTGGGCAGCTTGCCCTCGACGATCAGAAAATCCGGCGGGCCGGAGGGGCTGAGAAGTTCGTTATTCGCCACGTCTTCCCACCAATAGCGGAAATCCTCGGAGGTGAAGGGTGACCCGTCCGACCATTTGTGCCCTTCGCGCAGATGCAGCGTGAACTTGCGATTGCCTTCGCTTTCAAAGGACTCCAGCAGATCGGGCACCAGTTCGTAGTTCTCGTTGAACCCCACCAGCCGGGCGTAGCCATAAACCACCATCTGGCGGATGTCCTTGGACCGGGTGACCATGGTCCGCAGTGTGCCGCCGGGAGTTCCGAACTCACGTCCTTTGGCGGCCAGATCAACCACCAGCGGCTCGTCCGGAAGGCGGTCCTGAACAGGGGGCAGGTTGCCGGCGTTCACTTCGGTGGACCAGAATTCTCCTTCAACAGGAGTTGGGGTGTCTGCCGTGGCGGGCAGCATCCATGCGGCGGCCAGCGTGGCGGCCAGAAACAGGGGGCGAGTGGTCTTAAACATGGCATCTTACCTTATGGCCGGGCTCCATCTCTACCAGTGAAGGTATCACGGAGTCGGTAAATCGGAAGGCGTCATCCCAACTGTCTGGCGAACCTGCGCCCAAAGCAACCAGTTTCAGGTCAATGGGACGGTTGATGTCAGGTTCTGGCTGAGCGGCAATCAGCGCCTTGGTGTAGGGGTGGCGGGGATTGTAGAAAAGTGTCTCGGGCGGGGCCTGTTCGACCACCAGCCCCCGGCGCATCACGGCGACCTCGTCGGCAATGCGCGCCACGACGGCAAGGTCGTGCGAGATGAAGAAATAGGACAGGTTCAGGCTGTCCTGCAGGTTTTCCAGCAGCGTCAGGATTTGCTCCTGAACTGAGACATCCAGCGCCGAGGTCGGCTCGTCGCAGACGATCAGTTGCGGGTCTAGCATCATGGCGCGTGCAATCGACAGGCGCTGACGTTGACCGCCGGAAAAGGCGTGCGGGTAGCGTTTCAGCATATCCGCGTTTAGGCCGACTCGCTTCAACATCTCGGCTGCCTTGTCCCGCTGTTCCGAGGTCGATCCGATATTGTGAATTTCCAGCGGTTCGGTCATCGCGTCCTGGATGCGCATTCTGGGGCTGAGCGAGCTGTAGGGGTCCTGAAACACCATCTGCGCCTTGCGCTGAAAGGCGGTGCGATGGGCGCGGGTCATGTGGTGTACGGTGATCGGGTCCGCGTCCGGTGACGTGCGGAACAAGACCTCTCCGCCGCGATCAGGCGGCTCGGCGCCCAAGGCGATGCGGGCTGCGGTGGTTTTGCCGGACCCGCTTTCGCCAACAATCGCCAGCGTCTTGCCGCGTGCCAGATTCAGATCGACGCCGCGGCAGGCATGGATCAGCTTATCGCCCTGCCATCCCTTGCTGGAGCGCATGGTGTAGGTTTTCGACACGCCTTTCATCTGCAGGATCAGGTCTTCGTCGGGCATAGGGATGCCGACGGATTCCTCGTCCGGAATCTCGGGCGCGGCGTTGAACAGCTGCTGCGTATAGGGGTGCGCGGGTGCGGTCAGGATGGGGGCGGCGGCACCGGCCTCCATCACGCGGCCCTTGTGCATGACGACGACCTGCTCGGCCATATTGGCGACCACACCCAGATCGTGTGTGACGAGGATCAGGGCCATCCCGGTCTCGCGCTGAAGCTCTTTGATCAGGCCCAGCACCTGCGCCTGTGTCGTTACGTCAAGTGCAGTGGTCGGCTCATCCGCGATCAGCAGTTCCGGCTTGGAGACCATCGCCATCGCAATCATGGCGCGCTGACGCATGCCACCGGACAATTCAAACGGGTAAGAATCATAAGCGCGCTGGGGATCGGGAAAGCCCACGCGTTCGAACTGGGTCAGCACCTCTTTGCGGGCCTGCGCTTCGGACGCGCCGCGATGCAACCACAGAACCTCACTGACCTGATTGCCGATCTTGTGCAAGGGCGAGAGGGACCGCATCGGCTCCTGAAAGATCATCGAAATCCGGTTGCCGCGAATACCGCGCATCTGCTTTTCGTTGATCCGGGTCAGTTCCTCGGTGCCCTTGGAATCGTTGAGCGTAATCGTGCCGCTGCGTATCTGTGCGGTGCGCGGCAAAATCCGCAATGCCGCCCGACACGAGATCGTTTTGCCTGATCCGGATTCACCGACCAAAGCCAGCGTCTGCCCGGCCTCGACATCGAAATTGACGCCTTTGACAACGGGCTCACCCTTGCCAAATCCGATGCTCAGATCGCGGACGGACAACAACGCCGTCATTCAGGTGTTCCACCCGTTGGGCCGTAGCTCGGCATGCGCTTGATCAACTCCCCGTGTTTTTTGTCGCAGTTTCGCGCGGTTGGTGCTGGCTAGTCAAACCCGTTCTTGGGGTGAAATGTCGCGGAATTGTGAAACTGACGCCAATTTGCCTACACAAAGTCTTGAGGATTTGTCATCAAACGTCCTGTCGGCGCCATCTGACAAGTCGACTGGTATCAAGGAGAGATTTCCCCGTGTCCGACAATCAAAGCCGCCTAGATCTGTTTATTGACCGCATGGTGTCGCAGCGCGCCTGTCTGGATTTCGCCATCGCCGAGACGCGAGGTCTGGCAGGGCCGGTGTTCGAACTGGGGCTGGGCAATGGGCGCACCTATCATCACATGGTGCAATACGTGAAAAACCGCCCGGTCTATGTGTTCGAACGTGCGGTGGCGTCTCACCCGGATTCGACACCCCCCGAAGATCGCGTAATACTGGGGGACGTGCGCGAGACATTACCCGCCGCGCTGGATCGTTTTGGCGCGACCGCCAGCCTGATTCACGCTGATCTTGGCGGACATAACCGGGAAAAGAACGATGCGTTCGCCCGGTTCGTCTCACCCCTGATCGAGCCGCTGCTGGCGACCGGCGGGCTGATGGTGTCCAGCGATCGGATGTATTTTGATACGCTAACCGAACTGCCCTTGCCGCCAGACGCAGTCGAGGGACGGTGTTTCATTTATCGCAGATAAGGGGAAAGCGATGCTGTTCTATGATTGCTCGACCGCACCGAACCCGCGTCGCGCTCGCATGTTCATCGCCGAAAAAGGGCTGGAAATCGAAACTCGCGAAGTTTCAATCGCCAAGGGCGAACAACTGAGCGATGCGTTCAAAGCGGTCAATCCTAACGCGACCCTTCCGGTTCTGGTCACCGATGAAGGCACGGTGCTGTCCGAGAATCTTGGCATCGCTGCTTATCTTGAGGCGCAATTTCCCGAGCCGCCACTGATGGGTCGCACCCCGGACGAACAGGGGCTGGTTCTGATGTGGAACAGCATTGTCGAACAACAGGGCGGTCTGCCGATTGCCGAGGTACTGCGCAATACCCACCCCGCCTTTGCCAACCGTGCGGTTCCGGGCCCCGAGAATCACGCCCAGATTTCCGAACTGGCGCAACGGGGTGCGACGCGGGTCGGATATTTCTTCGATCTGCTGGAAACACGGTTGACGGACAGCCCCTATCTGGCCGGGGTGGAATTCACTTTGGCCGATATCACCGCCTTTGTCTTTGTCGACTTTGCCCGCGTGATCAAGCGGCGGATTCCACAGGAAAACCGGGCCACGCTGGCGTGGTTTGAACAAGTCGCTGCCCGGCCCAGCGCTCAACTTTAAAACGGCGATTTGTGTGCGCAGATGTCTTGCGATCCGAACTGTACAGAAATGTCTAGACAGAAGTGAACAGTGCGTTTAGCGTCCACTGCAAGCCATGCAGGGGAGAGCAAGATGAAATCTCAGTATCGCGTTGTGGTCATCGGAGGCGGCGTCGTCGGCGCCTCGGTTCTGTATCACCTGGCAAAGTTTGGTTGGTCGGATGTGGTGATGCTGGAGCGGCGGCGGTTGGCGTCGGGCTCGTCATGGCACGCGGCCGGAGGGGTCCACGCGCTGAACGCCGACCCAAACATGGCGGCGTTGCAGTCTTATACCATCGACCTGCTCAGTGAGATCGAAAAGGAATCCGGCCAGAATATCGGTCTGCATATGACCGGAGGCCTGACGCTGGCTGGCACGCCCGAGCGGTGGGAATGGCTGCAGGCAAACTATCGCATCTTCCAATCCATCGGCATCGACGATTGCGAATTGCTGTCCCCGGAAGAGGCGCAAAGACGCTGCCCGATCATGTCTACCGAGGGCGTTCTGGGCGCGATGTGGGCGGATCGTGAGGGCTATATCGACACGACCGGCACTGTGCAGGCCTATGCCACAGCAGCCAAGAAACGCGGCGCCGAATACTATGAAGAAACCAAGGTCGAGGAACTGATCCAGACTGCCGATGGCTGGCAGGTGGTGACCGACCGGGGCACGATCACGTGCGAGCATGTGGTCAACGCGGCGGGTCTCTGGGCCAAGCAGGTGGGCCGCATGGCCGGGGTGGAATTGCCGGTCTCTCCGCTGAAGCACCACTATCTGATCACCGATACTGTTCCGGAAGTGGCCGAGGCGGATTTTGAGATGCCGATGACCGTGGACCTCGAAGGCTTTACCTATATGCGGCAGGACCAGAAAGGCGTTCTGGTTGGTATCTACGAGGTTGACCACGAACACTGGGCCATGGACGGCGCGCCGTGGAACTATGGCGAGGAACTGTTTCAGGAACAGCTCGACCGGATCGAGAATGAGCTGACGCTGGGCTTTGAACGCTATCCGTCAATCCAAAACGTCGGCATCAAAACATGGGTGAACGGCGCATTTACGTTTTCGCCGGACGGGAACCCCTTGGTCGGCCCGGTTCCGGGCAAACCCGGCTATTGGTCGGCTTGTGCAGTGATGGCGGGCTTCCTGCAGGGCGGCGGTGTCGGCAAGACGCTGGCTGAATGGATGATCCACGGTGAACCAGAGGCGGATGCCTGGCCAATGGACGTGGCGCGCTATGGCGATTTCGCCCAGAACAAACGCTACATCCGCGAGACGACGGGCCAGTTTTATTCCCGTCGCTTCGTGATGACTTATCCGAACGAGCAACTGCCTGCAGGTCGTCCGCTAAAAATGGCGCCAGCGCATGATGCGATGACCGAAGCCGGGTGCAAATGGGGTGTCAGTTGGGACCTTGAGGTGCCGCTGTACTTCGCACCCAAAGGGTTCGAGGAAACGCCGACGCTCAAGCGTTCGAACGCGCATGAAATAGTGGCCGATGAATGCAAGGTGATCCGCGAAGGTGTTGGCCTTTTGGATATTTCAGGCTTTTCGCGGTTCGAGGTCACCGGGCCGAACGCCGAGGTCTGGCTGGATAAAGTCATGGCATCGAAACTGCCTGCACCGGGTCGCGCCAAACTGGCTCCGATGCTGGGCGAGAACGGGCGGCTCAAGGGTGATCTGACCGTGCTCAACTGGGGCGACGGCACCTGGTGGATCATGGGCAGCTACTATCTGCGTGCCTGGCATATGCGCTGGTTCGACGATCACATGATCGACGGCGTAACTATCCGCGATCTGGGTGAGGAATACTGCGGCTTTGCCGTGGTCGGACCGAAGTCGCAGGCGGTGGTCGAGAATCTGGCGGAACAGGATATCTCGGGCCTGAAATTCATGGGCTGCGGTGATTTCGACATTGGTCTGGTGCGCGCCCGCGTCGCGCGCATGTCGGTAACCGGTGAGAAGGGGTATGAGATCAACTGCCGCTATGGCGATCACATTGAGCTGCGGCGCATGCTGCTTGAAGCCGGAGCGGATGAGGGTATCCGCGAATGTGGCTTCAACGCGATGCTCTCGACCCGGTTGGAAAAGAGTTTTGGCATCTGGTCGGCGGAATTCACGCAACTTTACACGCCGGGGATGACCGGAATGGACCGTTGGATCGACTGGGACAAGGACTTTGTTGGCAAGGACGCTGCCATGGCTGAACGAGACGGCAACGGCCCCGCACAGGTTCAGGTGACGCTACAGGTGGACGCTCTGGACGCCGACGCCAGCGGGTACGAGCCGATCTGGTCGGGCCAAGACCGCGTGGGTTTTGTGACCTCGGGCGGTTACGGCCACTATACCGGCAAGTCGCTGGCGATGGCTCTGGTCAACCGCGATAAGGCTGAACCAGGCACCGAACTGACTGTGCACGTGGTCGGTGTCGAACGCCCCGCGCGGGTGATCTTGCCGTCGCCCTACGACCCGCAGGGCAAAGCGATGAGGGGCTGAGGATGATCTCGCAAACATCCGAACGCGGCAGGCGACGGCGTGGGCGCGGGGTTGAGGCTTCGCCCCCGCCCCAACGCGACGTGAACTATCGTCAGCTCAGGAACCCGTTCCCGCAGATGGAAGTGTTCCCTGCGGATCAGATCGCGGACATGCACGAAACGTCCCTCCGCATGCTGGAGGAACTGGGCGTTAAGGTCCTGTTGCCCGAAGCGCGCCGGATCTTTGCTGTGGGCGGTGCGCGCGTGGATGAAGACACCGAAATGGTTTTCATCGGGCGCGATATGGTCGAGGCCGCTGTTGCTTCGGCCCCGAAATCGATCGCCTGCCAGGCCGGAGCACGCCATCGCGACTTTATGCTGGAACTCGGCAGTCTGGTGTTTCAGCCGGGGGCAGGGGCGCCAAATGCCACCGATCTGGAACGGGGCCGCCGCCCCGCGACCGGGCAGGACTATTTGGACTTCCTGAAGCTCACGCATAATTTCGACGTGTTCCAGATGATCTCACCCCAGGTCGAGCCGCAAGACGTGCCGACCCACCTGCGCCACTACTTCACCACGCAGGCGCAGATGGAGTTGACGGACAAGTTCCCGTTCTTCTTCTCGCGCGGCACGCCGCAGGTGATGGATTGCTTTGAGATGCTGTCCACCGCGCGGGGCCTGTCGGATGACGAGTTTCGCGGCAATGCGCATTGCTACACGATCATCAATACCAACAGCCCACGGACATTGGATATCCCGATGGCGCAGGGCCTGATCGACTTTGCCCGTCATGGTCAGATGTCGATCATCACGCCCTTTACCCTGATGGGGGCAATGGCACCGATCACCGTGGCGGGCGCGATTACGCTATCCCACGCCGAGGCGTTGGCCGCGCTGACACTGACCCAACTGACCAACCCCGGTGCGCCAGTGTGCTATGGCACGTTCACCAGCAATGTGGACATGAAGTCAGGCGCGCCAGCATTTGGCACGCCCTCGCATTTTCAGGCGTCGCTGGCGGCGGGACAGTTGGCGCGGTTTCTGGGGGTGCCCTGGCGGTCCGCTGCCGGCTCGGCGTCAAACATCAACGACGTGCAAGCGGCGAATGAGAACCAGTTCGGTCTTTGGGGCTGTCTGATGGCTGGGGCGACGGTGATCATCCACTCGGCCGGGTGGCTTGAGGGCGGGCTGACCGTATCCTTCGAAAAGCTGGTCTGCGATGCTGAGGTACTGAACATGGTCGCCGAATTGTGCCACGGGGCGCAGGCCGAAACCGCTGAGATCGGTTACGACACCGCCTTGCGTGAGGTTGAACCCAGCGGTCACTTCTTCGCCACGAGCCAGACGATGGAGCGGTACAATACCGAATTCTATCAGCCCCATGTCCACGATTATGCCAATTTCGGCACTTGGACCGAGCGCGGCTCGGTTGATGCAAATCACCGCGCAACCGGTGTATGGAAGGGTATTCTCAACGACTTCAAACCACCTACCGGTGACAGTGACCGACTGGGCGCCTTGCAGGATTTTATCACGCGCCGTACTGCCGAAGGCGGCGCACCGCCGGAGAGTTGAATGAATACTAAACCGATCCTGCACAGGGACGACCCTAAGGCTGAACCTCTGGTCGGCAACATCAAGGTCACGCGTGACGACTGGCTGAACGTGGCGATGGATGTGCTGATCTCGGACGGGGTGGACCAGATCAAGGTTCTGAGCCTGGCTGAGCGGATGGCGGTGTCGCGGTCCTCGTTCTATTGGTACTTCAAGTCGCGGCAAGAATTGCTGGACGCTTTGCTGGCCCGCTGGCAGGCCACGAATACGGCGGGTCTGGTTGCACAAGCTGAAGCCCCGGCGGAGACCATCACGGCGGCGGTCTGCAACGTGCATCGCTGCGTGGTGAACACGGATCTGTTCGATACGGCACTGGACTTTGCCGTGCGGGACTGGGCACGCAAATCGGGCAAGGTACGCCGCGCTTTGGATCAATCGGACGCCCGGCGGCTTGAGGCTCTGCACGCCATGTTTGCCCGCTACGGGTATCCTGAGGTCGAGGCCGAAACCCGTGCCCGCGTGCTGTACTACATGCAGATCGGGTACGATCTGGCTCAACTGAACGAGCCGATAGAAACACGGATTTCGATGGTGCCGCACTACCTGTACGCGTTCACCGGCGTCGAACCAAAACCTGAAGAAGTTGAGGAATTCAGCGTATATTCCCTGCGCTGCTGGAAAGGAGACCTGTCATGAGCCAACCAGACGCAATCATCATCGGCACTGGTGTCATCGGAGCCGCCATCGCGTTCGAGATGGCAAAAGCCGGGTGGAAAACCCTGTCGTTGGATCGCAATTCTCAGGTGGGCCATGGGTCGACCGCAGGGTCCTGTGCGATCATTCGGATGCATTACTCGACCTTCGATGGCACCGCATTTGCGTGGGAGGGGTATCACTATTGGCGCGACTGGGCCGCGTATCTAGGCCTGCCCGCAGATGCCAATCTGGCGCAGTTCCGCGAGACGGGATGTCTGGTGATGAAAACAGACGCCAATGGGATGTTGGAAAAGCACATTAAGAACAGTGCTGATCTGGATTGTCCGTTCGAGGAATGGTCGCCCGAACAAATCACCGAGCGCCTGCCGGTCTATTCTCTGGAGAGTTTCGCTCCGCCGCGCCGCATGGATGACCCGGAATTCGGCCAACCGAACGGGGGCAAGATGCAAGGCGCTGTGTATTGGCCTCAGGCGGGTTATGTCACCGACCCGGCCTTGTCGGCCCAAAACCTTATGGATGCCGCCAAGCAGCACGGAGCCGAGGTGCGTACCGGCGCCGAAGTGATGGAGATTCTGACCAACGGCGGGCGCGTGACCGGCGTCAAACTGGCTTCGGGCGAGGAACTCCGCGCCAAGGTGGTGGTGAATGTGGCCGGGCCGGGTTCGGCGATCATCAACAAGATGGCGGGTGTGCTGGACGATATGACCATCGAAACCCGCCCCCTGCGGCAAGAAGTGGTACACGTCCCCGCGCCCGAAGGGTTCGATTTCGAAAACAATGGTACCATTGTTTCGGACAGTGACATCGCCTGTTACTGCCGCCCCGAGCATGGCAACCACATCTTGGTCGGCTCGGAAGATCCGGAATGCGATCCGCATCAGTGGTGCGAGGATGACGTGCACTACAATCACGACTTCACCGACCAGTGGACCACACAGGCGATGCGTTATGCGCAACGTGTGCCCAGCCTCGGCATCCCGTCCAAGACACGCGGAGTGGTCGATCTGTATGACGCCTCAACCGACTGGATTCCGATTTATGATAAATCCAGCCTGCCGGGGTTCTACATGGCCTGCGGTACCAGTGGAAACCAGTACAAGAACGCGCCGATTGCGGGCAAGATGATGGCCGCTCTGATCGACTATTGCGAAGGCGGGGCGGATCACGATGCGCAGCCGCTGCAGTTCGAACTGCCCTATATCAAGCGGATGATCGATGTCGGCTTCTATTCCCGCAAACGTCCGATCAATGAAGAAAGCAGTTTTTCGGTTTTGGGCTAGCCGATCCGGAAATTCGCCGTAGGCACAGTGCCGGTCAGGCGGCGAATTTCACCCAGGCCCAGACCATCGCGATATAGGTCAGGTTATGCATCAACTGATCCAGTCCGGTGGCACGCCAGAAAGCTGCCTGTGCGGGCGACAGTTTTTTCTTGTCCGAATAATTGGCCTTGGCAAAGTCGATATTGAAATGGACGATCCATTCCAGCGCGGAAATGATCAGAATAAAAGACCACGCCGCCCCGAACAGCAGGAAGACGACTATTGACCCGACAACATGCACACCTGCATGCTGTGCGCGGCCCCAGTGAAAGTATTCACCGCGCCCGGACAACATTTTTGGAGTCTGAAGAAAATAGTCCGCAAACATATGTTTGATCTGCAATAAGCAGAGCATCAATAGCACTGCGCCTATGCTGGCAGTCAAATTGTTCCTCCCGATATCGTCCTGAAGCGAAGCTTACGGGCTAAACCGTTGCGGCGCAAATGAACTTGTTCACACATGGCGGATAATTTCTAACTGGAAACCATTTGCGTCACAGGTCACGATTGCTGTAAATTCAGAGTGTTGGATTTGCGGCACTTTCTTCAGGATCGGATCAGTTATCCACAACAGGGGCAGGTTCCATAGAACGTTCGATTTTCCGGTTTATTTGGAAATACTCAAAACGCGATCAACTGATCCTGTTGGCCGTGACGTCCACGCTATTTCCATTGTTGTATTTAACGCTGGAACTGCCCAAGCGCATCATCAACGATGCGATCGGTGCGGCCAGTCCTGTGGTCGACTTTCTGGGATATGAGCTACCGCAAACGACATTCCTGATCATCCTTTGCTGTGCCTTTCTGGTGGCGGTGCTTGCGCATGGCCTGATGAAGATGCGCATCAACACCATGAAAGGCGTGCTGAGCGAACGGATGTTGCGCCGGTTCCGGTACCAACTGATCAACCGCGCCCTGCGCTTTCCGCAACCTTATTTCGAACGGGTTAGCCAGGGCGAGATGGTGTCGATGATCACCGCCGAAAGCGAGCCGATGGGCGGTTTGATGGGTGACGCGATCAGCCAGCCCGTTTTGCAGGCCGGGCAGATGATCACGATCCTGTCCTTCCTGTTTCTGCAAAGTGTCTGGTTCGGCCTTGCCGCCGTAGCGTTGATCCCGCTGCAGGCGTGGCTGATCCCCAAGCTGCAGCGGCAGATCAACCTGCTGAACAAGAAACGCATTCAGGAAGTCCGCATTCTGGCCGCTCAGATCGGCGAGAACGCCGCAGGGGCTTCGACCCTGCGGGGTAATGGCGGTTGGCGCTATCGACGTGCGATGATCTCAGAACAGTTGGGGCGTTTGTTCGGTATCCGGTTCGAGATCTACCAGAAAAAGTTTTTTATGAAGTTCATCAACAACTTCATCTCGCAGTTGACGCCTTTCATGTTCTATCTGGTTGGTGGTCTTCTGGTGCTGCAGGGCTCGGTCTCGCTGGGCGCGCTGGTGGCGGCTCTGGCGGCGTATAAGGATCTGAGCTCGCCGTGGAAGGAACTGCTGACTTATTACAACCAGACGCAGGACATGTCGCTGCGCTGGGACGTGGTGATCGAACGCTTTGCGCCTCCGGGGATGCCGGATGAAAAGCTGTTCGAGGGCGAGCCCGAAACCCGCCCGCGTCTGAACGGCGATATTGTGCTGGATCGGGTCTCGGTCCGGGACATGGACGGCAATCAGGTTTTGGATGATCTGAACCTGACATTTGCGGGCGGGCAAACCATCGGCATTGCTGCCCCCAGCGAAGAGGATCGACGCGCTGTCGCCGAGTTGCTGACGCGGGAAATCCTGCCTAGCTCGGGCCGGGTTGAGGTGGGTGGCGAAAACCTGGCGGCCCTGCACCAAAGCGTCGTTGCCGCACGCATCGGCTATGCCTCGTCACGCCCGATCATGTTTCAGGGCACGCTGGGCGACAATGTCATGATGCCGATGCGACAAAGGCCACTGACAACCCAATCCGACGACCCCGACTTTGCCGAGACGCAACGCGCAGGCAACAGCGCCGATCCATACCAAGCAGACTGGCTCGACCCGTCGCTGGCCGGTTTGGATAGCCCCGAAGCGTTACGGGACTGGTGGTTGCATTTGATTGATGGAATGGGGTCGGGGGCCGCTTTGTTCCAACGTGGATCGGATCAGGTATTCGTCGCCGCCGAACATCCGGAACTTGCGCAGAAACTGGTTGAGCTGCGCCCTGTTGTGCAACAGGCAGTGCAAAAATCCGGGCTGGATCAACAGGCGCTGGTCTTTGACTGGTGCACCTATAATTCGGCACTACCGGTCGCGGAAAATCTGCTGTTCGCGACGCCTCGGGTTCCGGTGACGCAGGACTTGCTGGCCCGCCAGACCGTGTTCCTTGGGCAGCTGCGCGAGTTAGGGCTGGACAAAACGCTGGTCAGTCTGACCCGCGACGTGATTGAGATGCTGCGCCAGATCTTTGGTCTGGATGGAACGGACCATCCGTTGTTCCGCAAGCTTGGTCTGGAAGCCAAAACCTACGAGACCGCACTTGAGCTTGTCGAGAAGACCCGGAACGAGGGCGTGTCGGGGCTGGATGACGAAAAGCTGGCGAACCTTCTGGCGGTGCCGTTTGTGATCTCGGCTGAACAGATTGGGCCCGCCTTCACGGATGAGCTTAAGAACCGCATTCTGGAACTGCGTCATAGCCACTCGGAAAAGCTGTTAGAAGGCTTGCAGGATGTCTTTTTGCCACTGCATAAAGACGCTTTCGCGCCCGGCCTGACGGTGATGGAGAATGCTCTGTTCGGCAAGGTCAGCCAAATTGGCGGCGGTCGTTCGGACGAGGCGCGCAAGTTGATTGTCGATGTTCTGGACGCAAACGGTGCGCGTCCGCTGGTGGTCGAGCTGATTTACGACGTGCCGGTCGCGATCGGTGGTCAGAACCTGCCTGCCGTCTTTGCCGAACCGTTGGCCTTTACACGTGCGACGATCAAGAAGCCAGATATTCTGATCCTGGAAAATGCGCTTGCCAGCTATGACATGGCAACTCAGGTCGCGGTCTACAAAAACCTGCGCGAGTTGTTGCCGGATACGACCGTGATCTATCTGAATGACCATTTTGAAAACCCGGACAAGTTCGACAGTTTTGTTGAAATCCGGCAAGGTCGTGTGGTTTCAGATAAAGGGGATACCACGGTGGAAGAGGACAGCGCCGCCTCGGCCGACCTGGCGCGCAAGCTGCGCGCGTTGGAGCAGACACCGCTGTTTTCCGGTCTCGACCGCAGACAGTTGCGTCTGCTGGCCTTTGGTGCGCGCTGGTATGATGCCCAGCCGGGCGAGGTCGTGTTCCTGAAGGACGACCAGCCCACCGACGGCGCCTATGTGGTGTTGGAAGGGGAGGCAGGGCTGTACCTGCCGCAGAAGGAAGGACCCGACCAACTGATCACCAAGGTCGGGCCGGGGGCGCTGGTTGGGGAACTGGGGCTGATCCGCAAGGAACCCCGCGCGCTCAGCATGGTTGCCGAGACCGAGCTTTCCTGTCTGCGGATCGGTGAGGAGGAATTCCTGGCTGTGGTCGAAAACGACGCTGCAACCGCGTTCAAGCTGTTGCAGGTGATTGCGGGCTATGTCTCGAACTAACTGTCCGGCTTGCAGAACAGATTATACAGCAGCCCGATGACTTGCGCGGTATTGCCGTCCTGCAGCGAGTAATAGATCGTTTTTCCTTCCCTGCGGGTCGAGACCAACCGTTCTTGACGCAGTCGCGCCAACATTTGGCTGACAGCTGCCTGACGGGTTTGAAGCAGGTCTTCAAGTTCACTGACCGATTTTTCACCTTCGCCCAGATGACACAGGATCATCAGCCGCCCCTCATGCGCCAGCACTTTCAGAAAGGCCGCAGCTTGGGCGGCGCTTTCTTTCATATCGGCAGGACTATCTGCCTGAGCGCTTTTGATGTCTTCTGGCATGGTGGTCACGAGCGGCCTGTTTCGCAACTTGGGGTTGGACCAATATGACCCAAACCGGTTTTGATTGTCACCCCTCGGTCGCTGGCGCACCGCCCTGAAAGGCGTTGCCGTTGACATAGTCGCAGGGCTCTTCCTGCATTTGCAGGTGTAACCCGTCGCCGGTGTAGGGATGCGCGCGGGCCAGATCTTCGTCCATTTCGATCCCCAGACCGGGCGCGGTCGGGGCGGTCACAAAGCCCTCGTCCACACGAAGGGTGCTTTTGATCAGGGCATCGTGGAATGGGGTTTCGATGGTTTCCAGCAGCAACAGGTTCGGGATCGACGCGGCGAGATGGATGTTGGCGGCCCATTCGACCGGCCCGGCATAAAGGTGGGGGGCCATTTGGGCGTTGAACACCTCGGCCATGGCGGCGACCTTCTTCATCTCCCAAATGCCACCGGCGCGACCCAAAGCAGGTTGCAGAATTTCGGCGGCCCCTGCACGCAGGACGGCGCCGAATTCGGCCTTGGTGGTCATGCGTTCGCCGGTGGCTACCGGGATGCGGACGTTTCGGGCAACGCGGGCCATGTCCTCGATCATGTCTGGCGGGGTTGGCTCTTCGAACCAGAGCGGAGAATACGGCTCCAGCGCTTGGCCCAGCCGGATCGCGCCCGCCGTGTTGAACTGGCCATGTGTGCCGAACAGCAGATCGGCCTTGTCACCCACGGCCTCTCGGATCGCTTTGCAGAAGGCGACCGACATCGAAATATCGGACATCGCCGGCATATGCCCGCCGCGAATGGTGTAAGGGCCGGCGGGATCGAATTTCACCGCCGTGAACCCGCGCCGCACCATCTCGGCCGCGCATTCCCCGGCCTGTTCGGGCGAGGTCCAGAAATCGGTCAGGTTATGCTGGGGTAGGGGGTAGAGGTAGGTATAGGCCCGGATACGCTTGTTCATCAGCCCGCCCAGCAGGGCATAGACGGGGCGGTCGCGATCCTTGCCCAGAATGTCCCAGCACGCGATCTCAAGCCCCGAGAATGCGCCCATCACGGTCAGGTCCGGGCGCTGGGTGAAACCGCTGGAATAGGCGCGACGGAACATCAGCTCGATGTTTTCCGGATTTTCACCCAGCATATGCCTTTCGAAGACGTCGCGAATGACATGCTGCATCGCATCGGGGCCAACCGAGGACGCATAACATTCGCCCCAACCGGTGATCCCGGTATCAGTGGTGACTTTCACCAGTATCCAATAGCGCCCACCCCAGCCCGGCGCGGGCGGGGCGGTGACGATGATGTCGAGGTCCTGCAGTTTCATCCGCCGTTACCCCTGTCGAACAGGATCACGTTGCGCTTGGCCGATCCGGTTTTGGTGTTCTCAATTGCCTCGTTGATCTGGTCCAGAGACCAACGGCCCGAGATCAGTTCATCCAGCTTCAACCGCCCCTGTTCATAGAGGTCGATCATCCACGGAACATCGCGCTGAATAACCACATCGCCCATTTTCGAGCCGACAAGCCCCTGACCCAGCGCCGCCAGAACAACGGGTTCATAGCTGGACATATCGCCTGAATGCGGCATGCCGATCATGATCGCCTTGCCGCCACGGCCCAAATAACGCGGGGCCTGATCATATGCCGGGATCGCGCCAACGGTGATCAGAACCGCATCGGCGCCGCGACCGCCCAATGCCTTATAGGCGGCTTTCCATGGTTGCTCTTGGCTTGCCAGAATGCCGTGGGTAGCGCCGAATTCCCTGGCAATTTCCAGTTTCTCTTCGGTCATGTCGACTGCCACAATCCGCCGCGCGCCAGCGAGGCGTGCGCCCTGAATGGCATTCAGTCCGACGCCACCTGCACCGATGACAACCACGTCCTGACCGGGGCGGAGCTTGGCTGCATTCACCGCTGCACCAACCCCGGTGATCACCCCACAAGACAGCAGGCTGGCGACATCCTTGGGCATGGTTTCGGGGATTTTCACGATTTGCCGGTGGCTGACGACGACTTTCTCGGCAAATGCTCCGCAGGCCATTGCCTGATCCAGAGGCCCGCCATCCGCTGTACGCAGCGGACCGTTGACCGAGTCATAGGGCGTCTCGCAGATCGTCGGCTGACCACCTGCGCAGGATTGGCAGGACCCGCAGGCGCGAATCAGGGTGACCACGACCGCGTCGCCTACCTGAAACCCTCCGGCCGCGTCTCCGGTTGCGGTGATCACGCCTGCGGCTTCGTGCCCATAGACGGCTGGCAAATGCCCACCCCACGCACCGGTGGCGTAAGTGATGTCGGAATGGCAGATCGCCACTGCATCCAGCGTTACCTCGACCTCACCGGTGCCCGGCGGCGCGATCTGGATGTCTTCAATGATCAAAGGTTCGTTGAACGCCCGGCAGACGGCGGCTTTGATGGTTTGCATTCTTGTCCCTCATTCCCTTTGGTCCACGGTGGCGCGAGAAACTTTGTGTCGCAAGACGGAAACCGTCATTCAGAGGTCGTTGTTACGCCGCGATAGGGCGCGACCGCAAAAAGAGTGCAAACCCGAAGACCATCAACAGCATCGCCAGCAGAAACGGTGCCCCGGGCAGATACAGTGCTGCATCGGGTTTCACGAACTGCGCGAACACGCTTGTCATCACCAGTGGAGAGATCACCATCGACAACGCGTGTAAGGAGGTCAGCACCCCCTGCAGTTCACCCTGCTGCGAGTCCGGCGTGGCACGAGACGTCAGGGCCTGCAGAGCCGGAGTGACAACCGCCCCCAGCGCAGTAACCGGTATCAGCATCAGGGCAATGAAACCGTTGGTCAGGAAGGCCAGCAGCAGGAAGCTGGCGATCTCGAACCCCATGCCGAAGATGATCGTGACCCGCTCACCCAGATACCGGGTTGCGGGGCGGATCAGGCCGCCCTGAACGGCTGCCATACCGATGCCGTAGACACCCAGCGACAGGCCGATCATCTGTGGCGACCAGCCGAAACGTTCGGTCGTGAAATAGGCCCAGATCGCGGGGTAGACGTAGATCGACACCGAATACAGGAAATAGACCCACAGCATCGGGCGAATACCGGGCAGTGAGGCGATTGCGCGGAGGGAGTTTACCGGATTGGCACGGCGCAAGCTGAAGGCCCGGCGGGTTTTGTCGGTCACCGTTTCCGGCATCACCAGCAGACCTGCTAGAAACGTCAGCGCGGATAGGGCGGCGGCGGCCCAGAAAGGCGCGCGGGTGCCGTATTCGCTCAGCAACCCTCCGATCACCGGGCCCAATACGAACCCGACACCGAAGGCCGCGCCCAGCAGGCCGAAATTCGCGGCTTTCTCATGCGGTTTCGACACATCGGCCATGAAGGCAGCGGCCGTGGCATGGGTGGCGGCGGTGATGCCGCCGATGATGCGCCCCGCCAGCAACAGCCAGATGCTGCCTGCAACGGCCATCACCACGTAGTCCAGCGACATCACGAACAGCGACACCAACAGAACCGCGCGCCGCCCGAAGGCGTCGGAGAGGTTGCCCAGAATCGGACCGAATACGAACTGCATCGCGGCAAAGGCAGTACTCAGAACGCCGCCCCAGATTGCGGCATCGGCTAGGGTACCCCCCTGAATCTCGACAATCAGGTCGGGCATGATTGGCAACACAAGGCCGATGCCCATTGCGTCGATCATGACCGTACCGAGAACGAAGAGAAAAGGCAGACGCATGGCACCTAGTCGCAAGTTTTAACCGGACCCTAGCACGCTTGGTTCACGTGTGAAGCACCCGTTACGCTTGGTTAGGCCGCCGGCAATTTTTGTTCCAGATCGTCCAGAATTTCCGCCAGATGGCGGGGGTGCGAGAAGAACGGAGAATGAGAGCTGTTGATCGTTGCGCGTAACTCTTCGGGCGCGATGTGGCTCATTTCTTCTTCGTACTCTGTCGGAATCGTGTGGTCGTCTGTGGCGCGAATATAGGCCTTGGGGACGCGTGCGAAATTGCCGTACAAGGGAAGAGGGGTTTCCTGCGGGGCAACGGCCTGCCGACAAAGACGCGCGAAGGCATAAGGCACGATTTCCGGTGCGCAATCGTGGTAGAAAAGGTCGCGCACCTTCTCTGGCCTTACTGCGTAAGACAGACCGTCGGTGGATTTTTCGACAGCGTCGATGATCAATTGACGCGGGGCCCTCCTGCGCATCTCGACCATAGACAGGCCGTCCTGTGGAACATAGGCGCACAGGTAGATCAGCGCTCGCATGGCTTTGGGGTTGGCCTCTGCGGCCGCGCTGATCGGATAACCCCCCCAGGAATGGCCGACGATAATCGTCTGCGGGTTTGAGGCCGACAGCACCGCATCCCGGCAGCTATCCAACGTGACATCGGCAATCGGCGTCGGATCCGCGCCGTGGCTCGGCATATCGATGGCGCGCGCCGTATGGCCCAAGGCCTCAAGCGCGGGGATCAGATCGCGCCAGCACCAGGCTCCGTGACAGGACCCATGGACCAACAGGAAATCTGCCATTGTCACGCTCCTTCTATATGTCCGGTTTCGGTCAGGAAATCGCGTAGCAGGGCCGCGTATTCAACTGGTTGTTCGACGCAGGGCAGGTGACCGGCCCGGCGCATCAGTTCGAATTTCGAGCCGGGGATCAGGTCGACCGTTTCGCGCACCAGATCGGGTGGGGTTGAGCCGTCCTCGCTGCCTGCAATCCCCAGCGTGGGTAGGCGCAGGCCGCTGGTGGGGGTGTAGAAATCCGTGCCTGAGATCGCGCCGCAACAGCCCAGATACCCGTCCACGGGCTGCCGCACCATCATGTTACGCCACAGCAGATGCTCTGGTGAGGCCCGGAATTTCTTCGAAAACCACCGCTCCATCGTTGCATCGGCTAGTGCTTCGATACCGCCTTGACGCACTGCGTCCATCCGATCCTGCCAGATCGAAGGGATGCCAATCTTGGCGGCCGTGTTCGACAGAACCAGCGCACGGACCAGATCCATCCGCTTCACCGCCAGACCCTGCGCGATCAGCCCGCCGATGGACAGGCCGACAAAAACGCAATCCCGCACGTTCAGATGATCCAGCAGCGCCTCGGCATCACGCACCAGCGCACCCATGGAATAGGGAGCCGGGGGCTGTGACGAAAGCCCGTGCCCGCGTTTGTCATAGCGGATGATCCGCAGGCCCGCGGGCAGGTGAGGCAGCACGGAGTCCCAAAGACGCAGATCGGTGCCCAGTGAGTTGGCAAAAACAATCGGCGCACCATCCGGATCACCATCGACCCGATAGTGCAACTGCACTTCGCCAAGATCCAAGATCTGCATGACTCAATCCCCGTCGCCATACGTTAAGACATCACATTGACCCAATCATTGATTCATGTCAGGTCAGGAATTCCAGTGCTTTTCCAAATACTTCTGGGTCTGCATTGCCCCCCGATGCCACAACGATCACCGCTTCGCCTTCGATCTCGTCACGACGAAACAGGGCCGAGGCCAGTGACACCGCACCGCCCGGTTCCAACACTAGTTTCAGTCGCAGGAAGGCCTGTGCCATGGCCCGCATCGCTTCTTCTTCGGTGACCGACAGGCCCGGCCCGCACAGGCGGCTCAGGATCGGAAAGGTGATCTGCCCCGGCTGCGGTGTCAGGATCGCATCGCAGATATTTCCCGAAGCAGCATTGTTGTTCTGTATCCGGCCCGTTGCCAGCGAGCGTTTAACGTCGTCGAACCCTTCGGGCTCGCACGGGCGGGCGCGCAGGCCGGGCGCATGAGCCTCCAGTGCCAGCGCAATCCCCGAGGTCAGCCCGCCACCCCCGCAGCAGACCAGTACATCGGCCTGCTCGACGCCCATCTCGGCGGCTTGCCGGGCAAGCTCCAACCCGGTGGTGCCCTGACCGGCAATCACCTGCGGTTCGTCATAAGGGCGGATCAGGGTCAGGCCGCGCTCGGCAGCCAGCGACTCGCCAATCTCTTCGCGGCTTTCATTGGCGCGGTCGTACAGAACCACCTCGCCCCCCAGCGCGCGAGTGTTGTCGATCTTCAGCTGCGGCGCGTCCGACGGCATGACGATCACCGATGAAATCCCGTGTTGCGCGGCAGCATAGGCCACACCCTGCGCATGGTTGCCCGAGGAATAGGCGATTACCCCGAGCTGCCGATCCGCCTCGTCCAAAGCCGAGATCGCCGACCACGCGCCACGAAACTTGAAGCTGCCAGTATGTTGCAGGCATTCGGGTTTCACCAGCACCCGGCGCCCCGCCAGTTCATCCAGAAACGGCGAGGTCAGAAGGGGCGTTTCCCGAACGTGGCCCTTCAGCCGCTCGGCGGCGGCTTCGATCATCTGCAAAGTGCTCATGCGGCGTCCAATACCTTGCGAATAAGGTCCAGCGACTGCGGTTCATCCAGAAACGGAACATGCCCGCGATCCGGAACCTCTACTGAGATAAGACCGGGATGGCGTTTATGCATTTCACTCAGCGTTTCTTTGCCGAGAACGTCCGAATTCGCGCCCCGAATGACGCCGGTCGGGATGTCGCGTAGCGCCTCGAAGAACATCCACATATCCGGGATGGCCCCGGCAGCGGCCTGATCCAGCAAGGCCTTGCGCAAGGCGGGATCATAGCGCAGAGCCAAACCGTCCTCGGTCTGTTCATACTGCACCTCGGCCTGCGCGTGCCACTTGCTGAGCGGGACGCCAGGGAATTGTGGCTCCATAACCTGCTGCAGAGTTTGCGCGGCTTCGTCATAGGTCTTCGCCACCGGTTGCCGCCCGACATAATCCATGATCTTGGCCATACCCGAGGTTTCGATAACCGGACCCACATCTGTCAGGACTACGGCTGACAGGCGTTCGGGGTGGCTGGCCGCCAGAGCCATCGCGATCAGGCCGCCGCGTGAGGTGCCCAGAACGGCCACGCGATCCAACCCCAGATGATCCAGCAATTCGATTGCGTCATGGGATTCGCGCAGAACGTTGTAGTTCATGTAGTCCGGATCGTAGTCCGACTGCCCGCGGCCCCGGTAATCCATCGTGATCATCCGCAGGTCAGAGATATGCGGCGCGAGGAACGAGAAATCCCGGCTGTTACGGGTCAATCCGGCAAGGCACAGCACCGGGGTTCCGGACCCGATATCGGAGTAGTAGAGGCGCCTGTCGTCGGAAGTCGTGAAAAATGCCATTAAAGTCTAGCCAGTTGAGGGATTCTTGTCAGGTCGGACAGTACATGCGTTGGTTCCCATGGCAAGCGGTCCATTGGCTCTTTTGCCCTGTTCACCCACGCGGTTACGAAGCCATAACCACTGGCACCTGCAGCATCCCAGCCGTTTGAGCTGACAAACAGAACTTCATCACGGGCGCAGCCAAATCTCTGTTGAACCAGATCATAGACGTTGGAATGGGGTTTGAAGACGCCGACACTTTCGACCGACAGCACGTCATCCAACACCCCGCCGATCCCAGCCGACTGCACCGCACCATCCAGCATAGGCAGTGATCCATTCGACAGAATCGCGGTGTTCAACCCTCCGGCTTTCAGATCAGCCAGCATTTGGGGAACTTCGGGGTAGGCCTGCAACTCCCAATACAGATCCAGCAGCCGCTGGCGCATACCCGGGTCGCCGTCCAGCCCGGTGGCCTCAAGCGCCCAGTCCAGCCCGTCCTGTGTCACGTCCCAGAAATCGGCATGGGCGTCAGTGATTGCGCGCAGCCAAGTGTATTGCAACTGCTTCAGACGCCAGTGATTGGCCAGTTCGGGCCATTTTTGCTGCAGCTTCTCGAAACCGGGCTCGGCTGCCGCCTGCCGCGCGGCTGCGGCGACGTCGAATAGCGTGCCATAGGCGTCGAATACGCATGTTGTAATTGGCATCATTACCCCTCCCTTAGTCGCGCGCAGGTTGGCACAAGAGCTGCAGGCGCAAAAGGGGGGGAGGGTTTACAATGTCGTGTCACACTCTAGGCTTGGCCGCTTAAACCAATAACGGCCGGAGGCCACCTATGACCGAAATCAAAGAAGGCGACACGGTTCGCATCCACTACACAGGGACGCTGTTGGACGGCAATGTGTTCGACAGTTCCGAAGGGCGCGATCCGTTGGAATTCGTGGTCGGGTCAGGCCAGATCATCCCCGGGCTGGATACGGCCATGCCGGGTCTGACCGTGGGTGAGAAAAAGCGGGTTGAGATCGCCTGCGTGGATGCCTATGGCCCGATCAACCCCGCGGCACGTCAGCAAATTCCGCGTGAAGGCATCCCGGATGACGTTCCGCTAGACCCCGGCACCCAGTTGCAGATGCAGACACCAGACGGGCAGGCCGTGCCGGTGACGGTGGTCGATTCCGACGAGGCAACTGTTACGCTTGACGCAAACCACCCTCTGGCCGGTCAGGACCTGATTTTCGATATTGAGGTCGTCTCGGTCAACTGACCGCGTTGGGCCAGTGAGTTGGATCAGCCTGAAATCAGGCTGGTCCAGGATGCGAAGTCTGCGCGTACATCTGCCTGCGTATAGAACACAAACAGCATTAGCAGCATGGTTAGGGTCAACAAGGCGATCCGCCCACGTTGTCCCAGAAAACCTTGTTTGCGACGGGAGGCCCGAGAGGTGTTTGCGATGATGTGTTCTGCTTTGCTCATGCCGCTATCCGTGCCCGCGAAAGATGGTTAAATCTTGGCGCGGGCAGGGAAAGATCGGGTCACATGTGATCTGGCTGCGGCATACCCAGAACGTGGAAGCCACCGTCGACTTTGATGATCTCGCCCGAGGTGCAGGCACCGGCTTCGGATGCAAGATAAACGGCGGTGCCGCCAACGGCCTCAAGCGTTGCGTTCGAACGCAACGGCGCGTTTTGATCGCAGAACTTGTAAGTCTTGCGTGCGCCACCAATAGCCGCGCCCGCCAGCGTCTTCATCGGGCCGGGTGAGATGGCGTTGACGCGAATGCCTTCGGGTCCAAGGTCGTTTGCCAGATAGCGCGTTGCCGATTCCAGCGCTGCTTTCGCTACGCCCATTACGTTGTAATTCGGCACAACCCGATTCGAGCCCTGATAGGTCAGAGTCAGCAGCGAGCCGCCATTGTCTTTCATCAGCGGATAGGCGCGGCGTGCAACCTCGATAAAGGAATAGGCCGACACATCCATAGAATGTTTGAAGTTTGCCCGCGTGGTGTTCAGGAAGCGACCGGTCAGTTCTGACTTGTCCGAATAGGCAATCGCGTGGACCACGAAATCAATCGTCGGCCAGCGTTCGCCCAGTTCGCTGAACGCGCGGTCCAGCGACTCGTCGTCGGTAACATCGGCGTCCACCATGAAATCGCTGCCAAGGCTCTGGGCCAGGGGTTCCAGCCGTTTGCCGAATGCTTCACCTTGATAGGTGAATGCCAGTTCCGCGCCGGCCTCGTGCATGGCTTTGGCAATGCCCCAAGCAATCGAGCGGTCGTTGGCCACGCCCATTATCAGGCCGCGTTTGCCCTTGAGAAGATCCGACATCATTTTCACCCGTTATATTTTGACAGAACCATGGACCCGTTAGTGCCGCCAAAGCCGAAGCTATTGGTCATGACACTGTCCAGACCTGCGTTTTCAACTACTTGAGTTGCAATTTCACCGGGCAGGATGCCTTCGGCAAGCGTGTCGACGTTGATCGACGGAGTAATAAAGTCATTGTCCAGCATGAGCAGACAGAAGATGGCTTCTAGCGCGCCAGCAGCGCCCTGCGCGTGGCCGGTCATCGACTTGGTCGATGAAATCGGCGGCACGTTGCCTTCGCCAAAGATGCGGCGGACGGCTTCGACCTCGCCCACATCGCCAACCGGGGTCGAGGTGCCGTGAGCGTTGATATAATCGACTTTGCGGCCTTCGGGCAGGGTGCCCAGCGCCAGACGCATCGCGCGCTCGCCGCCTTCGCCCGAGGGGGCCACCATGTCGTGACCGTCCGAAGTGGCGGCATAGCCGGTGACTTCGGCGTAAATCTTGGCGCCGCGCGCCAGCGCGTGGTCCAGATCCTCGAGCACGACGATGCCGCCGCCACCCGAGATTACGAACCCGTCGCGATCCTGATCGAACGCCCGCGAGGCCTTCTTGGGCGCGTCATTGTATTTCGAAGACATCGCACCCATCGCGTCGAACAGGCAGGACAGGGTCCAATCTAATTCCTCGCCGCCGCCAGCAAACATAACGTCCTGCTTGCCCAGCATGATCTGTTCTGCCGCGTTACCGATGCAATGCAACGAGGTCGAGCAGGCCGAGGTGATCGAGTAGTTGATGCCCTTGATCTTAAACGCGGTCGCAAGGTTTGCGGATATCGTCGAGCACATGCATTTCGGCACCGCAAACGGACCAATCCGCTTGGTCGCACCGGTTTTCAGCACCGTCTGATGTGCGGTCAGCATCGCACTGGTCGACGGGCCGCCCGAACCGGCAACCAGACCGGTGCGCGGGTTCACCACCTGCTCTTCAGTCAGGCCGGCATCGGCAATCGCCTGGCTCATCGCGATATGAGCATAGGCGGCACCGGGTCCCATGAACCGCAGGGTGCGCTTGTCCACATGCTCGGACACGTCAATCTTCAGCGATCCGGCGATCTGGCTGCGAAAGCCGTGTTCAACCATCTGCTCATTGGCCTCAATGCCGGACTTGCCGGCCTTCAGCGAGGCCAGAACCTCTTCGGCATTGTTCCCGATGGAGGAGACAACCCCCAGACCGGTGACAACTACTCGACGCATGTGCGTGCTCCTTATTTCAGGCCGGTCCGGCTTAGGCTTCGGACAGAACGACTTTCATGTCTTTGACGTCGTAAATCATTTCGCCGTCCGCTTCGACGATACCATCCGCCACACCCATGGTCAGGCGGCGGGTCTGGATCGCCTTTTTGAAATCGATTTTATAAGTCAACATCTTGCGGTCCGGGCGTACCATGCCAGTCAGCTTGACCTCACCCACACCCACGGCCATGCCGCGGCCCTGCCAGCCGCGCCAGCCCAGATTGAAGCCGGTCAGCTGCCACAGACCATCCAGCCCCAAACAGCCCGGCATGATCGGGTTGCCGGGGAAATGGCAGTCAAAAAACCACAAGTCCGGGGTGATATCGTACTCGGCCAGAACGTGACCTTTTCCATGCGCGCCACCATCAGCCGAGATATCGGTGATCCGGTCCATCATCAGCATCGGCGGAGCAGGCAGCTGCGCATTGCCGGGGCCGAATAATTCGCCTCGGGCGCATTTCAGCAGATCGTCCTTGTCAAAGCTGCTCGGGAATTGGGCCATTCTGCCGCCTCTCCTGCCAGGGGTCCGTTTCTATAATCTGGCCTCACCTAGCACCCGTATGCAAGGTCCTGCAAGAGCGGTCGCCCACATCATGTTGTGTTCAGGGCAATCTTTGCGAATGAATTTCATTTGAAATTACCTGACATGAGCACTTATATATAAGTCAGCAACAAACGGGTATCGGATTGATGACACCTCAAAGCCAGAGCAGAGCCACAAATTGGTTGGTCGATGCGGGATTGCGCCCGACGCGTCAGCGTATGGCTTTGGCGGAGCTGCTGGTTGGCGACGGCCGTCACCGCCATGTCACGGCGGAAAGCTTGTTTGAATCGGCTAAGAAGAACGGCGATGCCGTGTCTCTGGCAACGGTCTACAACACGCTTCGCGCGTTTTGCGAGGCCGGTGTTCTGCAGGAAATCACGGTGGACGGTTCCAAAAGCTATTTCGATACCAATACCCATGATCACCCCCATTTCTACTGGGAAGACGAAAGCCGCCTGAGCGACGCGCCTTCAGATCAGCTGGTGATTCAGCGCCTGCCCGAGGCCCCCGACGGGGTCGAGATCGCCTCGGTCGACGTCGTGATCCGTCTGCGGAAGAAATAACCTCACGTCACCAGTCCTGTCAGTGCCCGCTCGGCGAGCGACGTATGCGCATCGGTGGGGCCTGTGCCATGTCGGGCCAGTACCACGGGTTCGGCTGCAAACGGGTCTGAAATCGGCAGGCTTAGCAGGGGCATCCCGTCATAGCTGACCTCGGCAGGTGGGTTGGCATAGCTGATCGCAACGCCCTCATTGTGGGCCGCGAGGCTGCGTTGAATTTCCAGCGAGGCCGCGCGGTGGGCCACTTTCGGGCTTTCTCCGATCTGCCGAAACAGCCC
This sequence comes from Ruegeria sp. CH8, assembly GCF_056536985.1. NCBI lineage: Bacteria > Pseudomonadati > Pseudomonadota > Alphaproteobacteria > Rhodobacterales > Roseobacteraceae > Ruegeria > Ruegeria sp. CH8. The sequence goes on along the minus strand of NZ_JBQFQR010000004.1, from coordinate 240,310 downwards.
TAACACGTGTTGTGCGGATAGGCCTTCTTCGGACAGGATCAACGGATGGGTGGCTAGGTCGCGCAGGGAAACCTGGCTATTCGAGGCCAAAGGGTGATCCGGCGAAAATAGCGCGCGCGGAGAGTTGGTGTACAGCGTGTGCCGGGTGAACGTCGCGTCCATGCTCAGCCCGTAGGTCAGCGCGAGGTCGATCCGCCCGTCGATCAGGCCGGAAATCAACCCTTCGAAACTGTCCACCCTGTAAGATACCACCACATCCGGCATCTCGGCGCGCAATTGCCGCAGCGCACGGGCCAGCAGAAACGGAGCCAGATCGACGAAACAGCCCAGCCGCAACCGGGCCTTGCCCGTGCTGGTTTCGACGGCATTTTCCAATCGGGCGGCGCTGGCCAGTAAGGCCTCGGCCTCTTCGATGAAACTGCGGCCCTGTGGGGTAAGCGCCATTGCCGCACCGCGCCGGCGTGCGAACAGGGGATAGCCCAGTTGTTCTTCGACCCGGGTCAGTGCGTTAGACAGCGCTGGTTGCGAAACGTTCAGGTGATGCGCGGCGGCCAACAGGCTGCCATGCCGTCCGATGGCGCAGACATATTTATATTGGCGCAGTGAAATATATAACATGAAGTTAAGTGTATCTTTGAAAGATATGACTTGAACAGAGGGCATCCCCATGTGCAGATCACAGCACCCAAAGGCACGGAGACAGACATGACGCACCCTCTGGTCACACAAGAGATGATCGACACCTACCAACAGGACGGTGTTGTCCTGATCAAAGGGCTGTTTGCCGATCACGTCGAGGCTCTGCGCGACGGCGTTGCCGCGAATATGTCCGACCCCGGGCCTTATGCGTCGGACAACAAGAAACAGGGCGAGACCGGCCTGTTCTTTGACGATTACTGCAATTGGTCGCGGATTGATCATTTTCGCGAAGTGATCGAAACCTCTCCGGCGGCCGAGGTTGCGGCGGATCTGATGAAATCGCAGACCGTGCAGATGTTCCACGACCACGTTCTGGTCAAGGAGCCGGGCACCTCAATGGCGACGCCGTGGCATCAGGACGGGCCGTACTACTTTGTCGAAGGGCAGCAAACCATCAGCTTCTGGTCCCCACTAGACCCGGTGAAACAGGCAACGCTGCGTTGTGTGGCGGGCTCTCATCGGTGGGAGAAAGAGGTTCTGCCGACTCGCTGGGTCAGCGAAGAGGGCTTCTTCTCAGATGAAGGTCAGTACATTCCCGTCCCAGACCCGGATGCCGAAGGGATGAAGGTGGTGGAATTCGAGATGGAGCCGGGTGACGCGGTGGCATTCAACTACCGCACGCTGCACGGTGCGCGTGGCAACCAATCCGACAGCCGCCGCCGGGCGTTTTCGCTGCGTCTGGTTGGAGATGATGCGCGCTATGTGGAACGCCCGGGCCGGACGTCTCCGCCGTTTCCAGGTCACGATATGGCCCCTGGCCAGCGCCTGCGTGAAGACTGGTTCCCGGTTCTGCTGCGGCGCTAGGGTCAGAACCACTGGCCCGATTCGATCAGCCCCAGATCGAGCAATTGGCCCGACGTCCACTGGAACGGAACCGAGTTGTGCCAGCAAAAGCTTGGGATATCGAAGGTGGACCCGGCATTGCTTTTCAACGCCTTTGCGGCGCGGAATGAGCAGACGGCGGCCGTCATATTGTGGTGCCACGGGCAGGAATAGGTGTTGTATTCCGGCTCGTTGAAGGTGTGATCGGGACGCAGTTCCAGACCCTTGCGGGATTTGAACAGGGCGATCCGGTCAATGCCGCGGCGCTCGTATGGAATGTGATCCTCGAACCGCCAGCGCAGGCCGCCGGACATGTCCAATTGCCGCTCGATCGGGTGGCCTTCGGCGTTGTGGCGGGTGTGTGCGTAATAGCCGGTGCTGTCCAGCATCGCGTGATCCGGGGCGACTCCGTTCGGATAGGCGTTCAGGTCGTCGGCATAGAGGTCGATCACATGGCTCAGCATCGCGTCGCGGCGTTCTTCGGCGTGAAAGGCCAGCAATTCGCCTACCGTTCGGGTCTCGCAAAACGGAAAGAACAGGTATTCGGCGTTATAACAATAATACATCCAGGTGCCGGGGGCGGCGTGGATAATTCTGTTGATGGTGTCGAAGACAACGGCGCTGGGCACGCAGGTCAGGGCGACGCGGTGAATGCGCTTGGACAGTTCGGGATCCAGCGCGAAATCCTGCGGCATGAAGGCGATTACGGATTTGAACCCCAGATGCAGGTGATGCCGGATGGTGCTGTCGATCTCGACCATGTCCTCGGCAAAGATCAGGGCGACGGGGCCTTTGGCCAGCGCCGATTTGCCTGAATTCAGGAAAACGTCGAGTGAGTCGTATTGCATTGCCTGTTCGGTTCCACTTTGCTGGAATCTTCGGCCAAAATCGGGTATCCGCCCCGGCATTGCAAGCGGCGTTCGTAAGGTATAGATGACGCCGATCCCGCGAACGCAAAGGCCATATCCATGTCAGAACCCAAAAAGCTGTACATCAAAACCTATGGTTGCCAGATGAACGTCTATGACAGCGAGCGCATGTCCGAGACGCTGGGCGGGCAGGGCTATGTCGAAACCCAAAGCCCCGACGATGCGGATATGATTCTGCTGAATACTTGCCACATCCGGGAAAAGGCCGCCGAAAAAGTCTATTCCGAGTTGGGCCGGTTCAAGGGGCTGAAAGCGGAAAAGCCTGATCTGAAGATCGGTGTGGCGGGTTGCGTGGCGCAGGCCGAGGGCGAGGAAATCATGCGCCGTCAGCCGCTGGTCGATCTGGTGGTTGGGCCGCAAAGCTATCACCGCCTGCCCGAGATGGAGGCCAAGACCCGCACCGGTGCCAAGGCGCTGGACACGGATTTCCCCGAGGAGGACAAGTTCGAAAAGCTGAAGAACCGCCCCAAGGCCAAGCGTGGCCCGACGGCGTTTCTGACCGTGCAGGAAGGCTGCGACAAGTTCTGCGCCTTCTGCGTGGTGCCTTATACCCGCGGTGCCGAGGTCAGCCGCCCGGCGGATCGCATCATTCGTGAGGCGCATGATCTGGTCGAACGCGGCGTGCGCGAGATCACTCTGCTGGGTCAGAACGTCAACGCCTACCATGGTTCGGGCCTGAACGGAGACATGACGCTGGCCGGTCTGATCTGGGAGTTGAACAAGGTCGACGGGCTGGAGCGTATCCGCTTTACCACCTCGCACCCCAATGACATGGCGGAGGACCTGATCGAGGCGCATGGAACCTGCGAAAAGCTGATGCCCTATCTACACCTGCCGGTGCAGTCGGGATCGGACCGCATCCTCAAGCGCATGAACCGCAGCCACACGGCTGAGAGCTATCTGCGTCTGATCGAGCGTATTCGTGCCGCACGCCCAGATATTGTTATGTCCGGTGACTTTATCGTCGGCTTCCCGGAAGAAACCGAAGAGGATTTCCAGGCCACGCTGGATTTGGTGGAAGAGGTCAAATACGGCTATGCCTATTCCTTCAAATATTCGACACGCCCCGGAACCCCAGCGGCCGAACGACCTCAGGTCGATCCTGCGGCGGCGGATGATCGCCTACAGCGCCTGCAGGAAATGATCACCCGGCATCAACGAGAAATTCAGGACTCGATGGTTGGCCGCAAGGTCCGCGTACTGTTCGAGAAAACTGGTCGTTTGCCGGGGCAAATGGTTGGAAAGTCTGAGTATTTGCATTCGGTTCATGTGTCTGATGCAAATGTCGACGTGGGTGATTTGCGAGAGGTTTTGATCACCGACTCTGGGGCCAATTCGTTAGCAGGGGCGCTGGTTTGATCCTGTGGGCAAGTGCTGTTTGAAAACCATAGTCAGCATTTGTTTCCGTTTTTAACCCTTGATTTATCACTGGTAACTATGGTCCGAGAAAGCTCAGGTTTTTTCGGACGCTAGTTTTGCGCGTTCATTAAGACCCAAGTATGTGCTGACCCGAATTGCGGGCTGGGACGATGGAGGTTTCGAGTGCTTTTTCTAACGCGTTACTTTGGATCAAATAGCCGAGTTGCTTTAACTGCGGTTTTGGTCCTTTCACTTTGTTCTAACGCAACGGTTGCGGGCAATCTCGAACAGGGCGTGACTGATCCCCCGGTTGTCAGTTCCAAGCGCCTTGGTAATGACGTAAGCGCTTTCTATTTGGGCCTCAGTGGCGGTCATGCCTCAAACGGGTCGGACCGATTCGGTCTGCGGACCCCGGCGGGAACATTCCAAGTTGGTGAATTGGACCTGCGCGGAGGGTATTTCGGTATTCGAGGTGGCTGGCGTGGTGTTCTTCCGGCCGCGGGCGGGCGTGACTATGTCTATGGGGTCGAACTGGGTTATGATACTGGAACGATTGATGATTTGGTCTCAACCGAGATTGGCGGCATCGCGGCCACCGGAGGTTCGAAGGTCTCGGACGTTCTCTCGATACGGTTACGCAATGGTCTGACCAACAAAAGCGGTTCTGTCCTTTACTTTGTTTCAGTCGGGTATGTGCAAGGCGACGTTGAAACCACCAGCAGTCTGGCCCTTGGGCCCATCCCACAACGCTTTGAAGACAGTGACACGCGCGGCGGGTTCTCGGCCAGTATTGGGGCGGAGCACAAGCTGAATGAAAACTGGTCGATCACAGGCGAGTATGAATACGTACAGTTCGATTCGCGTACCGTTGAGTTTGACAACGGATTTTCTACGAAATCCACACCTCGTTACCGAGGCCTGAGATTTGGTTTGAACTATACATTCTGATGGCGCGGGTCTTAGCGATCTGTGTCCCGCGTCGGCGGTTTTACCATCCATTGGTGAAAATTTGAATCTGTGGCTTGCGCCCACCAAGATTTGTTGTCTACGCTCAAGGTGAAACGCCAAGACAGGAGAACGGATTGGCCATCGGTGCCCTTACCCCACCGCAAGATGACATGCCCCAGAGCGAGGCGTTTGTTGAATTCCCTGACAATCGTTTGTTGATTGATTTGTGCGGCGAGTATGACCGCAACCTGACCGAAATCGAACACAAGCTGTCTGTGCAGATCGTGCGACGCGGCAATCAGTTGGTTGTCATGGGCGACGAAGACTCGCAAAAACAGGCCATCGAGGTGCTGCAGGCGCTTTATACCCGTCTTGAGGGCGGTCGCGATGTAGAGGCTGCGGACGTGGACCGCGAGCTTCGGATGGGCGGCTCTGAGACAGGAACCGGCAGCCGCGACGGCGACCAGCTTGAGATGTTCAAGGGTGGTACGGTTGAAATCAAAACCCGCAAAAAACTGGTTGAGCCACGCACAGATGCGCAAAAGGCTTATGTTCAGTCGCTGTTCAACAACGAATTGGCCTTTGGAATCGGTCCTGCGGGCACCGGCAAAACCTATCTGGCGGTGGCTGTCGGCGTTTCGATGTTCATCGGAGGGCATGTGGACCGGATCATTCTAAGCCGTCCCGCCGTCGAGGCTGGTGAAAAGCTGGGCTATCTGCCGGGCGACATGAAGGATAAGGTCGATCCTTACATGCAACCGCTCTATGACGCGCTGAACGATTTTCTGCCCGGCAAGCAGTTGGCCAAGTTGATCGAAGAAAAACGAATCGAAATCGCTCCGCTGGCGTTCATGCGCGGTCGGACTCTGGCCAATGCCTTTGTGGTGCTGGACGAGGCGCAGAACGCCACCACCATGCAGATGAAGATGTTCCTGACCCGTCTGGGTGAGGGCAGCCGTATGGTCATCACCGGAGATCGGTCGCAGGTAGACCTGCCGCGCGGGGTTCAGTCGGGGCTGGCGGATGCCGAACGGTTGCTGAAGACGATCCCGAATATCAGCTTCAACTATTTCACCTCGAAAGACGTGGTACGCCACCCGCTTGTCGCCGCCATTATCGAAGCGTATGAGGCCGACTCAGGCCGTGAGACGGGGTAATCGTCCAGAGCCGTGGGCTTTGGGCACAGTGACATGAACCTTGAAATTACGATCGAAGACACGCGCTGGCAGCGGCTGGAGCCCTTGGCCACGCGGGCCACTCAGGCGGTATTGGATCATTGCAATCTGGACGCTGATCTTTGTGAAATCAGTCTGCTGGCCTGTGACGACACCCGGATCGCCGATCTGAATGCCGAGTTTCGGGAAAAGCCCACTCCGACCAATGTGCTCAGTTGGCCAGCCGAGGATTTGGCTGCTGACCAACCGGGCCAGTCGCCGCTGCAGCCCGAACCAGACTTCACAGGTGAAATCACGCTGGGGGATATTGCGATTTCCTATGACACCTGCGCGCGCGAGGCGGACGAGGCGGGCAAGCCCATGGATGATCACGTCACGCACCTGATCATTCACGGAACTTTGCATTTATTGGGATACGATCACATCCGTGATGAAGACGCGGATTTGATGGAAGCCGTCGAGGTCGATATACTTGGCAAACTGGGTCTTGATGACCCATATAACGCGTAGACGGGCCTATACGGCCGATTAATTGGAACAGGATTATGGGCGATACAGACGGCAGTTCTATGGCGGCGCAGAGCGCGCAACCAAAGAACGGCGGTGACAATGTCAAAGAGAAACCCGGATTGTTTTCTCGAATAGTGGATGCGTTCTCGCCACCGGACGAGGATGAAGTCCACGTAGCCAATGGGCACGAGGCCGACAAAGCGCAGCCGCGTGGTATGATCAACCTGCGGCGGATGCGGGTCGAGGATGTGGCCATTCCAACGGCCGAGATCATCGCAGTCCCTTCAACAATTTCAAAAGATGAACTGGCGCAACTGTTTCGCGACAGCGGGTTGTCCCGGATACCGGTGTATGAGGGCACGTTGGACACGCCCTTGGGGTTCGTACACCTCAAGGATTTCGCCCTGACTCATGGGTTCAACGGTGGCAGCACCGAGTTTGATCTGGTGTCCATGCTGCGGACATTGTTGTTTGTGCCGCCCTCGATGCCGATAGGTGTGCTGCTGACGAAAATGCAGACAGAACGCCGCCACATGGCGCTGGTAATCGACGAATATGGCGGTGTCGACGGTTTGCTGACTATCGAGGATCTGATCGAACAGGTGGTCGGTGAGATTGCCGACGAACACGACGCTGACGAGGATCAGCTTTGGGTACAGGAAAAGCCCGGTTGCTACATCGTTCAGGCACGGGTGCCGTTAGAAGAGTTCGAGGCTGAGATCGGGCGCTCGCTAACCAGTCACGAGGACGTGGACGAGGAAGAGATCGACACTCTGGGTGGATTGGTCTTCATGCTGTCGGGTCGCGTGCCAGCACGGGGCGAGGTTGTTCTGCATCCCGAAGGCCCGGAATTCGAGGTGATCGACGCTGACCCGCGCCGGATCAAGCGGCTGCGTGTCATGTTGCCGGATCTTGCTGCATGAACCCATCGCGGGGCTGGCCGTTTTGGGTAAGGTTCTCGCTGTCGGCCCTATTGGGTGCACTGGCGGCGTTTGGTCTTGCACCCTATGGCGTTTGGGCGACGACGCTGGTTGCGCTGATGTTGCTGGCCCCACTGTTTCTGTCCACGGAAACGCGCGGACGGGCCGCTTGGCTGGGCTGGGCCTTCGCCACCGGGTACTTTGCCCACGGTCTCAGTTGGATTGTCGAGCCGTTTTTCGTAGACGCCGAGCGTCACGCCTGGATGGCCCCCTTTGCCCTGATCTTCATGGCAGGTGGGTTGGCCCTGTTTTGGGCGCTGGCCTTTTGGGCCGCGAAGCGACCGGGTGGACACCCTGTCGGGCAGGCGGTTTTTCTTGCAGTCGCAGTGTCTCTGGCGGAATGCGCCCGGGGCTATGTGTTGACGGGGTTCCCCTGGGCTGGTCTGGCGCAGATCTGGGTCGACACGCCGGTGGCGCAAGTTCTGTCCCTATTTGGGCCGTATGGTCTGGGGGCGGTGACTCTGCTGGCAACCTTGCCCCTAGGCGCGGCGCTGGCGCAACGTAGCGGGTTCGCACTGCCACTGGGACTGACGGTTGGCGCGGCCTGTTTGGCGCTGGGCTATGCTGTAACGCGCCCGCCTGTCATAGAAACCGACCACACCGTGCGCCTGATCCAGCCTAACGCGCCACAGCATCAGAAATGGGACCCGGATTATGCGCCCTTGTTCTTTGCGCGCCAGATCGAGTTCACTGCCGCACATCCCCGGCCAGATCTGATCGTTTGGCCGGAAACCTCAATCCCGGCCTGGCTGGGCAGCGCGCAGCCGTATTTGACTGCCGTTACCGATGCAGCGCAGGGCGTGCCGGTGTTTCTGGGAGTTCAACGGGGTGACGGGCCGCGCATCTACAACTCGATGATCTATCTGGACGAGCAAGGACAGCAGCAGGGCCTGTATGACAAGCACCATCTTGCACCGTTCGGAGAGTATGTGCCGTTCGGAAACCTGATGGCAAGGTTCGGCATCCACGGGATGGCCACCACCGCTGGTCACGGGTTCAGTTCGGGACCGGGCGCTGCACTGATGGACGCTGGAAAGCTGGGTAAGGCCCTGCCACTGATCTGCTATGAGGCGGTTTTCACGCAGGATGTTTTTTCCGCGCCTGGGCGCGCGGATTTCCTGCTGCAAATCACCAATGACGCCTGGTTCGGCACGCGGTCCGGACCGTATCAGCATCTGGCTCAGGCGCAGATGCGGGCGATTGAACAGGGCCTGCCCATGATGCGTTCGGCCAACACCGGGGTGTCGGCGATGATAGATCCGTTGGGGCGCGTCACTGACTCACTGGCTTTGGGGCAGGCGGGCTTTGTGGACGCAAAATTACCGGCACCGCTGCCCCGGACATTATTTGCCCGGATCGGGGATATCCCGGTCTTCGCACTGCTGGCGGTACTGTATGCGCTGCTTTGGCGCAACGCTCGACGGGAACGGGTTTAATTACCGATTGACCCCGTGTTGCTGTGGGCGTATCCACTCGCATGCCTGTCACAACGGCTTCCTGGCGTGATGGGGAAATCTTAATGGAGCACTTTTATGTCCCGACAGAACTATGTTTTTACTTCGGAATCCGTTTCCGAAGGGCACCCGGACAAGGTTTGCGACCGGATATCCGATGCCGTACTTGACGCTTTTCTTAACGAAGAACCCGAAGCGCGCGTGGCGTGCGAAACCTTTGCCACGACCGACCGTGTGGTGATTGGTGGAGAGGTAGGTCTTTCTGATCAAGAAAAGCTGCACGATTATATGGGTCGAATCGACGAAATCGCGCGGGCCTGTATCAAGGATATCGGATACGAGCAGGACAAGTTTCACCATGAGACCGTCGAGGTGACGAACCTGTTGCACGAACAGTCCGCCCATATCGCGCAGGGTGTGGACGCGTCGGAAGACAAGGACGAGGGTGCAGGCGATCAGGGTATCATGTTCGGTTATGCAACGACCGAAACGCCCGCTTTGATGCCGGCTCCGATCCAGTATTCGCACGCGATTCTGCGTCGTTTGGCTGAGGTGCGCAAGAACGGGACCGAGCCCGCATTGGGGCCGGACGCAAAGTCGCAATTGTCGGTCGTGTACAGAGACGGCAAGCCGGTCGGTGTCAGCTCGATCGTGCTGTCGACCCAGCATCTGGAGGAGACGCTGACCTCGAAGGACATCCGCGCCATCGTCGAACCCTACATCACCGAAACCTTGCCCGAGGGCTGGCTGACCGCAGAAACTGAATGGCACGTAAACCCCACCGGCAAGTTCGTGATTGGCGGACCGGATGGCGATGCGGGTCTGACAGGGCGCAAGATCATTGTCGATACCTACGGCGGTGCCGCGCCGCACGGTGGTGGTGCGTTTTCGGGCAAAGACCCGACCAAGGTGGACCGTTCAGCCGCATATGCCGCGCGCTATCTGGCCAAGAATGTGGTCGCTGCTGGCATGGCTGAACGCTGCACCATTCAGTTGAGCTATGCGATCGGTGTGTCCAAACCTCTGTCGATTTATGCGGACACGCACGGTACGGGTCAGATTGCGGACGCGGTGATCGAGAAAGCCGTCGGTCAGGTGATGGACCTGACGCCACGCGGCATTCGTCAGCATCTGGAGTTGAACAAACCGATCTATCAGCGCACCGCGGCCTATGGTCATTTCGGTCGTGAACCGAATGCCGATGGTGGTTTCAGTTGGGAACGCACCGATCTGGCCGATGCCCTGAAAGCGGCGGTCTGATCTGAAACCAATGAAAGCGCGCCGGGGTCGGCGCGCTTTTCGGTTCTGCGCCGGGGTTGCAACGTGGAGACCCGCGCAGTATGGGCACCGCCATGAGCACCCAGACACCACAACGCCCCCGCAGAAACTTCTATGGTCGCTTCAAGGGCAAGTCCCTCAAGCCCAGCCAAAAGACGTATCTGAACGAAGACCTCGACACCCTGTCGCCGGGCGCTGTCGATTGGGAGGCCAACCCCGAACGCCATCCTTTGGACCTGAAGGCGCTGTTCGGAGGCAAGGAGGTCTGGCTTGAGGTCGGCTTTGGCGGCGGTGAGCATCTGGTCCATCAGGCCGCCAGTAACCCTGATATCGGGATCATCGGCGCCGAGCCCTATATCAACGGTGTTGCCATGCTGTTGGGCAAGATACGTCAGGCGGGGGTCGAGAACCTTGCTGTCCATCCCGGTGATGCACGCGATCTGTTTGACGTGCTGCCCGAAGCCAGCATCTCTCGCGCGTTCCTGCTGTATCCTGATCCGTGGCCCAAAACCCGGCACCATCGCCGCCGCTTTGTGACTCAGGAACATCTGGAGCCTCTGGCGCGGGTGCTGAAACCCGGCTCGATTTTCCGCGTGGCCACTGACATCCCCGACTATGTTCGCCAGACGTTGGAAGAGGTGCCGCGTGCCGGCTTCGAATGGTTGGCCGAGCGCCCTGTTGATTGGCGCGAGCCTTGGGAGGATTGGATTTCCACCCGTTATGAACAAAAGGCTCTGCGCGAAGGGCGGACGCCGCATTATTTGACCTTCCGCCGAACCGGGGTCTGATCCGTTTCAAATTTCTGTAATCCTGAACGCTGTGCTAGGCTGAGTGTGTTTCTTAGCTTAGCTTTTTTCCAGGATTGCCATGTCTGATATTCGGATCACGAACTGTCACACGCACTTGTTCCATTCGCGTCATGTGCCGGCGGCTTACCCGTACCCGGCGCTCAAACCGTTCAGGAAGATGCCATGGCTGATAAAGGCCTTGTCATTTGGCGCACACCTGATCGGCCAACAATCTGTCTCTGAAAAACTGGCTCGACTGTACCGCTTTCAGAAGGAAGCGGACGAGGCCAGCCAACGCGATATTTTGGACAACCTGAGACGACACTATCCGAACAATACTCGGTTTGTGGCGCTACCAATGGAAATGTCGGCGTTTGGGTTCGGTAGGCCGGAGGTCCCACTGAGCGTGCAACATGACCAGTTGGCAAAGCTTTCCGGTGATCCAGAGGTTGGTCGGTCAGTGATCCCTTTTGCAACGATTGACCCACGGGCCGACCCTCAGGCACAGGAACTTTGGCGCGCAATTGACGGTTTGAAGTTCCGTGGCCTCAAGCTCTATCCGCGATTGGGGTTTGCGCCTGACGATCCGGTCCTGATGCAGAAAGTGTACCCCCGGTTGGAGGAAAAGAACCTGCCCGTAATGTCTCATTGCTCGCGCGGTGGCGTACAGGGGCGATATCTTTCAGACCATTGGGCAGATCGATACACGGAGCCAGAGGCCTTTATTCCGGTCATGCGTGCGCATCCAAAACTTCGGATTTGCCTAGCGCATTTTGGTGGGCAGCGTGATTGGGATGCTTACATCAATCCGGACCTTGAGGATCCTCTGGACGATGCTTTTGGCCGAAACTGGCAGGTCGCGATTCGGCGCATGATCGGCAGCGGAGACTATCCGGGCCTGTGGACCGACATTTCCTACACACTGTTTCAGTTCGAGGAATACGCCCCGTTTCTGAGAATGTTCCTGACCGGCGAAGATGACGAAAGCGAAAGGCTCAGGTCCCGGGTTCTGTTCGGGTCGGATTACTACATGACCCGGTTGGAGGCGCTGTCGGAAAAGGCGGTCTGTATCCGGTTGCGGAATGTATTGGGGGAAGAGATTTTCCGGCAGATCGCGGAAGAAAACCCCTCGAAATGGCTGGGTGAGGCCTGACAGACGCTTTCGCACCCAAGTGGCGCGTCATTGCCGCTGGACCAACCGGCGCCAATTCGCTAATCGGCTTGGGCACTGATAGCGAAAACAGGAGCCCCCATGTCCGGACACGGCACGCCCATCCCGATGACCTCGCATCCCTGCGGCCCGCTGACCGGCACGGCTGAGGTGCCCGGCGACAAATCGATCTCGCACCGGTCGCTGATTCTGGGTGCTATGGCGGTGGGTGAGACCAAAATCTCGGGCCTGCTTGAAGGAGAAGACGTTCTGGATACCGCCAAGGCGATGCGCGCCTTTGGGGCCGAGGTGACGGATCACGGCGGCGGTGAATGGACCGTGCATGGTGTTGGCGTCGGTGGCTTTGCCGAACCCGATCAGGTAATCGACTGCGGCAACTCTGGCACCGGGGTGCGGCTGATCATGGGCGCGATGGCGACCTGCCCGATCACGGCGACATTCACCGGCGACGCGAGCCTGAACAAACGCCCGATGGCGCGGGTGACCGATCCGCTGGAGCTGTTTGGCACGCAATCCGTGGGCCGTTCCGGAGGGCGCTTGCCGATGACCATCGTGGGCGCGGCAGAACCCGTTCCGGTCCGCTATGAAGTTCCAGTGCCGTCTGCGCAGGTGAAATCCGCCGTTCTGCTGGCCGGTCTGAACGCCCCCGGCAAGACGGTGGTGATCGAGAAAGAGGCCACCCGCGACCATTCGGAACGAATGCTGGCCGGTTTCGGTGCCGAAATAACCGTTGAAGACACTGACGAAGGCCGGGTGATCACTCTGACCGGTCGCCCCGAACTGAAGCCGCAGGTCATCGCCGTACCGCGCGATCCGTCCAGCGCGGCCTTTCCGGTCTGTGCGGCGCTGATCACGCCCGGCTCGGACGTTCTGGTGCCGGGTATCGGCCTGAACCCGACCCGCGCGGGTCTGTTTACCACGTTGCGTGAAATGGGTGCCGATCTGACCTATGAAAATGAACGCGAAGAGGGCGGTGAACCCGTCGCCGATCTGCGCGCAAAGTACTCGCCCATTATGAAGGGCATCAACGTGCCGCCGGAGCGGGCGGCCTCGATGATCGACGAATATCCGGTTCTGTCCGTGGTCGCGGCCAATGCCACCGGCACCACGATGATGGGCGGCGTGAAAGAGCTGCGCGTCAAGGAAAGCGACCGGATCGACGCCATGGCACGCGGGCTGCGCGCCAACGGCGTGACCGTGGAAGAGGGCGAGGAATGGTGGTCGGTCGACGGGCTGGGCATCGGCAACGTCCCCGGCGGCGGCACCTGCGAAAGCTTTCTGGACCACCGCATCGCCATGTCGTTCATGGTGATGGGGATGGGCGCGAAAACCCCGGTTTCCGTGGATGACGGCGGCCCGATCGCAACCTCGTTCCCGATTTTCGAACCGCTGATGGCGTCTTTGGGTGCCAAGGTCGAACGCACGTGAGCTTTACGGTCGCCATTGACGGCCCTGCGGCGGCGGGCAAGGGCACGATCTCGAAAGGCGTAGCTGCGCATTTCGGGTTCGCGCATCTGGATACCGGATTGCTCTACCGCGCGGTTGGACGTCGGACGCTGGACGGCAGCGATCCTGTCGAGGCGGCGCAGGCACTGACCGCTGAGGAGTTGGAACAGGGCGATCTGCGCACGGCCAAGATTGCACAGGCAGCGTCGAAGGTGGCGGTGATCCCCGAGGTCCGCGCGGCGCTGGTCGATTTTCAGCGTGCTTTTGCCCAACGTGCCGGGGGCGCGGTTCTGGACGGGCGCGATATCGGAACGGTGATTTGCCCTGAGGCTGAGGTGAAACTGTTCGTCACCGCCAGCGCTGAGGTGCGGGCCGAACGGCGGTTTCTGGAGCTGAGCGCCAAGGGGTCGGACGTCACCCGTGAACAGGTGCTGGCCGATGTGCGCGAACGCGATGCGCGGGATGCAGAGCGCAGCACCGCGCCGATGAAGCCCGCCGAAGATGCCGTTCTGCTGGACACCTCTGAACTGAGTATCGAGGCGGCATTGTCTCAGGCCGTGGCCTTCATCGAACAGAAAATGCCCGCGACGCCATAACGCCGCGGGCTTTCACGATTACAATTCGCCGACGGCGACGCTTTTGATATTCGCCCACTGATCGTCAGCGGTTTTTGCCGTGGCTGTCACGTCCTTCAGGAAGGCTGCGCGGGTTTCAGCGTTCAGGAACAGGTACAGCTTGCCATCCGCAACCAAATACTGGTCCGGGTCGCCGTCGAACTTCTTGCCCACGGACACGCCGAACGAACAAAACCCACCATGCTGCGGCAGATAGGCGGCGGGGTTGGCTTCGAACGCTTCGCGGTTCGCGGTGCTGGTAAAGTAGTATGACGCGCCGTCATAGGTGGCGGAATGGGTGGCAAAGCCCTCGACAGGGTTGCCGTCATTCACCAGCGCGACCAGATCGACACCATGCGCGGCCAGCGGCGCGCCTGCGGCGGAGATACCGTTTGAGACGTTGATTTCGTCTGCGGCAAAGGCCGGGGCCGCGACCAGCGGCAGAGCGGCGATGAGGGTGGTCAGAACCAGAGACTTCATTGGAATTTCCTTTCCTGTTCAGGTTTCGGTTAACCGGATGGCCAACCGCTGAAACATAGGTAGAGGGGCGGTCCTGAACGGGCTATCGCAGCAAGGCCGTCAAACCTTGCAGATCGTTCAAACTTGCGGTCGGACGGATTAAGCTCTTCACCAAGCTTTGTTTGGTCAGCCTGTCAGCCGGCACCTATGGTTGGGGCATAGCCTGCAGGAGAGATGCGATGATCCGACTAGCCCTAACGCTGATTTTTCTGGCCGGAAGCCTGGCTGCTCAGGAAGCCGAGCCGCCGATGGACTATGAACGTCTGGGCAAGATCATCTTCGCGCTCGACCCCGAGGCACAGCCGCGTGGGCCGGGGTTCCAGTTGACCGTGTCAGACGTTCCGGTGCTGGTCATCACCGACAGCAATGCCGACCGGATGCGCGCGATGGTCCCGATCCGCAGCGCCGAAGGACTGACCGCTGAGGACATGCAGCGCATGATGCAAGCCAATTTCGACAGCGCTCTGGACGCGCGCTATGCGATTGCAAACGGGATGCTTTGGGCGGCGTTTATTCATCCGCTTTCGCCGCTGGAAAAGGACCAACTGATCTCGGGGTTGGCGCAGACGGTGAACATCGCCAAGACTTACGGCTCGCTCTATTCCGGTGGGGCGCAGCAGTTCGGCGGGGGCGACAGCGGCAACCTTCAGCGGGAACTGATTGAAGAGTTGTTGAAGAAAGGTGAGGAAATCTAGACTGGTTTAACCTACAACCCATTGGGCAAAACCGCGTTGCGGTCCATCTAATAAAGATGTAATAACATCTCAATTAGAGGATCGTATGCCCCACTTTCTGCTGTTCAATATTTCAACCCAGTTTGTCTGGATTTGGTGGGCCTGATGGCAAAGCGCCGTACAGGGAGAAACCTGCGTAGCGGCCTCAAGCGCCGTAGGCGTCAAAGGCCGTCCATGCAAGCTTATGACGCGCTGCCCCCGCAATTGCGGCAATGGTTGGCAAACGCATGCCTGCCGTGGAGCCCGGACTCGGCCTTTCGGATTTGGCGGGGTGCGGGTGGTGGCACAGATCCTTCGGCTGCACTGGGCCGGCTGGAAGAAGTCGAGCAGGCTATGTTGCGTCGGGATGCGGAAATCTGGGACGGGCATCCCATGGCGGCGCGGGCGGGCGAGAATTCTGCCTGACAGCGCGAAAATTGGCTTTCTACTTGCACATCATGGGGAATCCGCCTATACGCGCGCTGTCTGAACAAGGGCGGTTAACGTCTGGATGACGTATCTGAGCAGGGCCGGGTCACCTCGGCCCTTTGTGTTTGTGTAATCAGATGCGCCCCGGGTCACGCGATCAGGCATCACGAAACAAGACCGGCGGAGACAACCGCTCGGCCAGCAAAAACGTACTGTAAAGGAAAACAACGCCACATGGCTAACGCATCCATGGAGGAATTCGAAGCCCTCCTGAACGAAAGCTTCGAAATGGACACACCCGAAGAGGGTTCTGTTGTCAAAGGTAAGGTTCTGGCGATCGAAGCCGGCCAAGCCATCATCGACGTAGGCTACAAAATGGAAGGCCGCGTTGATCTGAAAGAATTCGCAAATCCCGGCGAAGCCCCTGAAATCGCTGTAGGCGACGAGGTCGAAGTATACCTGCGCGCCGCAGAAAACGCCCGTGGCGAAGCCGTCATCTCGCGCGAGATGGCCCGCCGTGAAGAAGCATGGGACCGTCTGGAAAAAGCATATGCCGACGACCAGCGCGTCGAAGGTGCAATCTTTGGTCGCGTCAAAGGTGGCTTCACCGTCGATCTGGGTGGCGCAGTTGCGTTCCTGCCCGGCTCGCAGGTTGATGTTCGCCCCGTGCGCGACGCTGGCCCGCTGATGGGTCTGAAGCAGCCGTTCCAGATCCTGAAAATGGACCGCCGCCGTGGCAACATCGTTGTTTCGCGTCGCGCAATCCTGGAAGAATCGCGTGCCGAACAGCGTGCCGAAGTCATCGGCAACCTGTCCGAAGGTCAGACCGTTGAGGGTGTTGTCAAGAACATCACCGAATACGGTGCATTTGTTGACCTGGGCGGCGTTGACGGCCTGCTGCACGTCACCGACATGGCATGGCGTCGTGTGAACCACCCGTCCGAGATCCTGACGATCGGCGAAACCATCAAGGTTCAGGTCATCAAGATCAACAAAGAAACCCACCGCATCAGCCTGGGCATGAAGCAGCTGCAGGAAGATCCGTGGGATCTGGTTGCTGCCAAGTACCCGCTGGGCTCGGTCCATCAGGGTCGTGTCACCAACATCACCGACTACGGCGCGTTCGTCGAGCTGGAAGCTGGTGTCGAAGGTCTGGTGCACGTGTCCGAGATGTCCTGGACCAAGAAAAACGTCCACCCCGGCAAGATCGTTTCGACCAGCCAGGAAGTCGACGTCATGGTTCTGGAAATCGACGGCGCCAAGCGTCGCGTGTCTCTGGGCCTGAAGCAGACTCAGCGCAACCCGTGGGAAGTGTTTGCAGAAACGCACCCCGAGGGCACCGAAGTCGAAGGCGAAGTCAAGAACATCACCGAATTCGGTCTGTTCATTGGTCTCGAAGGCGACATCGACGGCATGGTTCACCTGTCGGACCTGTCCTGGGACGAGCGTGGCGAGGATGCGATCCAGAACTACCGCAAAGGCGACATGGTTTCGGCCGTTGTCTCGGAAGTTGACGTCGAGAAAGAGCGTATCTCGCTGTCGATCAAAGCCCTGGGCGGTGACAAGTTCGCCGAAGCCGTGGGCGGCGTGAAGCGTGGCTCGGTCATCACTGTCGAAGTTACCGCGATCGAAGATGGCGGCATCGAGGTCGAGTACGAAGGCATGAAGTCCTTCATCCGTCGTTCGGACCTGTCGCGTGACCGTGCTGAGCAGCGCCCCGAGCGTTTCTCGGTCGGTGACAAGGTCGACGTCCGCGTCACCAACGTCGACAGCAAGACCCGCCGCCTGGGCCTGTCGATCAAGGCACGCGAAATCGCCGAAGAGAAAGAGGCCGTGGAACAGTACGGTTCCTCCGACTCGGGCGCATCGCTGGGCGATATCCTGGGTGCAGCGCTGAAGTCGGGCGACTAAGCCCGGGCCTCAGCCTTAGCCGAATTTACGGCCTCGCGCAGACGCGCGGGGCCGTTTTTGTTGCGAATCAATATGTTCCGATTTTCGGGCTTATTCCGGGTGTGGTTTGCGCTTTAAGCGCGGAATTCGCGTGAACAAGCAAAAAATCGCGCGGTTTAGCAGCAAAATTAAGGCTTTGCACAAAGAGTTTACGTTCCCCCGATCCGACTTTTTTCCTATACTGTTCAGAACAATAGAGATGGTTAACCGGTCGCCTGGGAGGGTAGCGCTCATGATCCGTTCAGAACTGATTCAGAAAATTGCCGACGAGAACCCGCATCTGTACCAACGCGACGTCGAGCGGATCGTGAATACAGTGTTCGAAGAAGTGACGGATGCCATGGCACGAGGTGATCGTGTGGAGTTACGCGGTTTCGGTGCGTTTTCGGTGAAACAGCGTGACGCGCGGGTGGGTCGCAATCCTCGCACCGGTGAGACCGTTCAAGTCGAAGAAAAATGTGTGCCGTTTTTCAAAACTGGCAAGTTGCTTAGGGATCGATTGAACGGTAAAGCCTAAGCTATGATGCGTTACCTTCGATATGCTTTTCTGGCGATCCTCGGGATCGTGCTTATTTCCGTTTCGCTTGCCAATCGTGAGACGGTTGAACTGTCGCTGATGCCGGAGCCTTTTGCCGAGGTTGTAGGCTTTAACTTCAGCACGTCGCTGCCACTGTTCGTGGTGGTGTTGGGTGGTGTGGTTGCGGGCCTGATCATCGGCTTCCTCTGGGAATGGCTTCGCGAACATAAGCACCGCCGGGATGCGTCCGCTAAGAAAAGCGAAGTGCGCAAGCTTGAGCGCGAAGTCAAAAAGCTCAAGAAAAAGCAGAACGAAGGTCAGGACGAAGTTCTGGCCCTGCTGGACGAAGCCAGCTGAGGCAAACCAATGCCCCAAGATGCAAGTGTTAAAATCTGCGGTCTGACCGCCCCTGATCACGTGCGCGTGGCTGCTGCGGCCGGCGCGCGCTACGTCGGGTTTGTGTTCTTTCCGAAATCGCCGCGGCATCTGGAAATTGAGGCCGCTGCCGAACTGGCGCATCTGGTGCCCGTCGGGATCGCCAAGGTCGCGCTGACTGTCAACGCGTCGGATGAGGAACTGGACCGGATTGTAGCCAGCGTGCCGCTGGACATGTTGCAGCTGCACGGAAAGGAAAGCCCGGATCGCGTGGCCGAGGTTCGCGAACGGTTTGGTCTGCCCGTGATGAAAGCCATCGGCGTGGCCGAGGCCGAGGATCTTGCGGCAATCGACCAGTATTCCGAGGTCGCGGACCAACTTCTGATCGACGCCAAGCCGCCGCGCAACGCCAAGCTGCCGGGCGGAAACGGCTTGGCTTTTGACTGGCGTCTGCTGGCAGGACGCAAGTACTGGCGCCTTCCGTGGATGCTGGCCGGGGGGCTGACGCCTGACAACGTGGCCGAAGCCATGCGCATGACCGGCGCGCGACAGGTCGATGTGTCTTCGGGTGTGGAAAGCGCGCCCGGCGTGAAGGACGCAGCCCTGATCCGCGCCTTTATTGACGCCGCCCGGTGATCTGAACACCGGGTGCCTGCGTATCTCCGATAGGGGAGGACGCGGCAATGCTGGCAGCGATTGGCGGAGTTTCATTGAAACGGTGGTACTATGGGCCGGAGTTTTTCTGGCGTGCCCGTCAGGCAATGATGCAGGCGCGGGGTGACCCGCTGTGCGTGAAAGTAGAGGTCTTCCCGCATCAGGGGCTCTATTTCTCGCTGAGTGTCTGGCACGACGCCGAGGCGATGCTGACCTTTGCCCATTCCGGACCGCACCGCCGCGTTGTTCAGGCGGCCACGCGTCTGGCCGAGGTGAACGAGTTTCATCACTTCCCCTGTATTGCCGTGCCCAGCAGAGATCAGGCGCTACAGGTTTGGGCTCAGCGCGTTCAGGCGGCGGAATGATACGTTTTGCCATGGCAAATCCCGCCGCTACCTCCTATGAACGTCGCGTACGACGATGGAGACACCCATGGCCAACGATCTTTTCAATTCCTTCATGTCCGGTCCCGACGAACAGGGCCGCTTTGGCATCTTCGGTGGGCGCTTTGTCAGCGAAACGCTGATGCCCCTGATCCTGTCGCTGGAAGAGGAATATGAAAAGGCCAAGGACGATCCCACCTTCTGGGCCGAGATGGACGATCTGTGGGCGAACTATGTGGGTCGCCCCTCGCCGCTGTATTACGCGGAACGCATGACCGAGCATCTGGGCGGTGCCAAGATTTACCTGAAGCGCGATGAGCTGAACCACACCGGCGCGCACAAGATCAACAACGTGTTGGGTCAGATCATTCTGGCGCGCCGCATGGGCAAGACCCGGATCATCGCCGAGACCGGAGCCGGTCAGCACGGCGTGGCAACCGCTACCGTTTGCGCAAAGTTCGGCCTGAGATGCGTGGTTTATATGGGCGCGCATGATGTGCAGCGTCAGGCGCCGAACGTGTTCCGTATGCGCCTGCTAGGGGCCGAAGTGATCCCGGTGACCTCGGGCCGTGGCACCCTGAAGGACGCCATGAACGACGCGCTGCGTGACTGGGTGACCAATGTGCGCGACACGTTCTACTGCATCGGTACCGTTGCCGGTCCGCACCCGTATCCTGCGATGGTGCGTGACTTCCAGTCGATCATCGGCAAGGAAGCCAAAGAGCAGATGATGAAGGCCGAAGGCCGTCTGCCGGATACGCTTATCGCGGCCATTGGTGGTGGCTCGAACGCAATGGGCCTGTTCTACCCGTTCCTCGACGACAAAGACGTTAACATCATCGGCGTTGAGGCTGGTGGTAAGGGCGTGAACGAAAAGATGGAGCATTGTGCCTCGCTGACGGGTGGTCGTCCGGGCGTACTGCATGGAAACCGCACCTACCTGCTGCAGGACGATGACGGCCAGATTCTCGAAGGTTATTCGATCTCAGCCGGTCTGGATTACCCGGGTATCGGGCCTGAGCATTCGTGGCTGCACGACATTGGCCGCGCGAACTATGTCTCGATCACCGACAAAGAAGCGCTTGAGGCGTTCCAGCTGTGCTGCGCTACCGAAGGCATCATCCCGGCTCTGGAACCGTCCCACGCGCTGGCCCATGTGATGAAAATCGCCCCCGAACTGCCCAAGGATCACCTGATCTGCATGAACATGTGCGGACGCGGCGACAAAGACGTGCAGACCGTGGCCAAATATCTGAACTTCGACATGTCGGATACCGAAGGCCGCACGGCCGATTGACCAAGCGGTTAATTTTGAAATTTCTGAAAAGAGCGGCGCGCCTTTGACGGGTGCGCCGCTTTGTTTTTGTCGCGCGGCGTTTTCGAATATTGCGCAACTGGGTAATTTTGTTGCGTGCTCGCCACAGGTGCATTTTAGGGTTGCAGAAAATTATTGAGCGAATCCAGCACCTTCGCCTAAACCCGCCGCTACCGGTCACAACGGGCCGGACCCTAGCGGGCAGAGGTGATCACTCTCCCGGTGCGGACGGCGCTGCCGAAACCGTATGCCAGGGCCGAAACCGAGGATTGGTACATGCTTTGTAGCTCAGTTGGATAGAGCGGCAGGTTTCCCATCTGTAGGAGAAGGTTCGACTCCTTCCAAGGCACCAAATGTAGCTCATTCTGGTAGAGCAATCGACTGCGAATCGATGGGTAGTGGGTTCGATTCCCGCCATTTGACAAAGCTGTTCAGTCAGCACCGGCCTTCAACGCCGGCCCGTGAAAACGGTCCAAAATTTATGGGTCCGGGTGTTCCCCAGCAGGGGCGGCACCGCGCAACGTCAGGCTTTGGCCGGGCGGGGCAAGGGTCTTCGCTGCTCTGGCTTTGGGCTGGAGGGCAGATGACGGTGCCGCCGGATCGGTGCCCCGCTGAGCCCATCGGGCAGGGCGGCGCATTGATCCCGCGCCCCTCTCTCTGACCCTCCCGCGCAGGGGCATGGCGCGGGGGATGTCCGGATCTTTCCTGCCTTTATCCGAAGGCTTAACAACTGTCACCCGTTCGGGGTGCAACCCACTGAAAACATGAAAAGGAGTTCGCATTTGCGACGACGATAGAGCGAGACGAAAAGGAGAAATGATATGACACTGTTCCAAGATCTGATTGACCGGCTGACCGGCCACCGGCGGCTGACCCTGACCGAGACCCAGCGGATGCTGGTCCTGCGCAATGGGGTGTTCGATGCAATCCTCGGCCCCGGGAAACACCGGCTGCCGCGCAAGGATGTGCTGACCGAGATGCACGATCTGGAGAAGCTCTTTTTCGTGTCGCCCTACGAGCGGGCGCTGATGCAGAACCGGCCTGAACTGGCCGCAAAGCATCTGACCGAGTTCCGGGCCGAGCCTGACGAAGTTCTGGTTCTGCTGCGGGATGGGCTGCCTGTTCGGGTCCTGAACCCCGAAGCGCGGGCGCTGGTCTGGAAAGCGGCGGGTCCGTGGAAGGTTGAGCATCACGCGCTGACCGAAACCATGGCCGTTCCCAAAGCAGTCGCGCAGCGGCTGGTTCGGGCCGGGCTGCGGTTAAACCTGACGCAGGTCGAAGTTGCCGAAGGGCATACCGGGCTGCTCACGGTGGACAGTGTGCTGGTGGATCAACTGACCCCCGGTGCGCACGCCTTCTGGAAAGTCGGGCGGAACGTCGAGGTCAAGCAGATCGACCTGCGGCAACGCACTCATGAGGTGACAGGGCAAGAGATCCTGACCAAGGATCGGGTGACCATCAGGGTCAACCTCAGCGCCGACTACCGGGTCGTTGATCCGGTCACGGCGGTGGGGGCGGTCAAGGACTTCGATCAGGCTCTGCACCGGGCGCTGCAACTGGCGTTCCGGAAGAACTTGGGGGCGATGACACTGGACCGGCTGCTGGCCGAGAAGGTGACCGTCGACACCGAGGCTGCGGATCGGGTGCGGACACAGATGGCCGGGATCGGTATCGAAGTGGGTGAGATCGCGTTGAAAGACGTCATCCTGCCCGGGGAGATGCGGGAGATCCTGACCGCCGTGGTCGCTGCCGAGAAACAGGCCGAGGCCAACGTCATCCGGCGGCGGGAAGAAACCAACGCCACGCGGTCTCTGCTGAACACCGCGAAGGTGATGGCGGAAAACCCGGTGATGCTGCGGCTGAAAGAGCTGGAGGCGCTGGAAACCATCGCCGGAAAGGTCGAGCGGCTGACGGTCCACAACGGGACAGAAGGTCTGATGTCCGACCTTGTCAAACTGCGGGAGTGATCCCGAATAAGGGCCGGTCCGGGGTATCCCGGGCCGGCCTGTTTATTCCGTTGCCGCGTGTTCGGCCAGCAGGCGCAGCGGCACCACGTCCAGCGCACGCTGATGGGTGGCCTCAAGATGCACCTTGGGCGCACAGCCTTCGTCATGGGCCTGCAGAAAGCGTCCGGCGCACAGGCACCAGCTGTCACCGGGTTTCAGGCCGGGAAAGTTGAACTCGGGGCGTGGGGTGCTCAGATCGTTTCCGACATATTTCGAAAAGGCCAGAAATTCGGCTGTCATCACAGCGCAAACTGTATGGCTGCCTTGATCCTCGGGGCAGGTGTTGCACGCGCCGTCCCGAAAAAATCCGGTCAGCGGATCGCGGGAACACGGGGCGAGCACACCGCCCAACACATTGATACTGTCCTGTTTTTCCATAGGCCTACCTTACAGGCTTTGGGCGATCTTGCGGAACATTTCTATGTTTGCTTCGTTCACGCCGTCATCGCGGAATTTCCGATCCGCCCCGGTTGTCACGATCAGAACCCCACGCGGCTGGTCGAAATAGATGTACTGACCATAAACGCCACGTGCGAGGAACTCACCCTCATGCGCTCCGACCGGAATCCACCATTGATAGCCGTACCCGATTTTACCCGTCTGGGTCGGCGCGCTGGGCAGGACGGATTCAGTGATCCAGTCTGCAGGCACCAATTGTTGGCCATCAATCTCTCCGTTTTGCAGGATCATCTGACCAAAGCGGGCGAAATCGCGGGTTGTGAAGTTCAACCCACCCAGCACAAAGGCAACCCCGGCACCATCGGTCACGTAGTAGCCATCATACTCCAAACCCAGCGGCTGAATGATCTTTTCGGTTAGCAACTCGGTCACACTGCGCCCGGTTGCGCCACGGATCACCATGCCGATGACATGGGTGTCGATCGAGACGTATTGCCAGGTCTCGCCCGGGGTGGCGAAAATGTCCTGTAGCGAAGCCGCGAAGTCATCCAACTCTCCGCCCAATGCCACCACGCGGCCCATCCGATTAATGTCTGAGTTGGGGTCGAAATAGTCCTCGTCAAAGGTAACGCCACTGGCCATGTTTAGCACATTGCGGATTGTCGCGCTGTCATAGGCGCTGCCCTTCAGCTTGGGCGCGTATTTCACTACCGGATCATCCAGCGAGTCGATGGCACCTTCGGCCAGCAGAATGCCGAACAGGGCCGAGAGATAGCTTTTTGCAACCGACCATGAGATTCGGCGATCCTCGGGGGCGGTGCCCAGATAGTACTCTTCGAACCGGATTTGTCCGTCCTGCATTACCAGCAGAGAGGTTACGGCCCGATCCTCGATCCATTGATCCGTGCCTTCGGGCAAATCAAAGCCAGGGCCATAGGGCAACTCCCATGTTGGCCTGTTGCCGCGAGGCAAGTCGACCGTCAGGAAGGCCTCATCCATATGAGAGAAATTGTGGACGATCTTCTCTTCGGAAAACAAAGAGTTCACAGCCATCAGCCGTTGAATTTCTTCGCGTTTCAAAAAACCTACGACAACTGCGGCCAGCACCAACATAAGCAGGATGCGCAGCACCCACTTCAACAGAGCTTTCATCTATCGCCTCCCGTATCCCTGCAACATTGGAACCCGCCCGACGCGGTTCCGCAATTGGGACGTTACGGCAAGGTCAGCAGCCTTACTTGAACTTGTCCAGCAGCTTTTGCATGGCCGAACGTTCGTCAACCTCGGGTTCCGGTGCAGGAGTGGCAGCGGGTGTCGTTGCTTTGGCCGGAGATTTCGAAGATCGCGGCGGCGCGGTGCGCAGGGCGACCGCATTCATGAACTTGCCGCTTTCCCCATCGGCCAGATATCCAGCGCCGTCTGACACACCGCGTAGAACATCATCAAGCCAGTCGGCATCGGCCTTGGCAAAATCGTTAAGGACATAGGGCGAAACTAGTTCTTTCCGTCCCGGATGTCCGATACCCAGCCGCACTCGATCATAGGCGGGGCTGATATGCTCGTGGATCGAACGCAACCCGTTGTGACCAGCATGACCACCGCCCGCCTTGACGCGCACTTTGCCGGGGACAAGGTCCAACTCGTCATGAAAGACGGTAACATCGGTCGAATCCAGTTTGTAGAACCGCATCGCCTCGCCCACCGACTGACCAGAGCGGTTCATGAAGGTTTGGGGTTTTATTAACAACACCTTCTCGCGGCCCAGACGCCCCTCGGCAATCTCGGACTGAAACTTGGATTTCCATGGGCCGAAACCGTGATCTTCAGCGATCCGGTCCACGGCCATGAAGCCGATATTGTGCCGGTTGCGGGCGTATTTCGATCCCGGGTTCCCCAATCCGACAAACAGTTTCATAGTCTCGTCCTTGTGCGATGCACGTGGTTGATGGCACGGAATGCCACCCGTTTTCCAGCCCAGGTGTCAAAAGAAAACGGGGCCTGCTAGAGGCCCCGTTTCAAAATCCGGATAGTTGGGTCCGGACTTATTCTTCTGCTTCTTCCTGGCCGACGACTTCAACCTCGTCTGCGGCCACTTCTTCACCTTCCTCATCGTCGCTGGACGACAGGCCGGTCGGTGCCGAGATGTTCGCGATCACGAAATCGCGGTCGATGGTCGGTTTGGTGCCTGCGGGCAGATCAACGGACGAGATGGTCACAACGTCGTTGATGTTCAGACCGGTCAGATCAACGGTGATCTTCTCAGGAATGTCACCGGCGGTGCACATCAGTTCGACTTCCGGGCGGACAACGGTCAGAACGCCGCCCTTCTTGATGCCGGGTGCCTCTTCTTCGTTGATGAACTCAACCGGGATGTACAGTGCGATCTTGGTGGTCCGGCGCAGGCGCATCAGGTCCAGGTGGGTCGGCAGGTCTTTGACGACGTCACGCTGAACGTCGCGGCAGATGACGCGAACGTCTTCGTGGCCTTCGACCTTCAGGTTCCAAAGGGTCGACTTGAACCGGCCTGCTTTCAGGCTCTTGAACAGGACATTGAACGGGATCTGGATCGGCAGCGGATCTTTGTCGCCACCAAAAACAATGCCCGGAACCATGCCGTCGCGGCGTGCTTGACGAGCGGCGCCCTTGCCTGTCCCCGTCCGTTCCAGAGCTACGAGATCAGGAATCTCACCAGCCATGATATATCTCCAAATGTTAGGGCGGGCATCCTCCAAGGCTGTATGCCCGCGTGAAGCCGCGTCCTTAGCTTGATTCATTAGGTTTGGAAAGGGTTTTTTGACCTTTTATTTCAAAGGTCAAATCACTCCTGCCAGCGGCCACCGAAATCTGCGGGGACCAGCAGATTGTGCCGTCCCAGATCGCCAACGTTGCGCTCGCCGCACAGGGCCATCGTGGTGTCCAGTTCCTTCTGGATGACGTCCAGCGCCGTTGTGACACCTTTCTGCCCCATTGCACCCAGCCCATAGACAAAAGCGCGACCGATATAGGTGCCTTTGGCCCCGAGAGCGACGGCTTTCAGAACGTCCTGACCAGACCGGATGCCGCTATCCAGATGGACCTCGATATCTCCGCTGACCGCGTCCATGATCTGCGGCAGCATACGGATCGAGCTAAGCGCGCCGTCCAGCTGTCGCCCGCCGTGGTTCGATACGACGATGGCATCAGCCCCTAGCTTTACGGCCATCTTGGCGTCTTCGGCATCCAGAATGCCTTTGAGGATGACCTTGCCGCCCCATTGTTCCATCAGCTTTTCGACCTTGCCCCAGTCGAGGCTGGGGTCGAATTGCTCTGCCGTCCACGCGCCCAGAGAGGAAGCGTCTGAGATGCCCTCGACATGACCAACGATGTTTCCGAATTCGCGGCGCTTTGCACCCAACATCTCAATGCCCCACGACCATTTAGTCGCAAGGTTCGCAATGGTTTTCGCCGTCAGTTTTGGCGGTGCGGACAGGCCGTTTTTCAGGTCCTTGTGGCGCTGGCCGAGGATTTGCAAGTCCAGCGTGATCACGAGGGCCGAACATTTTGCATCCTTGGCGCGTTGGATCAGCCGGCTGACATAGTCCTGATCCTTCATCGTATAAAGCTGAAACCAGAAGGGTTTCGTCGTGTGCTCGGCCACATCCTCGATCGAGTTGATCGACATGGTCGACAGGGTAAAGGGCACCCCAAACTCTTCGGCAGCTTCGGCGGCCTTCATCTCTCCATCCGCGTGTTGCATGCCCGTCAGCCCAACCGGGGCCAACGCGACCGGCATCGCGACGTCCTCTCCGATCATCTGCGAAGCAGTCGAGCGCCCGGCCATGTCCACCGCAACACGCTGCCGCAGGCGGATATCCGAGAAATCCGAGCTGTTGTCGCGGAAGGTCTGTTCGGTCCAACTGCCGCTTTCGGCATAGTCGTAGAACATCCGCGGCACCCGGCGTTCATAGATGCGTCGCAGGTCTTCGATAGTGGTGATTACGGGCATGGGGCCGTGCCTTTGGTTGAGTGGTCAGGTATTTCTACTGGGGCAATCGGGTTGGCGCAATCGGTTGCGAACAAGAAAAAACCGCAGCAGGCCAGTCGCTTGCTACGGTTTTTTGGGATGGATAGAGCGCTGAACGATCAGGCGGAATGTGCGCCGTCAGCCAGTGTTTTCACAAAGTCCAAAACCTCGGCCACGGGCTTGCCCTCCGCGATCTGGCTGACAATGGCCGAGCCGACCACGGCACCGTCGGCGACGCTGGCGATGGCCCTGGACTTCTCGGGCGTGTTGATGCCAAAGCCCACGATCACGGGCAGGTCGGTTGCGGACTTGATCCGGGCGACTTCGGGGCCGACATTCGTGGCCTGCGCCTCCGCCGCGCCGGTGATGCCGGTGATCGAGACATAATACACAAAGCCCGAAGTGTTCTGCAGCACGCGCGGCAGGCGTTTGTCGTCGGTGGTTGGGGTCGCCAGACGGATGAAGTTCAGACCGGCCGCCTGAGCGGGCAGGCACAGCTCTTCGTCTTCTTCCGGCGGCAGGTCCACGACGATCAGGCCGTCGATACCCGCGGCTTGGGCATCAGCCAGAAACTTGTCCACGCCCCGGCTGTAGATTGGATTGTAGTAGCCCATCAGCACAATGGGCGTCGTGTCGTCGGTTTCGCGGAACGCACGCGCGAGATCCAGCGTGCGCTGCAGGGTCATGCCCCCGTCCAGCGCCCGTTGACCCGCGGCCTGAATGGTCGGGCCATCCGCCATGGGATCGGTAAAGGGCAGACCCAGTTCGATCACGTCGACTCCGGCTCCGGGCAGGCCTTTCACAATCTCAAGCGACGTGTCGAAATCGGGGTCGCCTGCCATGATATATGCGACAAAGGCCTTTTTCCCCTCGGCCGTCAGGGCGGCGAACTTGGCGTCAATACGGGTCATCTGCAGTCCTTGCATTCAGAGTTGAACCTGATGTGCAGAAACTTTGCCCGGAAATCAATCCCGCCGGGTCAGATTGCCTCAAAACTGGTAGTGGTATCGCAGCAGGGCCGAGTTGACGCCGGGGTTATCATCATGCGTGCTGGCGTTGGACTTGTGGGTGATGGCAAAGGATATCTTGTTACCACTTTCCAGAGTGTACCCCACACCCAAAAGGCTCCGGATCTGGAATTCGCCGCCAAGATCGTTCAGGTCGTCACCTTCGGAAAAGTATCCCGGCATGACACTACCTTCGACGAACCAGCGATCGGCGAAGGTGTAGAAGCCGATCAAGCCGATGCCGATATGAACGTCGCTTGCCGTATCCACGGTCAGGGCACCGCCCCACGTGGCGGAAAAGCGTGTTGCTTCGTAAAACGGGCGGTGCTGGTATTCGAGTGCGAATACGGCTTCGTCATCTGCTGCGCTGTCGGAGAAATCTGAGTACCCGGCGCCAAATACAAGAGATTGGGCTTGCGCGGTCTGGGTGGCCAGCAGCAGCGCAAGTGCTGTAATAAGACTCTTCATACCTACTATTCACTTATTGTTTGTTCGCATCGTTCTATTTGTCGATCTTAGAGTGGTGTTTCGAATTCGGGCAAGCTGGCAAGGGGTGAACATTTCCGTGATGTTGCAATTTGGACTTGGCCGGGCTTGACGCGGTCTGACTTGCGCATTGACCCGGACCTGCATAGAAGCACCCCTCGAATGACATCAGGAGACCGTCATGGGCTTTAAAATGGGAATCGTGGGTTTGCCGAACGTGGGCAAGTCGACCCTCTTCAATGCGCTGACCAAGACCGCAGCCGCGCAGGCGGCGAATTTCCCGTTCTGCACGATTGAACCCAACGTGGGCGATGTTGCCGTTCCTGATGATCGTCTGGACAAACTGGCGGCAATTGCCAGCTCGAAACAGATCATCCCGACGCGGATGACCTTCGTGGATATCGCCGGTCTGGTGAAGGGGGCCTCGAAAGGTGAGGGGCTGGGCAACCAGTTTCTGGCCAACATCCGCGAGACCGACGCCATCGCCCATGTGCTGCGCTGTTTCGAAGATGGCGACGTGACCCATGTGGATGGCCGTGTCGATCCGGTGGCCGATGCCGACACCATCGAAACCGAACTGATGCTGGCCGATCTGGAAAGCATCGAAAAGCGCCGCGCCAATCTGGTGCGCAAGCTGAAGGGCAACGACAAGGAAGCCCAGCAGCAGGATCGCCTGCTGGCCGAAGCGCAAGCGATGCTGGAAAATGGCAAACCCGCGCGTTTGGTTGAAGTGTCCGATGAGGATTCGAAAGCCTGGAAGATGCTGCAACTGCTGACCACCAAGCCGGTGCTCTATGTCTGCAACGTGTCCGAGGAAGAAGCCGCCGAGGGCAACGAATATTCGGCCAAGGTTGCCGAGATGGCCGCAGCGCAAGGCAATGCGCATGTCATCATCAGCGCCAAGATCGAAGAAGAGATCAGCCTGCTCGAAGACGAAGAGGCACAGATGTTCCTTGAGGAAATGGGTCTGGAAGAACCCGGCCTCGACCGCCTGATCCGCGCCGGTTATGACCTGCTCAAACTGGAGACCTACTTCACCGTCGGCCCGAAAGAGGCCCGCGCCTGGACCATCCGTACAGGTACCGCCGCGCCGCAGGCGGCTGGCGTGATCCACGGTGATTTCGAAAAAGGCTTCATCCGCGCCGAAACCATCGCCTATGACGACTATGTTTCCGCCAATGGCGAGCAGGGTGCCAAAGAGGCAGGCAAGATGCGGGCCGAGGGCAAGGGCTACATCGTCAAAGACGGCGATGTGATGCACTTCTTGTTTAATACCTGATTGTTTGGGGCTTTTCCTGCGGGATGAGCAGGTTATCCTGTCTTATCCGCAGCCCCGAGGCCCCAAATGATCGAAATCCGCGACCTTCAACTGCTCAGCGCGTTGGCGCGGCATCGGCACTTTGCCAAGGCGGCTGAGGAATGCGGGATTTCGCAGCCTGCGTTCTCTATGCGCATCCGCAACCTCGAGGATCGGCTGGGTGTTTCCATTGTCCGCCGTGCCAATCGGTTTCAAGGTCTTACAGAAGAGGGTGAAATGATCGTCCAGCGGGCGCGGCGTATCCTTGACGATACCAAAGCGTTGGAACAACAGGTGCTGGCCATCAAGGGCGAGATCATCGGCACGCTTATATTGGGTGTGATACCAACGGCGATTGCGTTTACCGGGCGTCTGACCAAACGCCTTCGGCAAGCGCATCCTCGGATCGTGACACGGATTGAAACCATGTCGGCCACCGCGATCCAGCACCGGTTGGACGAAGGCAGTCTGGATGCGGGTATCACCTATGGCGACAGTATCGGCACCGATTTGCGGCAGGTGCAGCCTTTGTACGAAGAGACCTATGTGCTGCTGGTCCCGTCGTACATGACCAATGAGACCGGCCCGATCCCCTGGGCGCAAGTGGCAGAATTCCCGCTCAGCCTGTTGGAGCCACAGATGCAAAACCGACGCATTCTGGAGCGAATTTTTGCAGACCAAGGACTGCACCCGCAGGTTGTTGCAGAAACCAGCGGTTTCACGGCCTCGATGGTCATGGCGCGCGAGGGGCTGGCGGCCACCGTGGTCCCGCGTGTTTTGGTCCGCGCGCTGGGTGATTTGAAGGGAACAAAGGTGCTGCCACTGGTCGATCCCGTTGTCAGCAAACCGATTTGTCTGGCGACCCTGTCCCGTGATCCGGAACTGCCCACGGTCGAGGCGTTGCGGGCGGTGGTGACGTCTTTACGGTGATAAGGTGTCGTTATCGTGCGATTGCGATGAGCGATTTGACGATATGTTATTCTGATGAGACACGGAGCCTCAATCGGAGGGCATCATGGCACCATTAGACACCAAGCCATCAGGCGCGCCAAAGGGCGTCTGGAAGTCAGGTAAAGGCAAGGGGCGGCACACGCCCAAAGGCCGTCAGTTCACGGACGAAGCGCAGGCTGAGATTCATCGCCTGCTGGGCGACCGCCCGCGCCGCCGTGACCTGTTGATCGAATTCCTGCATTTGATTCAAGACGAACACGGTCATATCAGTGCCGACCACATCGCCGCGTTAGCGGTCGAGATGCGGATCGGTCAGGCCGAAATCTACGAAACCGCAACCTTCTACGCACATTTCGATGTGGTGAAAGAAGGCGATACGCCTCCTCCGGCGTTGACCATCCGGGTTTGTGATTCTCTGTCCTGTGAAATGGCCGGTGCCCATCAGCTGCAAAAAGCGCTGGAAGATGGTTTGGATGCCTCTGAGATACGTGTTGTCCGCGCGCCCTGCATGGGCCGTTGTGACACCGCTCCTGTGCTTGAGATTGGTCACAACCATATCGACCACGCGACCCCTGAAAAGGTGCAGGCCGCGATTGCTGCCAATGACACCCACGCCCATCTGCCCGACTACGAAGCCTTTGCCGCTTATGAGGCAAATGGCGGTTACGCCAAGCTGAAAGAGCTGCGCGAGGGTGGCGATTGGGAGAAGGTTCAGGAAGACGTGCTGTCCTCGGGCCTGCGCGGTTTGGGTGGTGCTGGCTTCCCGTCCGGCAAGAAATGGGGTTTTGTTCGTATGAACGAAGGTCCGCGATATCTGGCCGTGAACGGGGATGAAGGTGAACCCGGCACGTTCAAAGACCGTTACTATCTGGAGCGCACGCCGCATGTGTTCCTCGAAGGCATGTTGATCGCGGGCTGGGCTGTCCAGGCCGAGACCTGCTTTATCTACATGCGCGACGAATACCCGGCGGTTTTGGAAATTCTGCGCCGCGAGATCGCCGCGCTGGAAGAGGCCGGGATTGTTGAGCCGGGCTATATCGACCTGCGCCGGGGTGCTGGTGCTTACATCTGCGGTGAAGAATCCGCGATGATCGAGTCGATTGAGGGCAAGAAAGGCCTGCCGCGTCACCGCCCTCCGTTCGTGGCGCAGGTCGGGGTCTTTAACCGTCCGACCTTGGTGCACAATGTCGAGACGCTGTATTGGGTTACTAAAGTTTGCCGCGAGGGGCCTGAATGCCTCAACAGCACTGAAAAGAACGGACGTAAAGGCCTGCGCAGCTATTCGGTCTCGGGCCGGGTTGAGAAGCCGGGTGTGTACCTGCTGCCCGCCGGTTCGACCATTCTGGATGTGATTGAGGCCGCTAGTGGTATGGCCGAAGGCCAGACCTTCAAGGCCTATCAACCGGGTGGCCCGTCCTCGGGCCTGCTGCCCGCGTCGATGGATGATATCCCGCTGGACTTCGACACCTTGCAACCGCATGGCACCTTCATCGGCTCCGCTGCGGTGGTGGTTCTGTCCGATCAGGATACCGCCCGCGATGCGGCGCTGAACATGCTGCGCTTTTTTGAAGACGAAAGCTGCGGCCAGTGTACGCCCTGCCGGGCGGGCTGCGAAAAGGCGGTGAAGCTGATGCAGGCCGACAAATGGGATCAGGACCTGCTGGAAGACCTGTGTCAGGTTATGGGCGATGCATCGATTTGCGGTCTGGGGCAGGCTGCTCCGAACCCGATCCGTCTTGTCATGAAACATTTCGCTGACGAAATCTGAGGGAGACAGAGCCATGCTTGATGCAAGCCCAAACAAGACCGTCACCTTCAACCTGAACGGCGAAGATGTCACCGTCCCCGAGGGCTGGACCATCTGGGAAGCCGCCAAGGGGCAGGGGTTCACTATCCCGCACCTGTGTCACAAGCCACAGCCGGGCTATCGCCCCGACGGCAACTGCCGCGCCTGTATGGTTGAGGTGGAAGGCGAGCGCACGCTGGTCGCCTCGTGCATTCGTCCCGCGGCGGACGGTATGGTCGTCAAGACCGACAGTGACCGTGCCGAGAAATCACGCGCCATGGTCATGGAATTGTTGGTTGCTGATCAGCCCGAAGAGGCGCACGACACCTCCAGCCATTTCTGGGATATGGCCAAGCTGAACGATGTCAGCGGCAGCCGTTTCCCTGCGAAAGAGGTCGAGAAGATCCCACTGCTGGATGACAGCCACGTTGCGATGCGCGTCAATCTGGACGCCTGCATCAACTGCAACCTCTGCGTCCGTGCCTGCCGCGAAGTGCAGGTGAATGACGTGATCGGCATGGCCGGTCGTGGCCACACCGCGCAAGTGGTGTTTGACCAGAACGACCCGATGGGCGATTCGACTTGTGTTGCCTGTGGGGAATGCGTTCAGGCCTGTCCGACCGGCGCCCTGATGCCCGCCACTGTGCTGGACGACCAGCAGAAAGGCGACAGCAAGGACTACGATTCTGAGACCGAAAGCGTCTGCCCGTTCTGCGGTGTGGGCTGTAAAGTCTCGTTGAAGGTCAAGGACGGTAAGGTCAAATATGTCGAGGGCATCAACGGCCCC
Source organism: Ruegeria sp. CH8 (assembly GCF_056536985.1). NCBI lineage: Bacteria > Pseudomonadati > Pseudomonadota > Alphaproteobacteria > Rhodobacterales > Roseobacteraceae > Ruegeria > Ruegeria sp. CH8. The sequence goes on along the minus strand of NZ_JBQFQR010000004.1, from coordinate 206,560 downwards.
GCAAACGAAGGCCGTCTGTGCGTCAAAGGTCGCTTCGGCTTTGACTATATCCACCACCCACACCGTTTGACCAAACCGCTGATCCGTCGTGAGGACGCACCAGCCAAAGGTCTAAACGTTGATCCGGGCAACCTGTCGACCCATTTCCGCGAAGCGACGTGGGAAGAGGCGATGGATCTGGCCGCCACCAAGCTGAAAACGCTGCGCGAAGAAGATCCGCGCAGCGTTGCAGGCTTTGGTTCGGCCAAGTGCACCAACGAAGAAGCATATCTGTTCCAGAAGTTCATCCGTCAGGGCTTTAAGCACAACAACGTCGACCACTGCACCCGTCTGTGCCACGCGTCGTCCGTTGCTGCTCTGATCGAGAACGTGGGCTCCGGCGCAGTGACCGCGACGTTCAACGAGATCGAAAACGCGGATGTTGCGATCATCATCGGTTCGAACCCGATCGAGAACCACCCGGTTGCGGCGACCTACTTCAAGCAGTTCGCCAAGCGCGGCGGCAAGCTGATTGTGATGGATCCGCGCGGCGTTGGCATGCGCAAGTTCGCGGACGAAATGCTGCAGTTCCGTCCGGGTGCCGATGTCTCGATGCTCAACGCGATCATGAACGTGATCGTCGAAGAAGAGCTCTATGACAGCCAGTACATTCACCGCTGGACCGAGAACTGGGAAGCCGAGAAAGAGCATCTGCGCCAGTTCACACCCGAGGCGATGTCGCCGATCTGCGGCATCGAACCGGATCAGCTGCGCCGTGTCGCGCGTACCTTTGCGCAGGCCAAGGCTGGTCTGATCTTCTGGGGGATGGGCGTTAGCCAGCACATCCACGGCACGGATAACTCACGCTGCCTGATTTCGCTGGCTCTGATGACCGGCAACGTTGGTAAACCCGGCGCGGGTCTGCACCCGCTGCGCGGTCAGAACAACGTGCAGGGTGCCTCGGACGCCGGTCTGATCCCGATGTTCCTGCCAGACTACCAGACCGTGACCGACGATGGCATTCGCGCCAAGTTTAACGATGTCTGGAACTCGGACGACTTCTCGAACGAGAAGGGTCTGACGGTGACCGAGATCATCGATCAGGCGTATCAGGGCAACATCAAGGGCATGTACATCATGGGTGAAAACCCGGCCATGTCCGACCCAGATGTGAACCACGCCCGCGATGCGCTGGCCAAGCTGGAGCTGATGATCGTGCAGGACATCTTCCTGACCGAGACGGCGAACTATGCCGACATCATCCTGCCGGCCTCGGCGCTGTATGAGAAGAACGGCACCGTGTCGAACACCAACCGTCAGGTACAGCGTGTGCGTCCGGCTGTGACCCCTCCGGGTGAGGCGCGTGAGGATTGGAAGATCACCGTCGAACTGGCGCAGCGCATCGGCCTGAACTGGGATTACACCGATGTGTCACAGGTCTTTGCCGAGATGAAGTTGACGATGAACTCGCTCAACAACATCACGTGGGAGCGGCTGGAGACCGAGACCATCACCTATCCGTCGCTGTCCGAGACAGACCCGGGGCAGGCGATTGTGTTCGGCGACGGCTTCCCGCGTGCGGACGGCAAGGCCCGGTTCACCCCGGCCAGCGTCATCCCACCGGATGAGGCTCCGGATGAGGAATATCCGATGATCGCCACCACCGGCCGTCAGTTGGAGCATTGGCACACCGGGTCGATGACCCGCCGGTCCAACGTTCTGGATGCGGTGGAGCCCGAGGCGAACTGTTCGCTGAACCCCCGTACGCTGAAACTGATGGGGATTGAGCCGGGCGAGATGATCCGTCTGACCACCCGTCGTGGCTCGATCGAGATCATGGCGCGGGCCGATCGGGCGATTGCCGAGGATATGGTGTTCATCCCGTTTGCTTATGTCGAGGCGGCGGCGAACATCCTGACCAACTCGGCCATCGACCCTTATGGCAAAATCCCCGAGTTCAAGTTCTCGGCGATCCGGGTCGAAAAGATCGAAGACGCCATCGCGGCGGAATAAGACCACCATTTATAAATGTGAAAAGGCGGCCCCTTGGGTCGCCTTTTTTCTTTCCTTGACAGAGTGTTGCTTGCGGCCAAACCTGTCATCACCTTGGTGATGGAGGAGCATATGGCTCGCCGTTTTGTCGATCTGTCCGTGCCGCTGGAAACCGGAATTGTCTCCGACCCGCCGATCATGCTGCCCGAGATCGAGTATCTGACCCACGATCAGACCGCTGAACAGGTCATGGCGTTTTTCCCGGGACTGCAGAAAGACGACCTGCCGGGCGGCGAGGGTTGGGCCATCGAGCGGCTGCAGCTTGCCACCCATAACGGCACTCATCTGGATGCGCCGTATCACCATCATTCGACCATGAATAACGGCGAACGGGCGATCACCATCGACGAGGTGCCGCTGGAATGGTGCATGAACCCCGGCGTGAAACTGGATTTCCGCCATTTTGACGATGGCTATGTCGCGACTGCGGCCGATGTCGAGGCCGAGCTGAAACGGATCGGTCATGACCTGCAGCCGCTGGATATCGTGATCGTGAACACCGCTGCCGGCACCCGGTATGGACAACCCGACTATCTGATGAAGGGCTGCGGAATAGGGCGCGAGGCGACCTTGTACCTGACCGAACGCGGCGTGCGCGTGACCGGAACGGACGCTTGGAGCTGGGACGCACCTTTTCCCCTGACCGCACAGGAATATGCAGAGACCAAGGACGCCTCGATCATCTGGGAGGGCCATCGCGCCTCGATGGAGATCGGCTATTGCCATATCGAAAAGCTGACCAACCTCGAAGACCTGCCGCCTACCGGGTTTGAAATCTCGTGCTTCCCTTTCAAGATCAAAGGCGCGTCTGCAGGCTTCGTACGTGCTGTCGCGATCTTTGAGGAGGACACCGATGAATAAACCTCTCAGCGGGCATGACGGCCCTTATGACGCGCCGGTTGAAATTCGGGGGTTCTCGGTTCTGCCAGACTGGGTCGACTATAACGGCCACATGAACGTGGGTTTTTACGGCGTGGCCTTCGATATGGCGCTGGAAAAGCTGATGGTCGATCACCTTGGGCTGGGTGAGGTGCAGGTCAAAGCGCTGGGGCAGGGGCCGTATGTCCTGCAATCCCACATGAATTTCCTGCGTGAACTTCAGCCGGACGAGCCGTTCTATTTTCACTTTCGGATGCTGGATTCAGACCAAAAGCGCGGCCACTATTTTGCGCAGATGCTGTCAGGAAAAGACAACGCGGTCTGCGCCACGCAGGAAGCGCTGTTCATGAATGTCAGCCACACTACCGGACGATCAGAGCCCTACCCGGAATGGGCAGTCGCCCGGCTGGACCGTATGGTCGGGGATCACACCGGGCTGCCTGCCGCCCTGCAAGTTGGGCAACCAATAGGTATCCGGCGGAGTGGTTAGTAGTCTCGCTGGAAAAACACACCAAGCCCGGTTTCACCGCGTCCGTCCACAGTGCCGCGCACGGTGAAGCTTTCGGTAACGTCCAGATTCAGGTTCACTTCGGTGTCGCCCTCAGTGTTGACGCTGAAATCTGTGTAAAGGTTGTCGCTGAGGTAAGCGCCACCTCCTAATACACCGCCTCCTCCTTCTGCTGTTCCGACGTCGATGGTATCCAGGCCGGTTGCTTCACGGACGCCTTTTGTAGCATCTCCCCCGGCACCGCTGAGCTGGGCAAGCGAAGCCGCCATTTGCGCGACGACGAACGGCGACAGTTCCGAGAAACGGTTGCCGAACAACAGCATTGCCAGCGCCTCTTCGGCAGGGCGCTCGGGGTCTGAATAGACATCGACTTCGGGCGCATCCAGCGGGCCAGCGATTTCGATTGTGGCGGTGCCTTCAGAGGTGCTGGTTGACGAGGCGAACTCGATATACGGTTTCAAATCGCCCTGCAGCGTGACGATTCCTTTGGTCAGGCCCAGCCTGCGACCCAGAATGTCGAAATTACCCCGGATCAGCTGAATCTGCCCGGATGGTACGACCGAAGTTGTCGTGCCACGGATGAACAAGCTCCCGCCCAGTTCGGCATTCACGCCGCGTCCACGCACGAAAACCGCTTTGGGGGCCAGCAAGCTGATGTCCAAAGCGATGCGTGAGTCGCTTTGGGTTGCATTCTCGTCGACAACCAGCCGTGCTCTTTCACGGGTGATAAAACCTGCCTGACTCTCGTTGATATGCTGGATTTCGGGGATCGGAGCAGCTCCGACTGCACCGGTCGCGGCTGCGAGGTTTATGTTGGTCTCTTCGAACGTAATCTGCCCGGAAATGGTGCTGTTACCCGCCAACGCCCCGGTCATGGCGATCTCACCGTCTAGCGTGGTTTCATAAAGCAGCTTGTCGGTGAGCACGAGCTGGTTGAGGCGTGTGACGATGTTCGCGTTAAGTGGTGGCGTCAAATCCACGGGACCCGAGACAGTAAAATTGCCGCCCGCGCGCATACCACCATTCAGCGAGATCGTAGCCCGACTTTGTGCCAACTCGACCGATCCGCTGATACCGGTGACTGTTTGCCCGATATCGGGGATCGCAAACGACGTGCCGGATGTGGTGATAGAGCCGCTGAGCGATTCCAGTGCGGGCTTGCCTTTCAGTCGCAAGTTATGCCGGGCTGTTCCGTCGATCTTGTTGGGCGAGATAAACAGGTTGGCAATACCCAGGTTTACACTGCCCTGCGCCTGCAGATCGGCTTCGCCGCTGTTTTCATCAAAGGTGCCTTTGACAATACTACTGATTTCGGCGGGGCCATTGGCCGAGCCGTCAATAGTCCAAACACCGCTGTTGCGCTTGGCGTTTCCGGTTGCCGCGATGGTGCCCGGGAATTCGGGTGCAAAACGCTCGATCTTGTTCAGTTTGGCGTCGAAATCCACATCCGCCGAACCATCGGTATCGACGGTTCCGGTCAGCGAGGCGTAAGAGCTGTCCGGCCCGTTCAGCCGCATGGTGCCCTCAAGCCCCGATCTGGTTGGGGCGACATTTCCATCCAATGTCAGCGGGCCAGACATTGTGGTCAGGACACGGGACAGATCATCAAGCTGAGCAGTGAAATCCAACCCTCCGGCTTCACGGTCCAGTTTGCCAGACGCGCTGGCGGAAAGGGCTGTGCCTTTCAGGCGGAAAGTGCGAATATCCACCCCTTCCTCGCCCTTTTCAGCATCGATATCCAGGGTCGTGCGACCCCGGATCAGTTTGTCGACCATTTCGATGCCGGTTTGAATGTCGTCCGCATCCACATCGCCCTGAATGTCAAAGGCTTTGCTGGCAAGGGCAGCATTACCTTGCAGGTTTGCCGAAATCGAACCAGCCAGATCGCGTTTGGCCAGACCTGAAAACAACGAAAGGTCAGGGGCATTTACGCGTGCGTTGCCATCCACTGCCAAATCACCAGTTGGGTCATCAACTGTCGCGGCGACTTGGGCGGTCAGGGCGGTACCATTTACTGTCGCCTCGCGAATTTCGATCCGTTCGGTCGTGCGCGCACCGTCCCAAGTGATAGCGGTTTTGCCGGTCAGCAGGGGATCAATATCGGCCATCCCGGTCTTGATATCCTGCCCGGTCACGTTGGCCGTGCCGTCGAATTCCAGCGTCTGCACCGTGCCTTTGCCGTCCAGTTCAGCCTGCAGGGCACCGCTGAGGTTGCGTTTGGCCAGACCGGAGAAGACCGACAGGTCAGGTGCGTTTACGCTGGCTTGCCCGTCAATGGTCACGTTTCCGTCGGGTGTCGTAACCTCACCGCTGGCCTGCGCCTGCGCGGCTTCGCTGTTCAGGTCGAACTCGCGGATGGCGATGCCGTCGCTGCCGCGGCTGGCATCCAGCGTGATCGTCGTCTCGCCCTTGATGACAGGGTCGATGTCGTCGCGCCCGGTGACCAGATCGCGGCCTTCGACCACTACCTTGCCGTCAAAGCTGCGCTCCAAAGGAGAGCCTTTGCCCTCGACCCGCGCCGTAGCTGTACCACCCAGATCCATCTGCGCCAGCTCTGAAAACCGTGACAGGTCCGACGCCCTGAGCGTGGCTGATCCATCAACCGTCAACCCGCTGTCCAACCCGTCAATCAGCGCGTCCAGTGCCAATGTATAGTCGGTCCCGACCAACTCGAATCCCGAGAGGTTTACGGCTTGATCGCTGCCATAGTCGAACTGACCGTCCAGCGTGATGCGGTCTCCCAAAGCGGTGTTCAATGCCTGATCGTTCAGGTCGATACCGTCAACGATGGCCTGAAGATCACCGGCGATTGAAAACGCCTCACCCTGTTCCAATGTGCCCTGAGCGGTGATCCGGGCGTTGTCCAGTTTCCCCTGCGGAGACTGAAACGCGTCTGCCGTCAGGCTCAGATCCCACAGGTTTCCGTTTTTCTGATCGAACAGGGCAGAAATCTGTGCGGCCTCGATCGAGGTATCTCCACCCGCGACCGGCAACACCACGGTATCCCCGTCCGGCGGGGTAATCCGGCCCTGCAAAGCCGCAAGCTGCAGGGTGCCGCCTTCGGCCAGTTGCAGTTCACCCTTCAGGTCCAGTGCCTGCGTGGTCAACTCTAGATCAGGGATGTCCAACGCGCCTTCGGGTTTGGTCTGACCGTCCACGAAAAGCCGCGTTTTCGGGCCAAAGAATGGGTCCAGATCCTCGGCCATGAACGGCGTCAGGTCACCACCCAGATCGGCGGTAAAGGCGATGCCGTCTGCTGCGCCGCTTTCTGCCGCGCGCAGTTGGACCTGACCGGTTACGCGCGGCTGCTTGTCACTGCTCAGCACAATGTCGGCGGTGAAATCCGTTAGCGGCCCGGCGCCTTTGGCCGTAAAGCCAATCGGTGGGCTGTCAGGGATTTTTAATGCGGTGGAAATCAGGCCGCCTTCGGCCTCATTCATATCTAAATCCAGATTGATTTCTCGCGATGAGTTCTGGAACCCGGCGGCAAGCTTTATCCTGTCACCTGCCCGGTCCAGTCGAGTGATGTCCAGATTGGTGTCCAGCGCTCCATCGGCCAGCGATAGGTTCCCGGTCACGGACAGGGCAGCTGAGACTCCGATCAGAGGCTCACCCAGCAAAAGCTCATCCACCCGGATTTCACCAATTTCAATGGAAACAGGCAGTTCAGGCAGTTGAAAGGGTTGCGTTTCGGCCGAGGCGGGCAGTTCTTCTTTCGTAGTCGTGCCAGGAGTGCGGGCAATGTCTATTTCCTGCGCGGTCAAGGCGTTTACCGAGAACCGTCCCCGGATCAGGGCCAGCCGGTTCCAGTCCAGTTCGGCATCCTTGATGGTCAGCCAGACGCCTTCATCGTCCGAGACGGTGATCTCCTGAATTGTGGCCCGTGCGCTCAGCGCCCCCTGTAGGCCCTTGACGGTGACGTTCTGGTCATCGCCCGAGAGCGTATCCTGAAGGAACCGCTCTAGCATGCTGCCGCCGCCATCATCCTCCCGCGCGATGACAGGCGGTGCCGTCAGGATCAGCACCGTAGTCACAACAGGATATGAATAACGCCGTATCAAAATGCCTGTCCGATCCCGATATAGAATTGCAACCCATCGCCAGTATCGCCCTGAACAGGCAAGGCCAGGTCCAGACGCAGCGGGCCGAACCCGCCCAGATCATACCTGACGCCAAGCCCGGCACCTGAATGATACTCGGCATCGCTGCCGATAAAGGACGATGTATCCACGGTACCGAAATCGTAGAACCCGACAAGGGATATTGCCTCGGTGACTTTTCCGCGAACTTCGCCGGACAGTCCCAGAAAGGACTTACCCCCCGCGACACCGCCGTTGACCGGGATGCCAAGGCTTTCGTAAGGTTGCCCGCGCACGGTTCCCGCACCGCCCGAGAAGAACAGGAAATCCGGCGTCACACCGCTTGCAGAAGGGCCGATCACAGACCCCAGCTGGACGCGACCCGCTAGAACCAGCCGCCCACCTGTATTCAGGCTGGTATAGCCGCGCCCGTCAAAGAACAGCCGAATGCCATTCTGTGTGCCGGACAGTCCGGCAAATGGCATGGCTTGAGAATCCAGATAAAACCCGCGTGTCGCGCTGACTTTGCTGTCACGTTCATCCCATTCCGACCGGAACGGGATGATGAAATAGCGGAACTTGCGGCCATCGCCATATGCATCATCCGCGTCAGACCATTGGAACCCGGCTGCGGCTTCGGCGTAGAGGCGGTCTGAAAAGGTGCGCCGCGCACCATAAGCCAGCGAAGCGACGGTCACATTGTAGTTCTCGGTGTTGCGCCGCTCGAGCAAAGCGCTCCAAAACGTGTTGTCATCCGGACCCAAACGGTCGGGTTGATCCAAGCGCAGGCCTATACGACCATCCAGATCTTCGGTTCCGCCGATGTTTCGCAGCGCGGCTTCGAACCTCAGTCGTTCGGCGCGGCGGAATACGTTGCGGTGCGTCCACGTCGCGGTTACGTCCAGCCCGGCGTTGGATGCTGCTTCGATCCCAAAGGTCAGGCGGCGTTTGGGCATGTCTTCAAACGTGGCATCGAAATCCAGCGTGCCGTCCGGATTGGGCGTCTCATGTTCCTCGATCGAAACGACGCTAAACGTTCCGGTGCGGCGCAAACGCGTGCCGACCTTCTGAATCTTTGCCGGTGAAAAAACCTCGCCCGAGGGGAATCCGGCAATCTTTTCAATCGACCGGTGACGTACATCCGTGTCGCCTTTGATGATCATCTTGCCAAAGGTCAGACGCGGACCCGGTGCAAGGTCGATCTCGGCGTCCAGACGCCTCTGCGCGTGGCGGGCGATAACCTTTTGACCTTCAACCTCGGCCTTGGCGTGGCCGGTATCGCGCCAGCCCTGCACCCCGGCCGAGGCCGCCTGTTGAATAGCCCCGGTCGTGGCCAGCTTGCCGGTGGCAAACTCTTCGGGCAGAACGGTGCCCTGCGCGACGGGGTCAACAATGGCGGTGCCAAAGGTGAAGGTGGGGCCGGGGTTCACTGTGATGACGGCACGGTTGATTGCGTTGGGCACAGTAAGCGAGCTCATGTCAGCAGCTTCCTGCCCGTCCAGCTTGATACTGACGACCGGGCTGAAATAGCCTTCGTCATACAGAATCTGAACAATGGTGCGGTAATCGGACAAGGCGGCGGACAGGATTTCGAGCGGCGTGTCCAGTCCCCTGTCTTCGGCGGTGGCGACCGAGGACGTCTCCTCGATGCGTTCGATCAAAGCTTTCGGGGCGCCGGGTGCGGAAACCGTGGTTTCAAGCGCGGCCAAAGAAGAGGGCAGGGCGGCAATCGCACCAATAAGGCAATATTTCACAAAGCCCTTTGGCTTTTTTCCCCGCATCGAATGGCTCCAACTGCCCCAAGTCGAAATCAATTTCACCGTCTTATGCAAAGCAACGGTTGATTACATTCATGTTAGAGCATCAGTTTCCACACAGGGAAAGATATTTCGAAGAGTCTGCCGATTTAACGGGATATGTTGTGGTCAGGACCCGGCATTACGGAACCAGCGAATGATCGCTTCGCGGTCTTCGGGTTCCATATATGTCACGTTGGCGGGGGGCATGGCGTGGCTGACGCCCGCCTGCAGATAGATTTTTTTTGGCGTTGCGGGCAATATCCCCTTCGGTTTCCAGCAGAACGCCCCTTGGGGCCCATTGAATACCCTCCCACACCGGTTCGCGTGCATGACACATGGAGCCGCGACCCAGTACGACATCATGCGCTTCTTCAAATCCGTCTGCAGCGGCGAATTTCTGTTCATAAGGCGTGAGTGGTTGCGCCTCGGCCTCTTCCAGCGGTTTGTACATGGGCGCAGTGGACAGCCACATGATGGCAATGAACAGCAGCGCGGTTACGGCCCAGGTCGGGTTCCCTGCGCGGGCGTGGCGGGTGTTGAAATAGTGCCGAATGGTGACACCCATCAGAAAGACCAGTGCGGCGATGATCCAATTGAATTCGGTCGCAAAGGCCAGCGGGTAGTAGTTCGACAGCACCAGGAACACGACCGGCAACGTCAGATAGTTGTTATGGGTCGACCGCAGCTTGGCGATCTTGCCGCATTTCGGGTCCGGCGTGCGGCCGTTTTTTAGGTCATCCACGACGATGCGCTGGTTCGGCATTATGATGAAGAACACGTATGCCGTCATGATCGTTGCGGTGAACGCCCCCAGTTGCAGCATCATCCGCGGCCAGTGAAGATCTGATTATAACCCCAGCCCATTGCCACCAGCAGGACGAAAAGCAGCACCATAAGAAGGGTGGGGCGCTCTCCCAGCCCGGACTTGCACAGGAAGTCATAGATCAGCCAGCCCACGGTCAGTGAAGCGGCCGAGATCAGAATCCCCTGCCACAGCGCAAGGTCGGCTTTTTCCGTGTCGATCAGATACAACTCTCCGCCGACCCAATAGATGATCATCAGCAGCCCGGCACCGCTGAGCCGCGTCGCATAGTTTTCCCATTCGAAGCAGGTCAGGTGGTCCGGCATCCGCTCGGGCGGGACCAGGTTTTTTTTTGGATGTGATAGAAACCGCCGCCATGAACCTGCCATTCCTCGCCATCCGCCGGGCCGGAGATGTTGCGGTTCAGGCCAAGGTTCAGCGCGATGAAGTAGAAGGACGATCCGATCCAGGCGATCGCAGTGATGACGTGCAGCCAGCGCACGACAAATGCCATTCAATCCCAGGACGCGGCGAAATCGAACATGAGAGGTCTCTCCGGTAAGTTATCGCCACACTAGGCAAACGGGCTTTTCCGGTATTCCCGTATATTGTCAAAACGTATCAAAAAAAACGATAAGATGCCCTGCCTCGACAATATCCGCACTTTTGTTCGCGTCTACGATCTGGGCAGCATGTCCGCTGCTGGCCGTGATTTGCGAATTTCGCCCGCAGTGACTTCGGCGCGGTCGCGCTTGAGTATGCGATACGGGATAGTGAAACTGGGACCGCGACGCGCCTGAAAGGCGTGGCGCTTTGCCCAACGGGAGGCGCCCGTCAGGGGCAGCCGACGGGCGGGAGCCTTATGCGGAGTGTTCAGCTACCCCGATAAGTCGAGTAACCGTAAGGCGATAGCAACAAGGGTACGTGGTAGTGCGCATCTGCGTCAGACATGCCGAAGCGGATCGGCACTTGATCCAGAAACAGTGGTTCCTCGGCGGTTTGGCCCGTGGCACGCAGATAGTCTCCGGCAAAGAAAACCAGCTCATAAGAGCCTGTTTTGAAGGCTTCTTGCGGCAGGATCGGGCCGTTGGTGCGGCCGTCGGAATTGGTCTCAGACTCCGCCAGTTTGCGGCGGATTTCCCCGGTGATCTCAAACAGGGCAATCCGCAGCCCCTCGGCTGGGCAGCCGCGTGCCGTGTCCAAAACGTGGGTTGTCAGATAGCCAGCCACGGGGATCTCCTTTGATTTGCCTTTAGGTTTGTCGCAGTGTGGCGCAAAGTTAGAAACAGTGGAAATGCCGAAAGAACCGGAAACTGCGTTCGGATTAGCTTGATAATCAATCGCGCGTTTCTGGGCTAAGGCTGACGAAAAGCACAAGAACGGAAGATGCCATGCAGCCGCCTCGATACCCTCGTGACATGATCGGATACGGAGCCAACCCACCCGATGCCAAATGGCCGGGTGGTGCCAAGCTGGCTGTACAGATCGTGCTGAATTACGAAGAGGGCGGCGAGAACAACATTCTGCACGGTGATGCCGCGTCCGAGGCCTTTCTGTCAGAGACCGTGGGTGCTGCGGCATGGCCCGGGCAGCGCCACTGGAATATGGAAACGATCTATGAATACGGTTCTCGTGCGGGGTTCTGGCGCCTACATCGTTTGATGCAGAACGTTCCAATCACGGTTTATGGCGTGGCGACGGCCTTGGCCCGGTCGCCGGATCAGGTGGCGGCGATGAAGTCGGCGGAGTGGGAGATCGCCAGCCATGGTCTGAAATGGATCGAGCATAAGGACATGCCCGAGGATGAGGAACGTGCGCAGATAGACGAGGCCATCCGGCTGCATACAGAAGTCGTAGGTGAACGCCCGCGCGGATGGTATACCGGGCGCTGTTCCGAAAACACTGTTCGGCTGGTGGCTGAAGAGGGCGGCTTTGACTATGTCGCCGATACCTATGCCGATGATCTTCCCTATTGGATGCAGACCGGCGGTCGGGATCAGTTGATCGTGCCGTATACACTGGACTGCAACGATATGCGCTTTGCCACGCCGCAGGGGTTCAACTCGGGCGATCAGTTCTACACCTATTTGAAGGACAGTTTCGATGCGCTTTACGCCGAGGGTGAGACGGGCGCGCCGAAAATGCTGTCGATCGGTTTGCATTGTCGCCTGATCGGGCGACCCGGGCGGTTGATGGCGTTGAAGCGGTTTCTGGACTATGCGCGCGGGTTTTCGGATGTATGGTTTGCGACGCGGTTGCAGATTGCTGAACACTGGGCAGCGCAACATCCTGCCGTGCAGCACCCGAAGCCATCGCAGATGAATCGGGATGCGTTTGTCGCGGCTTATGGGGGCATTTTCGAGCATTCCGCTTGGATCGCGGAGCGCGCCTTTGATCTGGAACTTGGGCCGGCTCATGACACAGCGGGGGGATTGCACAACGCACTGTCGCGCATGTTCCGCTCAGCCTCGGATGAGGAACGTCTGGGCGTGTTGACAGCGCATCCGGATCTGGCGGGCAAGCTGGTGCAGGCCAAGCGGCTGACGCAGGAAAGCACGTCCGAGCAGGCCTCGGCGGGGTTGGATGCTTTGACGGATGACGAACGCGAGACCTTCACCAATTTGAACCAGCGTTACACCGAGAAGTTCGGTTTTCCGTTTATCATTGCGGTGCGTGATCACGATAAGGCCTCGATCCTGCAGGCGTTTCAGCGGCGGATCGAACAGGATCGGGATATGGAATTTGCCGAGGCCTGTCGTCAGGTCGAACGGATCGCAGAGTTCCGTTTGCAGGACGTTTTGCCCGCATGAGCCGCCGGATCGTTTCCGCGCCGCTGACCGCAGAAGCCTTTGCGCCCTTTGGGGATGTGCTGGACGTTGCAGGCGAGCCGGACAAGATCATCAATCAGGGGCAGTGTGGCCGGTACCATGACCGCGCGCGGTTGGATTTTTCCGACGGGCGTGCCGGGATCAGCCTGTTCAAGGCCAATCCGCGCAGCTTGCCCTATCGACTGGACATGGTCGAGCGGCACCCCGAGGGCAGTCAGGCCTTCATCCCGATGACGCCGCATCCGTTTCTGGTCGTCGTCGCGCCGGATGTGGACGGGCATCCGGGTGCGCCTTTGGCTTTCGTCTCCGCGCCCGGACAGGCGGTGAATTATCATCGGGGCACCTGGCATGGGGTTCTGGCACCGCTGCACGCTCCGGGTCTGTTTGCCGTTGTCGACCGGATTGGAGAGGGCGCAAACTTGGAAGAGGTCTGGTTTGATGAACACTATGAGGTGGTGTCTGCGTAGAGGCGCTCTCCCGCCCGGTCCCGGGCGCATCAAAGATGCTTGAGACCCGTTGGGCCGGGCAGCGCGCGGGCAAGCCCGCCCGCTGCGGTCTCGCAGGGGTCAGGGTTGTGCCATCAGGCGGGCGACGTCGAGCATTCGTGCCGAAAAGCCCCATTCGTTGTCATACCAGCCGAAGATACGCACCTGACGATCTCCGACCATTCGGGTTTCGGGGCCCGCGATGACCAGCGATTCCGGCCGGGTCCGCAAATCTGAGGACACCAGCGGGTGGTCGGTCCAGCCCAGAACGGAAGAGTGGGCGACGGCTTTGCGCAGTTCGGTTTCAAACTCGGCGGCGGACATGCCGCGATCAAGGGTCGTGACCAGATCAACGGCGGAGACGCTGGCGGTTGGAACGCGGACAGCTGCGCCTGAGATGCGGCCTGCGAGGTGGGGCATGACCTCGTCGATCAGATGCGTGGCGCTGGTCGTCGTGGGGACCATGGACAGCGCTCCTGCGCGGGACCGGGCGAGACCGCCGCGCGGCGCGTCCACCATTGGCTGGCTGTTGGTATAGCAGTGGATCGTTGTCATATGGGCCGAGGCGATGCCTGCGATTCCGTCCACTACTTTGACCAGCGGAGCCAGCCCGTTGGTGGTGCAGGATGCGTTCGACACGATCCGGGCGTTGCCCAACTGCCCTTCATTCGCGCCCAGAACGATGGTCACCTCGGTGGCGGGCGAGGGGCCGGAGATCAGCACTTTGCCTGCCCCTGCGGTCAGCCCCTGACCGGCCACGTCCGAAGTGCGTGCGACTCCGGTGCAATCCATCAGAACATCGACCCTGGTCAGATCAACGCGCGACAGGTCTGGGCTGTGGGTGACCGGGATGGTGTGGCCGTCCACCACGAGGGCCTCGTCACCGGCCTCGACCGCGCCAGGATATGGGCCGAAAGTGCTGTCGTATTTGAACAGATAGGCACAGGTTTCGAGCGGTGCGATATCGTTGACCAGCACCAGTTCCACATCACTGTCCTGCGGCAAAGCCAGCAGCTGCCGAAGAATCGTGCGGCCGATCCGGCCGAATCCGTTGATCGCAAGTTTCATGCGCAAGCTATGGCAGCGGGTTGCGTTGACCTCAATGCCCGTTTCGACCTGAGGTTAGTTGCAGCTGACCTGCGAGAAGAACTGGCCTGAGATGTTCTGATACATGCTGGTCCTAATCGCCTTGCACCCGGTTGCCGCCTGAATGGCCGCCATCGCTTGAATGGTGCGCAAGCGCGGCGGTGGGCCAAACGGGTTCAGATTGTTGTTGTCGCGGGTGGCGCGATAGACGACCGGAGCGTCCGAAACCTGCGTTACAGCCCATGTGCGGCTCATGACGAATACCGATTTGGTTTCCTCTTTGGCGGCAACGGGGGTCGCCTCTAGGGCCGTCAGGCCAACTACAGTTGCCAGTGCCAGCATCGATCCGCGCAGTACCATTGAACAATCTCCAGTGCTAAAAACCTGTGTTATTTCACCAGATTAAAGCGCTTCTGTGAACCCCCGTGCCGGAAAAAGCCGATTTGGCGTCAGCGTTTGGGCAACGACAGCGGCATGTGCCGGTTCACGTCCTTGTAGAGCAGATAGCGAAATCGCCTCGGACCGCCTGCGTAACACGCCTGCGGGCAGAAGGCGCGCAGCCACATGTAATCGCCGGCCTCGACCTCGACCCAATCCTGATTGAGCCGGTAGACGGCCTTGCCTTCAAGCACATAGAGGCCGTGCTCCATCACATGCGTTTCGGCAAAGGGGATCACGCCGCCGGGTTCGAAATTGACGATGTTCACATGCATATCGTGGCGCAGGTCCTGCGGATCGGCGAAACGGGTGGTGGACCAGCGACCTTCGGTGCCTGGCATCTCGACAGGGGTCACGTCGCGTTCATTGGTGATGATCGGATCGGGGGCGGGCAGGCCGGGGACGGCTTCATACGCCTTGCGGACCCAGTGGAAACGGGCGGTTTCTTCGGTGTTGTTGTGCAGGGTCCACTCGGAACCGGCTGGAATATACGCGTATCCGCCTGTGTCCAATTGGTGCACCGCGCCGCCCAGTGTCAGCGTCACCGCGCCTTCGACAACGAACAGCACGCCCTGCGCCTGCGGGTCGGTCTCGGGGCGGTCGCTGCCGCCGCCAGGTTGAACCTCCATGATGTATTGCGAAAAGGTCTCGGCAAATCCGCTGAGGGGACGGGACAGCACCCAAAGCCGGGTCTTGTCCCAGAACGGCAGTGCACTGGTGACGATGTCGCGCATGGTGCCTTTGGGGATGACCGCATAGGCCTCGGTGAACATGGCGCGGTCGGTCAAAAGCTGGTCCTGACCGGGGTGGCCGCCTGTGGGCGCGTAGTAGGTGGGATGTGCCATCATGTGCCTCTGCTTGGTGGTTTAGGAACTATGCGGGGATTGCCTCACCGGTCCTAGCGGCAGAGTTGCGATAGGTTTGTTCGGGATAATTTGAAGGTCGCCCAACAGGGCTTGGCCCCGGTTCGCGGGCGGTATAGTCTTGAATGCAAATCTTTTTCAGCAAGGCGAGGCGATCATGAAAGCCTGGATTTCTTCTACACTGGCAGCGGTTATTGTTCTTGGCGCGGTTACCGTCGCGCAGGCAAAGCCATTGTCGCGAATCATCTCGGAAATGGGCCTGACCCCTGCGGATTTTGAGGTCGTGAATGCGACAGCCGATGCAATGTTGGCGGGTGCGACCCCCCGTGTTGGTGAGGAGCGCAACTGGGCGAACGACGCGACCGGATCAAAAGGGACGATCCGTGTCCGGGATGTCCGTGACAATTGCGTTCATCTGCAACACTTTATCCAGCCCGAAGGATCGGATCAGGCCCGAGAGGTCAGAACCCGCCGCTGCCGCGATGCGGGCGGCAACTGGATCCTGACGCCCTGATCCGGGATCAGTAGCCGCGCGCTCTGTCGACCTCGTGCAGCAGGGCTTGCCCGGCGGTCAGCCTTTGAAAATTTTCACCCACATCTGCCAGAGCCTCGCCCAGATGCCAGCCGGAGACATGCGGCGTGATGGTGACGCCCGGATGCGCCCAGAGTGGGTTGTCAGAGGGCAGAGGTTCTTTCGAGGTCACATCCAGCACCGCATGGCCCGGCGTGCCGCTGTCCAGGGCAGCGATCAGCGCGGTTTCATCAATCAAATCACCTCGGCCCGCGTTCAATAGCTGACTGCCGGGTTTCATGGCGGCCAGCATCCGGGCGTCGAACAGCCCGACGGTCTGAGGGGTCGAAGGCAGGATTGCGCAAACGTGGTCGCACTGGCCCAGTAGTTCGGGCAGGGCGGCATCGCCGTGCAGACAGGTCACGCCGTCGATCTGTTTGGGGGAGCGGCTCCAGCCCATCACCTGAAACCCGACAGCCCGCAGCATTCGGGCACTGCGAGCGCCGATATGGCCCAACCCGAGAACTCCGACCACAGTTTCGGGGGCATAAAGAGGGGCTTTGGGCAGCCATTCCGCGCGGCGCTGGGCAGCTTCGTGAAAGGTCATGTGACGTTGATGGCGCAGGACATAGGCCACGAACCACTCGGCGATTTCCTGAGCGGGCGCATCCGGTTTCAACCGTGCCACGCGTACATGATCCGGCAGGTTGGGGTTGCTGACGATGGTTTCGACCCCGGCGCCCAGTTTTTGCACCAGTTGCAGGTTGGGCAGGCGCTCGGGGTGGTCGTTTTTCAAGCCGACCACGGCAACCATCGTGATTTCCGAGGGGTCACCCAAATTGTCCGGCGTCCGCACATCCGCGTCGGGGTATTGCCGCCGGATATCGCGGGCGATATCGCTATCGCTAATCCAATCAGACAACCCGGTTTCGATCAACAACGCCATGTCGCACCTCCCACTGCTGCAATTTGCGCTATGCCCCGTTACCGAACTGGACATTTTCCCCGCAGCTAAGTCATTCTCGGGCCGAAGGTAAAGCCCAGTATTGGCACCGGGTACGCAGAAAACGTTTGAGGCAGTTCATGAGCGGGACAACAGAGCAGAGCCGTCCGGCCTATTTCCATTTGCGGCATGACGGCGCGTTTGTCGGCAATGATCCGGCGCGCGGGCCGTGGTCTGCCGATCACTGCCACGCAGGGCCGGTCAGCGGCCTGATCGTGCGCGCGGCAGAAACCGAGGTCGGTCCCGAGAAGATGCTGACCCGCCTGACGGTTGACCTGCTGCGGCCGCAACCGTTGGCAGGTCTGCGGGTGGCGGCGGAAACCACGCGCCACACCAAGACGCTGGCGACCACACGGGTCACGGTGCATGATCTGGACGACAGACTCTGCGCCACCGCCACGACCATGCACTTGGCACGACGCGATCTGGGGCCCGTTCCGAATGTGTCGATTGCTGCGCCCCGGTTGGAGAACGCGGTGTCCGGCCCGTTTCCGATCGGCGAGGTGCGCCATGATCTGCCCGGCTTCGCCAATCATTCCGACGTGCTGTATCCGAAAGGCGGCAATCAGGGGGCGGGTCCCAAGACGGTCTGGATTCGTGTCCCAGCCCTGTTAGAGGGAGAGGTTCCGTCGCCGATCCAGGCCCTGTGCCCACTGGCCGATTGCGGTAACGGCATCTCGTGGAATGCGCCAACAAGCGAAATGGGGTTTATGAACACCGACCTAACCGTCCAGATCCATCGTGAGCCAGTGTCGGATTGGCTGGCCTCAGAATCGGTCAGCCATTGGCAGCCCTCGGGGATCGGGATGTCCCAATCGGTGCTGTATGACACCGAAGGGCCGGTGGGCACGGCCCTGCAAACCATTATTCTGTTCCCACCATCCTGATCCTTTGGCCGGATTCTGCACGTCACCCGTGATTCGCATTGCCGGACGTGAGGCGAACCCCTATCTTTCGCCTATGCGCTGGATTGTGACCCTTTTGACCTGTTGCCTGCCGATTTCGGCCATGGCGCACCCGCATGTCTTCATCGACACCGGGTTGGAATTCATCGTGGACGAGGCCGGCCAACTAACGCATGTGCGGGTGACCTGGGCCTATGATGAGTTCTACTCGTTGCTGATTCTGGAAGACATGAAACTGGATCAGGATGCGGACGGCATTCTTACGGACGACGAGCAAGGCGTTCTGGCTGGTTTCGATGCGCAGTGGGTGGAGGGGTATAACGGCGATCTGGTCGTGTTTGCGGACGGTGCTCCGGTAACCTTGTCCGGCCCGCTGGAGCCGCAGGCCACCACCGAGGACGGGCGCATCGTTTCTTCCCATCTGCGCGCCGTCGAAGGTGGTGCGGTGCCAGCCTCTTCGCTGACGGCAAAAGCCTATGACGAAACCTACTACACTGCCTACGAGGTGACTCGCCCGGTGACGGTGACAGGTCCCGCGTCGTGCCAGATCAGTCGAATTGATCCCGACATTGACGGCCAGTTGGCGCAGATGCAGGCCTTTCTGTTGACGCTGGATGCCGACTACGATCTTGAGGAAAACGATATCCCGCTGGTCGGGGAAAGCTTTGCGACCGAGATTTTCGTTTCATGTCCAAATACCTGATTGTTCCGGTTGCCATCGCCATTGCCTTGCTGCTTTGGTTCTGGGGCAGCGGCGGCTTTGACAGTTTGGCCGCCTGGGCCGCGGGTGAGCAGCGCGAGTTTCAGAACCAGATTGCCCGTGCCCTGCGCGCCGCCCGCGCCGAACAGCCCGAGGCGGTCGCAACCCTGCTAACGGTCTGTTTTGCCTATGGCTTCTTCCATGCGATTGGCCCGGGTCACGGCAAGGTCCTGATCGGAGGCTACGGGCTAGGTCGTCGCGTCGCCTTCTGGCGCCTGTCCGCGATCAGTGTGCTGTCCAGCCTAGGGCAGGCGGTGACGGCGGTTGTGCTGGTTTACGCGGGGGTCCTAGTCTTTCAGATGTCGCGTGAAAGCCTTGTGGGCACGACCGAGCAGGTCATGGCCCCGATCAGCTATGCAGCCATTGCGGCGATTGGTCTTTGGCTGGTGGTCCGGTCTGTTCGCAGTTTTGCGCGGCGGCATCGCACCCAAACCGCGCATCACCAGCATGATCATCACGACCATGATCACCACCATCATGACCACGACCACCACCATCATGATCACGATGATGGCGTCTGTTCTGATTGTGGTCATCGTCACGGCCCGACGGCCGAAGAAGTGGCTCAGGTTGGCAGTCTGCGCGAGGCCCTGCTGCTGATCGCGGGCATTGCGGCGCGTCCCTGTACCGGTGCTCTGTTCGTTCTGATCCTGACATGGCAGATGGGTATCGCAATGGTCGGCATCGCGGGTGCCTTTGCGATGGCTTTGGGCACCGCGTTGGTGACGACTTTGGTCGGGTGGACCTCGTTCGGATTGCGCGGAGGTTTGCTGGCCTCTGCCTCGGCCACGCGGTTTGCCTCGGTACTTGCGCCGACGATCGAGTTGGTGGCGGGGCTGATAATCGTGGTGATCGCCAGCGGCTTGCTGATGCGCGCGATCTAGTCGAACACAGGTTCCGGATAGCCAACCCGCGCCAGATACAGGCCCTGTGGCGGGCAGACCGGCCCGCAGGCAGCACGATCTGCAGCTTCCAATGCTTCGCGCACATCCTCGGGTGACCATGCACCCGCGCCGACACGCTCCAGCGTTCCGACGAAACTGCGGACCTGATTATGCAGGAACGAGCGCGCACGGACATGGAAATGGACCTCGGGGCCGGAGAACCCCTGTACCTGTTCGACCCGTAACTCGTCCAGCGTTTTTACCGGGCTGGCGGCCTGACAGATCGAGGACCGGAAGGTGGTGAAGTCATGCCGCCCAATCAGCATATCCGCCCCGGCCTGCATCGCATCGACGTCCAGTTGGTGGTTGATCCGCCAGACCTGCCCAGCGTCATGGGTTGCAGGCGCACGGCGCATCAGAATGCGGAACAGGTATTGCCGCTCCAGCGCCGAGAACCTCGCGTGCCAATCATCGTCCACCCTCGCGGCCTTGACGATGGCCACCGGTTGCGGCTTGAGGTGATAGTTTAGCGCCTCGGACAGGCGGAACGGGTCCCAGTCCTTGATCAGATCGCAATGGGCCACCTGACCCAGCGCGTGCACACCCGCATCGGTGCGACCGGCGGCGGCGATGGTGTGCTCTCCGGGTTGAATGCGCGACAGCGCCTGTTCGATTGCCCCCTGAACGGACGGCAATTCCTTTTGCCGCTGCCACCCGGCAAACGGTTCCCCTTGGTATTCAATTTTCAGCGCGTATCTGGGCATGGGCCGCTGGTAACGTGCCGCGCGAAAAGGGGCAAGGGCGGGAAAGCTCTGGCAAGTACGACAACCTCTACCTATCTTGAGCGAAACGATAAAAGCGGGGCGACAGTTTGGTCATCTCATCCCTGGCAGACAGTCTTGTGCGCGGTGTCGAAACCGTGGGCGACCGTGTGTCCGAGACATTGTTCGAGCCAGTCATACGTCTGGGCGTCACCGGTTTGGCGCGGTCGGGCAAGACGGTGTTCATCACTTCACTGGTTGCAAACCTGCTGGACCGGGGGCGGATGCCCGGATTGGTCGCACAGCAGGAGGGGCGGATTAATACCGCCTATCTGCAACCACAGCCCGACGATACCGTGCCCCGGTTCGACTACGAAAACCACTTGACCGCGCTGACCGGCCCGCAACCACACTGGCCCGACAGCACCCGTGCCGTGTCCGAGCTGCGCCTGTCGTTCAAGGCTCGCCCTTCGGGTTTGCTGTCCGGCCTACAAGGGCCGCGCACCATCCATCTGGATATCGTGGACTATCCCGGCGAATGGTTGCTGGATCTGGCCCTGTTGGACAAATCCTATGAGGTCTGGTCGGCAGAGACACTGGCGCGCATCGCGCGTCGATCCGAGGCCGAGGCATTTCTTACGCAGGCCAAAGCAGCCGACCCGGCCGCAGCGCATGATGAACCGACGGCGCAGGCACTGTCGAAAGCATTTGCAGCTTACTTGGTCGCCGCGCGCGAGGCCGGGTTCTACGATTGCACGCCGGGTCGTTTCCTGTTGCCGGGCGATCTTGAGGGTTCGCCGGTGCTGACCTTTGCGCCCCTGCCGGTGGAAGGACACGCCCCGCGCCGTAGCCTGCACCGCGAGATGACGCGGCGCTACGAGGCCTATAAGGCACAAGTCGTAAAGCCGTTCTTCCGCGATCACTTCTCTCGCATCGACCGACAGGTGGTTCTGGTCGACGCGCTGGGCGCGATCCACAAAGGCCCTCAAGCGGTCGAGGATATGCGCCGCGCGATGGCCGATATCCTTGCGGCCTTCCGACCGGGGCGTAACGCTTGGCTCAGTCAGTTGCTGTTGGGTAAACGGGTTGAGCGCATCCTGTTCGCAGCTACCAAGGCCGATCACTTGCATCACACGCAACATCCCCGCCTGACCCATATCATGGAGGCCCTGACCCGCGACGCCCGCGATCGGGCCAGTTTTGCCGGGGCGGCAACGGCGGCGCTGTCGCTAGCTTCGCTGCGGGCGACGACCGAGGAAATTCGCACTCATAATGGGGTCGAACTGCCCTGCGTGCGCGGCACTTTGCTGGACGGAAAACAGGCGGCCTTCTACCCCGGTGATCTGCCTGAAGACCCGGCGCATCTGTTGGGTCCGGCTCGCAACGGGGCCGAAAGCTGGTTGGGTGAGGAATACGGCTTCATGGCCTTTGCACCCGCGCATCTAACCCTGCGCCCTGGCGATGGTCCGCCGCATATCCGGCTGGACCGCGCCGCACAGTTCCTGATCGGAGACCGCCTGTGACTGTCACTCTCCGTCCAGCTCGCAGCACGGATGCCGGTGCGACCGGAGAGATCCTGCACGGGTTCGCCCGCGAAAACGACTGGATGCCCGAACTGCATTCCCGCGCCGAAACCATCGCGTTTTGTGGCTGGATGATCGATCAGGGCTGGGTCACGGTGGCCGAGGCGGATGATGGTGTCATAGGGTTCCTGGCGTTGAACAGGGATGAAATCCACTCGCTGTACCTGAGACCTGCGGCGCGCGGGCAGGGGATCGGGCGGCGTCTGTTGCAACATGCCAAATCCCGTCGGGCGCAGCTGTCTCTTTTTGCGTTTCAGGCCAATTTGGGTGCGCAGCGGTTCTATGAGCGCAATGGGTTTGCCGAGGTTGCCCGCAGCGACGGCGCCGGCAATGATGAGAACCTGCCGGACATCAAATATGTCTGGCGCAGGGAAGGAGTGGCGGATGGCTAAAGGTCCGGTACTGATCGATCTGGATGCGGAAGAACCCGCAGCAGATGTGGCGCAGGCCCCGCCGGTGCCTGATATTGCGCCGCCGCAGGGGCAGGCGATGCAGACGGCGGCTCGGCTGGCAGCGCGAAAACCTTCGGCCCTGTCGCGGTGGTTCTGGGGCTTGGCGCTAGCGGTGATTGGTACGGTGGTCTCGGTCGCTGCATGGGATTTCGTTAACTCGCTGTTGCTGCGCGCACCGATTTTGGGCTGGATCGTGACCGGCTTGATGGTCGCGTTTGTACTGGTCGCCCTGATTATCGCGGTTCGGGAATTGGCGGCCATCGGGCGATTGTCCCGCGTGGACGGGATGCGCCACGCCGCAGATGTCGCATTGGCCGAGGGTGATCTGGTGCAAGCCCGTGCAGTCACCGACCGCCTGATTGCGTTCTACAAGGGGCGTGACGAAACCCAGTGGGGCCGCGACCGTCTGGCCGAGCGGATGGGTGAGCAGTTCGACGCCTCAACCCTGCTGACTCTGGCCGAAGATGAACTTCTGGCCCCCTTGGATGCTGCCGCCAGCCGCGAAGTCGAAGCGGCGGCTCGACAAGTTGCGACCGTGACCGCGCTGGTGCCTCTGGCGCTGGCGGATGTGGTGACGGCCCTAGCAGCGTCGCTGCGGATGATCCGTCGGGTGGCCGAGATCTATGGCGGTCGCGCAGGGTTTCTGGGCAGTTGGCGCCTGACCCGGGCAGTCTTTGTGCATCTTGTCGCGACCGGGGCCGTCGCCGTGGGCGACGACCTGCTGGAGCCGGTTCTGGGCGGATCGGTTCTCAGCAAACTCTCTCGCAGGTTTGGTGAGGGGCTGGTGAACGGTGCCCTCAGCGCGCGGGTCGGCGTGGCTGCGATGGAGGTCTGCCGTCCGCTGCCGTTCTCCGACCGGCACCAACCTTCGACGCGCGGGATGATCAAACGGGCGCTCAGCGGGTTGTTTACGAAAACTTGACCTGACGCAAAGTCATCCGGTCTGCTGGTGCGCAAAATAAAGCCGGAGCCAGCCATGACCGATCACGGACACAGCCAGCAAGAAATCGTCGCACGGATCAATGCGCCTCCGGGGCGAGGTGTTCTGCGCGATGTTGTCTATGGCGGCATTGATGGCTCGGTGACCACCTTTGCCATCGTGGCCGGGGTAGCTGGGGCGGGGCTGTCACCCTTCATCATTGTTGCATTGGGGTTGGCGAATGTGCTGGCGGATGGGTTTTCCATGGCTGCCGGGAATTACTCGGGCACTAAGGCCGAGTTGGACAACATCCGCCGTATCCGTGCCATTGAAGAACGCCACATCGACCTCTACCCCGATGGTGAGCGCCGCGAAGTGCGCGAGATTCTGGCGCAGAAGGGCCTGTCCGGTCGCGTGTTGAACGAGGCGACAGATGCAATCACCGCCAACCACGAAAACTGGATCGACCTGATGGTCGAGGGCGAATACGGGCTGGGCAGTGTCGATCCCCATCCGTTCAAGGCTGCGATGGCGACCTTCATAGCGTTCCTCGTTGCCGGTATGGTGCCGTTGTTGCCGTTCCTTCTGGGGCTTGATCAGGCTTTTGTCATCTCGGCCTGCATGACCATGGGGGTTTTCTTCGCCATCGGCGCGTTCAAGAGCCGCTGGTCTCTTGCCCCGTGGTGGCGATCGGGGCTCGAGACTTTTGTGATCGGCGGGGCCGCCGCGTTGATCGCCTATCTTGTTGGATCGCTGTTCCACCCGTGACGGCCAAGATTGTCGCAGGGTGGCGCATATGGCTGGTCGATCCCGGGTCAGCGATTAGGCTGCTGCAAACAAGTTCAGGTGTTTGAGGCCCAGTGCAGCTTGCGAATAAAAACGTGCTCGTTTTAGGGGCTTATGGCTTTATCGGCGCTGCTGTTACGCGGTCGTTGCGGGCTGAGGGCGCGCGTGTTTCGGCCTTTGTGCGCAGCGGGAAATCGGCCGCGCAGGTTCTCGGCGACGTTCCGCAGATACAGGGCGATTTGCGGGCCTGTTTGCAGCCCGAGGATTGGGACCGTCACCTGCATCGCATTGATTGCGTCGTGAACTGTGCGGGCGCTTTGCAGGATGGGCCGGTCGATGATCTTGAGGCCGTGCACCATACCGCCATTGCCGCTTTGGGCCGGGCATGTGCCGACAAAGCCATCGCCGTTGTCCAAATATCAGCCATCGGGGCCGAACCCGATGCCGACACTGATTTCATGCGCACCAAGGCGGCAGGTGACGCTGCGCTGCGAGCCTGCGGTGTTCCGTTGTGGATCGTCAAGCCTGGGCTGGTTATCGGGCAGTCGGATTATGGTGGCACCGCGCTGTTGCGGATGCTGGCGGCAGTGCCTTTGGTTCAGCCCATCGCATTTCCCGATACCCCCGTTCAATGCGTCGGGATGCCGGACCTGTGCCGCGTTGTTGTGCAGGCCGTAGCGCAGGACTTGCCGCAGGGGGCCTATGATCTGGTCGAAGATTCACCCTCGAGCTTGTCCGACGTGCTTGACGAAACCCGCAAATGGATGGGGTTCCCGGCTGCGCGGCTCAGGGCGGCAGTGCCGGGGGTGCTGACCGACCTGATCTCGGCCTGTGCGGACGGGCTGGGGTATTTGGGGTGGCGCTCGCCCTTGCGCAGCAATGCGATGACGGTGATGGCCGACGGAGTGGTGGGTGACCCAGAGCCCTACCGTGCGGCCACCGGCCAATCGCTGACCAGCTTGCCGCAGATTTACGCCGGCCTGACTTGTTCGCGCGAGCATCGGTTGGCCGCGCGGATGTCGATGCTGATGCCTCTGGTTGTTGCCGTGTTGAGCCTGTTCTGGCTGCTGTCCGGTCTGTTTGGCTTGATCAGCCTGCCAAAGGCCGCGGCCATTGTGACCGATGCCGGGTGGAGCATGGCCATGGCTGTTGCAAGTGTCCTGTTCTGGTCCTTTGTCGATATCGCGCTGGGCCTTGCCGTTCTGTGGCGCCCGTGGGCGGCGCGCGCCTGTCTGGTGCAGGTTGCCGTTGCCATGGTTTACCTGCTGGTCGCCAGTTTCACCGTCCCCGGCCTGTGGCTCGACCCACTCGGTCCGCTGATCAAGATATTGCCGGCGATGACGTTGTCGCTGATCGCCTGGCCACTGTTGCAGAGTCGCTGATGGACCCGGACCTGATCCTGCGCTGGTTGCACATCATCGGAGCTTGCGTCCTGCTGGGCACCGGCGCTGGGATCGCGTTTTTCATGCTGATCGCGCACCGATCGGGCGATGCCCGGTTTATCGCGCAGACCGCCGGGATCGTGGTTCTGGCCGATCTGTTGTTCACAACAACAGCCGTTATCGCCCAGCCCATAACCGGAGGGTTGCTGGCCTGGCGGCTGGGCTGGCCCCTGACCGAGGGGTGGATACTGGCTTCGCTGGTGTTATACGCCGTGGCCGGGGTTTTCTGGTTGCCGGTCGTGTGGATACAGGTGCGGATGCGAGGGCTGGCACAGGTGGCGGCTGATCGCGCAGTGCCGCTGCCACAAGCTTATCACCGCCTGTTCCGCATCTGGTTCGCCTGCGGGTTTCCGGCTTTTGCAGCGGTGCTGATCATCCTCTGGCTGATGATCGCACGCCCAACGATTGGGTGGGTTTAGCCCGTGGGCTTGCGGGCAAGTCAGCGGGATTTCTGACTGTTGCCCGCAGCGCGCCTCGGGTAGCTTGGCCTTGAAACCAACCGGAGAGCCCATTGGAATCCCTGCTTGTTCTTGTCGGATTGATCGTGCTGGCCATACCGGTGGCCATCATTGTTCTGCTTGTCGGCCACACCCGCCTGCGCCGTCGGGTCGAGCGGTTGGAACAGCAACTGCGCGCGCTGGGCGGAGATGTAACTGAGGCACGCCCGGTTTCCGCCCAGTCAGAGCCGCGTAAACCGACCGAAAAACCGGACAAGCCACCGAAGCCCGCCCCATGGTCCAAGCCTCAAACGTCCGAACCTGTCTCAGAGCAGTCCCCACCGGCCGCTGTTGTGTTTCGCGAAGACCGCCTGTCTGCGCTTACAGTCTGGTTGCGGGAGAACTGGTTTTATGCGGTGTCTGCCTTGTCGCTGGCACTGGCTGGAATTTTTCTGGTGCAATACGGCGTCGAAAACGGGTTGTTACCTCCGTCCGCCCGCGTAATTGCCGCGTTGCTTTTTGGTGCGGCAATGATCGTTGCGGGGGAGGTGATCAGGCGCAGGTATGGCGATGACGAAACCTCAGCCACCGCGTATTTGCCCTCGGTCTTTTCCGGCGCTGGTCTGGTCACCTTGTTCGGAGGCATTTTGGCTGCAAGGCAGCTTTATGACCTGATTGGCCCCGAGGCTGCGTTGGCCGCGATGGTTGTGATCGCGGTGCTGGGATTGGTCTTGGGCTGGTTCCACGGCCCCTTGCTGGCCGCCGTCGGTTTGATCGGAGCCTTTTCAACCCCCTTCGTCGTTGGCGGAACCTCCGAGGACCCAAGCTGGCTGTATGCCTATTTCTTCGTGATCGCCGTGTTGGGTTTGGGGATCGATACGGTGCGGCGCTGGGCGTGGATATCGGCCCTCACGTTGTTCGGCGCGTACACCGCTTGCCTGCTGTTGGTGTTGTCCTCACCGATGACCGAGCCAGCCTATCTGATCTGCGTCGCGGCGCTGGCGGTGATTGCGATTGCCATCCCGGTTCGGCGCCTGTGGCCCGATCATGGCGGCGCGATGATCAGCCAGAGCATAGGGCGCAAAAAGGGGGATGCGTGGCCCGAATTTCCAACCCGGATTGGCTTTGCCGCAGTTGCCGTGAGTTCAGCGATATTGTCGGTGCACTGGGCCGATAGCCCGGCAGAGTTTTGGCTGGGGGTTGCATTGCTGGCGGGGCTGACGCTTGGATTGATGCTGTGGGGCAGAAGGGCAGAGGCCTTGCAAGACGCGACTGCGTTGCCCGCGATTGGCCTCATTTGGTTTGTTCTGGTGCATGGCTGGGACAATAGCGTTGTCCTGCGCCAATTTGCTGAAACTTATGCCGAAACTGCCGAGGCGGATTACCCTTGGGTGGTCACGATCCTGATCATTCTGGGCGCGGTGATTTCCGTCATCGCAGCGTGGCGTTCGATGCAGGCCCGCAGATTTGCCGCCGTTTGGGCCGGCGCGGCTGACGTTTTCGCGCCTGCCTTGGCTATTGCGCTTGAGGTCGGCTGGCACCCTGCAAACGTCATCGGAGCCTATCCGTGGGCACTGCATGGCATCGCCTTGGGCGTTCTGATGGTTGTCTTTGCCGAGCGCTTTGCGCGCGTTGACGGCGACCAACGGATGCGCGCCTCTTTGGCGACGCTTTCGGCGCTGTCCTGTTTGACCTTTGCCTGTGTCATCGTCCTCAGTTCGGCAGCGCTGACCATAGCTCTGGTCGTAATGGTTGTCGTGGCCGCCGCGCTGGATCGCAAATTCACCCTGCCGCCGATGAGTTGGTTCATCTGGGTCGGCGTGTTCACCGTCACGGTGCGGCTGGTCCTGAACCCGGGGTTGGACTGGGCCAGCACGGCGCCAGTGACCGAGATGGCATTGGTCTACACCGCGGCCACCTTTGGGTTCCTGATTGGGTGGCTGTTGATCCGTCCATTGGACCGCCCCGTGGCAACGCTGCTTTTGGAGAGCGCGGCTTGGGCGACCGGGGGCATTCTGTTGTCGCTTCTTCTGGAGCGCTGGTTGCAGAGCTTTGGTGAAGGAAACGCCACCAACAGCCATTGGGGGCTGGGCCTGCTCGCGATCATCTGGCTACTGTTGGCGTTTGCACAGGTGCAGCGGTTCGAACTGGGCGGCAAGCTGAACTATGCCCGTTATCTGCTGGCTGCGTTCTTTGCCGGTCATGGCCTCTTTCGGATGGCTCAGGCGTTGGCTGAAGCGAACCCGTTGCTCAGTACGGTTGCGCCACCGGTTCTGGGGCCGCCGGTGTTGAACACGTTGGCCGTCGCCTATTTGCTGCCTGCTCTGGCCATTGGTTTCTCGGTTTGGCGCATCCACGCGACGCCGCTTTGGCTCAAGCGCGCCAGTTGGGGGCTCAGCGGCCTTTTGGCGGCGGTTTGGCTGGGCCTGATAATCCGTCACGTTTGGCAAGGGGCTGGTGGCATGTATGAAGGCAACGGTGTGACCCAGCCCGAGCTTTACACCTATACCATGGCCCTGCTGGCGATCGGGGCGGCGCTGTTCTACCAATCGCTGGCGCGCCGATCCGACCTGATGCGCAAGGCGGGGCTGGCGGTGATCGGACTGGCCGTAGCAAAGGTATTCTTGATCGATATCGCCGGGCTTGGCGGGTTGATCCGGGTGTTCTCGCTGCTGGCACTGGGCCTTGCGCTGGCCGGTCTCGCGTGGCTCAACCGCTGGGCCAAGCTGCGCCATTTGCCGCAGGGGGCGGACCCTCTGGACCATTAGGCGCGGGCGTCTTATAAGCGCGGCCATGTATGACCGTTTGGCCATCATTATCCGAATTATATCCCCGGCGCTCTGACCCTCTGAGACGCCGGGCAAAGGTGTTTGAGACTTCGCACCGACCGCTTCGATCCTAGTACGACCAGATCATCCAAAGGACGCCCCCAATGTGCGCCGACACGATCCAGACACCTGATTACAAAGACACGCTGAACCTGCCCAAAACCGAATTCCCCATGCGCGCTGGTCTGCCCAAGCGCGAACCCGCATGGCTGGAACGGTGGGAAACCATCGGCGTCTACGACCGCCTGCGCGAAAAAGAGGGCCGCGCGCCCTTTACGCTGCATGATGGCCCCCCCTACGCGAACGGCCACCTGCATATTGGTCACGCGTTAAACAAGACCATCAAGGACATGATCGTGCGCAGCCATCAGATGATGGGCTTCGATGCGCGCTATGTGCCCGGCTGGGACTGCCACGGTCTGCCAATCGAATGGAAGATCGAAGAGCAGTACCGCAAGAAGGGTAAGAATAAGGACGAAGTGAACGTCGTCGATTTCCGTCAGGAATGCCGGAAGTTCGCCGAGGGCTGGATCGACATTCAGCGTGAAGAGTTCAAGCGTCTTGGCATCACTGGTAACTGGGCCGATCCCTATATCACCATGGACTATCACGCCGAAGCCGTGATCGCCGACGAGTTCATGAAGTTCCTGATGAACGGCACGCTCTATCAGGGCTCGAAGCCCGTGATGTGGTCGCCCATCGAAAAGACCGCTTTGGCTGAGGCCGAAGTCGAGTATCACGACAAGGAAAGCTTCACCATCTGGGTGAAGTTCAAGGTCGTGAACGCGGGCGATTTGGATGACGCATTTGTTGTGATCTGGACGACCACCCCGTGGACCATGCCGTCCAACAAGGCGGTCGTTTTTGGCAAGGACATCTCCTACGGTCTGTACGAAGTCACCGGCGCTCCGGAAGAATGCTGGGCTGCGGTGGGCGACAAGTTCCTGCTGGCCGACAATCTGGCCGCCGATGTGCTTGGCCGTGCCCGTCTGAACGACGATCAGTGGACCCGCGTCCGTGACGTGACCACCGATGAACTGGCAGGTGTGCAACTGACCCACCCGCTGGCCGGGGCCGAGGGCGGCAATGGCGAATGGGACGATATCCGCGACTTCCGCGCTGCCGATTTCGTTACCGATACCGAAGGTACCGGTTTCGTCCACTGTGCGCCCTCGCACGGTATGGAAGAATTCGAGCTGTACCGCGATCTGGGTATGCTGGAACAGGTCATCACCTATAACGTGATGGATGATGGCAGCTTCCGCGCCGACCTGCCGTTCTTTGGCGGCAAGTACATCCTGTCCCGCAAGGGCGGCGAGGGTGATGCGAACAAGGCCGTGATCGACAAGCTGGTCGAGGTTGGCGGTCTGCTGGCGCGTGGCAAGATCAAACACAGCTATCCGCATTCGTGGCGTTCGAAAGCTCCGATCATCTATCGCAACACGCCGCAATGGTTTGCATCCGTTGACCGCAAGCTGAACGATGGCATGGGCGAGATGGGGGATACCATCCGTGAACGCGCCCTGCGCTCGATCGACGAACTGGTGAAGTGGACACCGCAGACCGGCCGCAACCGCCTGTATTCGATGATCGAAGCGCGCCCGGACTGGGTTCTGTCGCGCCAGCGTGCATGGGGCGTGCCGCTGACCTGCTTCACCAAGAAGGGGGCTCTGCCGACCGACGCCGATTACCTGCTGCGCAACGAAGACCTGAACGCCCGCATCAAGGCGGCGTTCGAGAAGGACGGCGCGGATATCTGGTACACTGAAGGGTTCAAGGAGCAGGTGCTGGACGGCATCGCCAACCCGGACGAATACGATCAGGTGTTCGACGTGCTGGACGTGTGGTTCGACTCGGGCTCGACCCACGCCTTTGTTCTGCGTGACCGTGAGGACGGTACCGAAGACGGCATCGCCGACGTCTATATGGAAGGCACCGACCAGCATCGCGGTTGGTTCCATTCGTCCATGCTGCAGGCCTGTGGCACCAAGGGTCGTGCACCGTATCGCAATGTGGTGACCCACGGCTTTACGCTGGATGCCAAGGGCAACAAGATGTCCAAGTCGTTGGGCAACACCATCGTGCCGGAAGAGGTCGTCAAACAATACGGCGCCGATATCCTGCGCCTGTGGGTGGCTCAGACCGACTATACCGCTGACCAGCGGATCGGGCCGGAGATTCTGAAAGGCACCGCCGACAGCTATCGCCGCTTGCGCAACACCATGCGGTTCATGCTGGGCTCGCTGGCCGATTTCACCGAAGCCGACCGTGTCGCGCCCGAAGAGATGCCGCGCCTGGAACGATGGGTCCTGAGCCGTCTGGCCGATCTGGATGAGCAGGTGCGCAAAGGTTACGCCGCGTTCGATTTCCAAGGTGTGTTCAGTGCTGTGTTCACCTTTGCCACGGTCGATCTGTCGTCCTTCTATTTCGACGTCCGCAAAGATGCGCTGTATTGCGACGGCGACAGCCTGCGCCGCCGCGCGGCCCGCACCGTTCTGGACATCCTGTTCCACCGCCTGACCACATGGCTGGCTCCGGTTCTGGTTTTCACCATGGAAGAGGTCTGGCTGGAGCGGTTCCCGGGCGATGACAGCTCGGTCCATCTGGTGGACTTTCCGGACACGCCCGCCGATTGGCGCAACGAGGTGATGGAAACCTACATGGCCAAGGTGCGCCGCGTGCGCCGCGCCGTGACTGCCGCGCTGGAGGTCCAGCGTCAGGACAAGGTGATCGGTTCCAGCCTTGAGGCCGCGCCGATCGTGCACGTCGAGGATCAGGAAACACGCGATCTGCTGGCAACCTTCGACGTGGATGACATGTGCATCACGTCCGGTTTGACGGTTACGGGCGACCCAGCCCCGGCCGAGGCGTTCCGCGTGCCAGAAATCGAAGGCGTCGCAGTGGTGTTCGAAAAGGCCGAGGGCGAGAAATGCCAGCGGTGCTGGAAAATCCTGCCCGATGTGGGCCGTCACGCCCACGCAGGTGTCTGCGGACGCTGCGACGAGGCGCTGAGCTAAGATCAAACCCCCGGCCCAACCGCCGGGGGTTTTTCGTTGCGCCGGGTGAAGTGATCTGAAACCCTGCGCCCATGCCTATGATTGCCGTAGAAACTCAGTTTGGTTGCCTCGGGGTCGAAGAGACTGATGGGACTATCACGCGCCTTGTGTGGAATGGCCAAAATGAAGGGCCTGAGACGCCGTTGTTGCGGGAAGCTGCCGCGCAGTTGACGGCCTATGATCAGGGGCGGCTGGAGCGGTTTGATCTGCCCTACCGCGTGCAAGGATCGACGTTTCAGCAGCAGGTCTGTGATCTGATGTACGCAATCCCTTTGGGCGAAACCCGCACCTATGGTGATATCGCCAAAGAGCTTGGGCAGCCGCCACAACCCGTGGGGCAAGCCTGCGGAGCAAACCCGATCCCGGTCATCATCCCCTGTCACCGGGTGCTTGCGGCCAACGGTCTTGGCGGTTTTTCCGGGGATGGAGGGGTTGAGACCAAGGTGGCCCTGTTGCGCCACGAACGAGCGGCAGGCCTGCTGATTTGACGGTCGGAATTCTGTTGCAATCCGGCGGTTTGAGGCCCAACTTGTATCAGACAGAGAATTCAAAGGACCGCATTGCATGACCGCCCAAACAGATACGGCCACCCGCAAAAAGGCTATTATTGACAGATTGATGTCACTGGAGGAGCAGGAGTTGGCAACCGCCCAGGCGCATTATGATGCCTTTCTGAAGGATTCCCAGCTGGATGACCGGGAAGGGCACGACAAGGACGACATCGCGGCCTCACGCGAGAACGCGGATTTGGCGGCTGCCTTTGATGCCCCCGTGCACGCCCATCACGCCAAGATCGACGTGATCGAAAATACTGATTTCAGTGTGACCGACACGGTGCAGCCCGGCGCGGTGGTCAAGTTCAACAATCGCCGCTTTGTGGTCTGTGTCTCGACCACGCGGTTTGATGTGGACGGCAAGACCTATATGGGGATCTCAACCCAAAGCCCGATCTACCTGTCGATGGTCGGCCTGCAAGAGGGTGACGTCTTTACCCATAACGGCACCGAGTTCGAGGTTCAGGAAGTCCTGTAATCGACGCTTTTGCGCTGCGGTATGATCTGCTGCGCAATCCCCGCCGAAACCAGATAAAGGCTGGTGATCACCAGACCCCAATGCGCCCAGCTTTCGGGATGGAAATCGACCCAAGCGGCCCAGCCAGCAAAAAAGGTCCAGGCAAAGGCCATGGGCAATGATACGGTACGCCAGCGCTCGGTTCGGACCGGGTGGATGAACTTCAGCGGCAAGAACATCGCCAGTGACAGCAGCGACACCAGCAGCAGGATGACCCAAAAATTGGGCTCCAGCGCGAAGATCACGATGACGAACATGTTCCAGCAGCCGGGAAAGCCGGAAAAGGAGTTGTCCTTTGTTTTCATGCGCGTATCTGCGAAATACATCGCGCTGGCAAAGGTGATGACGATGATCGCGAACCAGCCGGTCCACCCGTCCATCAACCCGGATTTGAACAACGCATAGGCCGGGATGAAGACATAAGTCAGATAGTCGATGATCAGATCCAGCAGCACACCATCAAATTCGGGCGCGTTCTTCTTGACGTGGTAGTGTCGGGCCAGAGGGCCGTCGATACCGTCCACGATGAACGAGACCACCAGCCACAGATACATCAGGCTCCATTTCTCTTCGACAGCAGCCAGCATGGCCAGCATTGCGAAAACGGCGCCGGTGGCGGTGAACAGATGGACGAAAAGCGCTTTGAATCTAAGGGTCATGCAGGTGTCATGACCGATGCGTTCGCCAGATGCAAACCAAAAGCCGGGTTAAGATGAATGGCTGACGCCACGATGCCAAGACATCACGCTTTGGGGTGCGAGCGGTTGTAGACTTCCATCAACCTTGCCGTATCGACGGCCGTGTAGGTTTGGGTGGTTGAGAGCGACGCGTGGCCCAGCAGTTCCTGAATGGCGCGCAGGTCGCCCCCGGCGGACAATAGATGGGTTGCAAAGCTGTGCCTAAGGGCGTGCGGCGTGGCCGTCGCGGGCAGGCCGAGTTGCATCCGAGCCTTGGCCATCACCCCCTGAATGGCTCGCGGGTTCAGCGGTCCGCCACGTACGCCGCGGAACAGCGCCTTGTCCTTGTCTTGCAGGTGCGGGCATAGCTGAAGGTAGTAATCCACAGCTGCGCGGGCGGCGGGCAGGACTGGCACGATCCGTTCTTTGTTGCCTTTGCCGACGATTCGCAGGGTCTCGGGCAGGGGGGCATCAGCGCCGGTCAGAGAGAGCGCCTCGGAAATACGCAACCCGCAACCGTAGAGCAGTGTGACCACGGCCACATCGCGGGCCGAGACCCAATCGTTGGTCGATTGCAGTTCGACCGTTTCGATCATGGCGCGGGCGGCGTCTTCGGCCAGTGGGCGGGGCAGCTTCTTGGTGAATTTTGGCGCTCGGGTCGACAGGACGGCGGTGGGTTCAAACCCCTCACGCTCGGCCAGCCAGCGGTAGAAGCTTTTGACGGCTGAGAGTTTGCGCGCCAGCGATCGCGCGCCGACGCCCGAGGCGCGCTGATCCGCCATCCACGCACGCATGTCGGACACGGTGATCCGGGCCAGCGCCGCCAGCCCCTGACGTTCGCTGTGGTGCAGGGTCATAAACGACAGGAAGTCTGTCACATCCCCGCGATAAGCGGTTTTCGTGTTCTCGGACCGTCCGGCCAGCGCCCCTAAACTGTCCAACCAATGCTGCAAGGCATCGCGGCAGGCTGGGGAGATCAGGCTCAAGACAGCCAGTGGCGCATCGAGCGTTCGAACACGCCAGCGAAAAAGGACAGCAGATCGGTGCCCAGTTGCGGGGTGAAGTGGTTTGCGTCCTTGGCGCCCATGACGATCATGCCGGGCAGACGGCCTTCACCCAGATTCAGCCTCAGGCAGGCCTCAGAGCGGAACTGGTTGGCCTTGGCGCCGAAAATCCGAGGGTTGGCCTGTGCGATCGGGCGCAGGACAACTTGCCGGGCCGGACCGCCACGGTCCTGACTGAGATAGGCATCGACGGCCCCAGGCTCGACCACGGTGAGAACACCGCCCAGATTTTCGATGGCCGGGTCTTCCTGACGGACAGTGGTTTCCAGAACCAGGGTGATGTGGTCCACCCGCAGGATATCGGCAATTTCATCGCCCAGTGTGCGCAGGAAATCCTCGAATTCTACGGGTTCCAGCAGGCGAAGTATCGCGCGGTGCACCTGATTGGTGCCTGCGAGGTTTTCATACGCCGCTGCAATGACAGAGCGGTGCGTATCCTCGAGCCGGTCCAGCCGGGCCTCAAGCCGTTGCATGGCGATGCCGCGCAAGTCTATGACATTGTCACCGCGTGCGTGTTCGTTGGCGGCCACCAGCGCCTGCATCAGATCCTTGTCATCCAGCACTGCGTCTGGTTCGGCCAGAATCGCGGCGCGG
Source organism: Ruegeria sp. CH8 (assembly GCF_056536985.1). Classification (NCBI taxonomy): domain Bacteria; kingdom Pseudomonadati; phylum Pseudomonadota; class Alphaproteobacteria; order Rhodobacterales; family Roseobacteraceae; genus Ruegeria; species Ruegeria sp. CH8. The sequence continues at coordinate 171,029 of NZ_JBQFQR010000004.1, read as the reverse complement.
AGATTATCCTTGAGTTTGGTGTTGCTGCTCATGTCCCGTCCGGTCTTTTTTTGTTGGCGGGCTTATAACACGGAATGCGACAATTGCCTTGGGAAAAATGCAGGTAAAAGTGGATTTCCTATGGGGATGTGTCGGAAAGGCTCCCGCCTGCAACATCCTGATCCAAGATCAGGTTTTGCAGTTGGGCCGGGCGCGGCGCCTGACGGCGCCGCGCGGTCGCGTATAAGATCAGAGGATTTTCTGACCGGTCTTGGCCCAGTCGGCCAGGAAGGTCTCAAGGCCTTTGTCGGTCAGCGGGTGGTCGGCCAGTTTCTTGATCACGCCCGGAGGCGCGGTGATCACATCGGCACCGATGCGGGCGCTGTCAGTTACGTGGTTCACGGTACGGATTGAGGCGGCGAGGATTTCGGTTTCGAACCCGTAGTTGTCGTAGATCTGACGGATATCCGCGATCAGGTCCATGCCGTCGAGGTTGATGTCGTCCAGACGGCCAATAAAGGGTGAGATGAAGGTCGCGCCCGCTTTGGCAGCCAAAAGCGCCTGATTGGCCGAGAAGCACAGGGTCACGTTGACCATCTGACCTTCGTCACTGAGTGTTTTGCAGGTTTTCAGGCCGGCCCACGTCAGCGGCACTTTGACCGCGATGTTCGGTGCGATCTTGGCTAGCTTGCGGCCTTCGGCGATCATGTCGTCAGCCTCGGTGGCGACGACCTCGGCGGACACGGGGCCGTCGACCAGATCACAGATCTCTTTTGTCACTTCCAGAATGTCGCGGCCCGATTTCAGGATCAGCGACGGGTTGGTGGTCACGCCATCCACCATGCCCAGATCGTTCAGTTCGGCGATGGCGTCGATCTCGGCGGTGTCTACGAAGAATTTCATGAGGGCAGTCCTTTGATGGGTTGGCCTTGGTCGCGGATGCCTTTACCTCAAAGAGACCCATGCTGAAACCCCCTGACAAGGATATGCGGTGAGCACTCAGGAGTTTTTCGACCACGGTGAGTTGGTGGCGGTGCTGACCACGCAGCCGCTGGACCGGACGCTGGATTACAAGGCGCCCGAGGGCGGGTGTTTTCTGGGCGCGTTTGTCGAGGTGCCTTTGGGGCCGCGCAAGGTTTTGGGTGTGGTGTGGGGGCCGGGGCAGGGCGGCTTTGACTTGGCCAAGGCGCGGTCGGTGATCCGCGTGCTTGAGGTCGCACCGATGCGCGAGGAGATGCGGGTGTTTTTGGGTCGTGTCGCCGATTACACGCTGACCTCGATGCCCGCGATGCTGCGGCTGGCGACGCGCGCGCCGGGGCTGGGCGATCCGCCGTCGATGCGTAAGATCTACCGCCTTGGCGATGGTGAGCCGGATCGGATGACCGATGCGCGGACCCGTGTGCTGGAGGTATTGCGGGACTATGGCGGGCTGGCCTTTACGTTGAAGGAACTGGCCGAGCAGGCGGGCGTGACCTCGTCGGTTGTGAAGGGGCTGGTGAAACAGGGCGCTGTGTGCGAAGAGGACAGCCCTCGCGATCTGCCCTATCCGAATTTGGACCCCGACCTGCCGGGAAAAGAACTGACCGAGGATCAGGCGGCTGCAGTTGCCAAGTTGCAGGCCGGGCAGCGGACGGGTGATTACGGAACGACGTTGTTGAAAGGTGTCACCGGGTCGGGCAAAACCGAGGTTTATCTGGAAGCTGTAGCCGAGGCGCTGCGGATGGGGCGGCAGGCGTTGGTGTTATTGCCCGAGATTGCCCTGACCGCCGAATTCCTGACCCGGGTCGAGGCGCGGTTCGGCGCGCGGCCCGCCGAGTGGCATTCCGGTGCGACCATGACCGAACGCCGTCGGGTTTGGCGGATGGTCGGGCAAGGGGATGCGCAGTTGGTCGTGGGCGCGCGGTCCGCGCTGTTCTTGCCGTTTCGTGATCTGGGATTGGTCGTGGTCGATGAGGAACACGATACCTCCTACAAACAGGAAGACGGCGTGCACTACAGCGCCCGCGACATGGCGGTTCTGCGCTCGGCCATCTGCGGCGCGCGGGTGGTTCTGGCCAGCGCGACGCCATCTCTGGAAAGCTGGGCTAATGCCGAGGCGGGCAAGTATGAACGCCTCGACCTGACCTCGCGCTTCGGCGCTGCGGTTCTGCCCGAGATGAAGCCCATCGACATGCGGGCCGAGCAGATGCAGCCGGGGACGTGGATTTCTCCGTCACTGCGGCAGGCTGTGCGGCAGCGGATCGAACGGAGCGAGCAATCGCTTTTGTTCATCAACCGCCGCGGCTATGCGCCGGTGACTTTGTGCCGGGCCTGTGGTGAACAGATCGCGTGTGACCATTGCGATGCGCGGATGGTTGAACACCGGTTCCTGAAACGCCTGATGTGCCACCAATGCGGTGAGACCAAGCCAATGCCCGAGGCCTGCCCGTCTTGCGGGGTCGAGGGCAAGTTGGCGCCTGTCGGGCCGGGGATCGAACGTCTGGCGGAGGAGGCCGAGGCGGCATTCCCCGAGGCGAAGATTGCGATGCTCAGTTCCGATCTGTTTGGCTCGGCGCGGGCACTGAAGGCCAAGATCGAAGAGATAGCTGAGGGTGACGCGGATATTGTCATCGGCACGCAACTGGTGGCCAAAGGGCATAACTTTCCCAAACTGACGTTGGTGGGTGTGATCGATGCCGATCTCAGCCTGCACGGGGCCGACCTGCGGGCTGCTGAGCGGACGTTTCAATTGATGCGTCAGGTCGCGGGCCGAGCGGGCCGGGCGGACAAGCCGGGGCAAGCGCTGTTACAGACCTTTCAGCCGGAACACCCGGTGATCCGGGCCATCCTGTCGGGTGACGAAGAAGGGTTCTGGAAGGCCGAGGCTGCTGGGCGGCAGGCCGCCGGAGTGCCGCCCTATGGGCGCATGGCCGGGATCGTGCTGTCGGGGTCAGAGGTCGGGCCGGTTTTCGATATCGGCAATGCGATGGCCCGAAACGATGCGCATTTGCGGGATATCGGTGCGCAGGTCTTCGGTCCCGCCCCGGCACCAATTGCGCGTATCCGGGGACGTCACCGCGTGCGCCTGCTGGTCAAGGCCCCCAAGGGCGCGCCCATTCAGGATGCTATCGCCCGCTGGATCGCTCCTCTGCGCCTGAAAGGGGATATCCGCTTGACCGTCGATATCGATCCGCAAAACTTTTACTGAACCTGCGCCAACGCAGAGCCAGTGTGCGCGGCATCCTTGGCCCTCGCCAAACCAAGAAAATAGGCGTAGAGGGAGTCCCATGCTGAAACCCATGCCCCTATCCGAGGCGCAGAGCCTGCCGTTCTGGCGTCGCCCCATCACGCTCTTGTTCGTGATGGCGCTGACCATGCCTATCGCCTTCAACGCGTGGAGCGCGCTGCTCAATAACTTCGTCATCGAAGTGGCCAATTTCGACGGGGCGGATATCGGTCTGCTGCACACGGTGCGCGAGATTCCTGGTTTTCTGGCTGTCGGTGTGATCGCAGTGATCATCTTCGTGCGCGAACAGGTTCTGGCGATGATCTCGCTAATGATGCTGGGTGTGGCGACGGCGGTGACGGCGTGGTTCCCCAGCCTGGGCGGGTTGCTGTTCGTGACCTTGTTCAGTTCGATTGGTTTTCATTACTACGAAACGGTAAACCAGTCGCTGCAACTTCAATGGCTGCCCAAGGACCGTGCGCCACAGGTGCTGGGCTGGCTGGTGGCAATAGGCTCGGCGTCCACTGCGGTGGTTTACGGGCTAATCGTGCTGACCTGGGATCGGCTGGATCTGTCCTACAATTTCGTGTTCATGGCCGCAGGCGGGGTAACGGCACTGTTGGCTCTGTTCTGTCTGTTTGCCTATCCCCAATTCGATGCGCCCACGCCGCAGACCAAAAAGCTGGTCCTGCGCAAACGGTATTGGCTGTATTACGCGCTGCAATTCATGGCCGGTGCCCGGCGGCAGATTTTCGTCGTCTTTGCGGGTTTCATGATGGTCGAGAAGTTCGGCTTTGAAGTGCATGAGCTGACCAGCCTGTATCTAATCAACCTTGTGATCAACATGGCCGCCGCCCCGATGCTGGGCAAAGCAGTGTCAATGTTTGGCGAGCGGCGCACGCTGATTTTCGAATACGCGGGGCTGGCCATTGTCTTCGCAGCGTATGGCGGCATCTACTGGTTCGGCTGGGGCGTATTACTGGCGGCGATACTCTACGTGATTGACCACGTGCTTTTTGCGCTGGCGCTGGCGCTGAAAACCTACTTCCAGAAAATCGCTGACCCGGCCGATATCGCGCCCACGGCGGCCGTGGCCTTTACCATCAACCACATCGCAGCCGTGTTCCTGCCCGCGCTGTTGGGCCTGCTCTGGGTGGTATCACCCGGCGCGGTCTTTGGTCTGGCCGCCGCAATGGCACTGGTGTCGCTTGCCCTGTCGCTGCTGATCCCGCGCCACCCCGAGCCGGGCAATGAAACCATTCTTTCGAAATACGCTCCGGCCCCTGCGGAATAGGTGCCAACGCTTGACCTTGCCCACTTGTGGCCCTAGGCGCTGTCTCAACTGAGACAGGAGGCCCCCATGCCAACATTTACTGCGCTTACCACTCTGACCGGCAAGAAGGCCGCCGAAGGTCTGGGCGAAGCGATGGAGCGTATGGACCCGGAACCCACCGGCGTCGGCGTTTTCGAGGTCGAGGATGGCTCAGGACTGTGGGAGGTTGGCGGCTATTTCACCGAAGCGCCCGACGAAACCGCTCTGGCGGTTCTGGCGGTCGCGTTCGAGGCCAAGCCGTTTGTCGTCTCGGAATTGCCCGAAACCGATTGGGTGGCCCATGTGCGCCGTGAACTGGCCCCGGTTGAGGCTGGGCGGTTCTTCGTCTATGGCAGCCACGACGCCGACAAGCTGCCGGAAGGACGCATCCCGCTGCTGATTGAGGCCGCTATGGCCTTTGGCACCGGTCATCACGGTACAACGCTGGGCTGCCTCAAGGCACTGGATCATCTGTTGGACGAAGGGTTTGCAGCGACCAAAGTGGCCGATATCGGTTGCGGTACCGCTGTTCTTGCAATGGCTGCCGCGCGGATTTGGGATGGTGATATCATCGCCAGCGACATCGATCAGGTTGCGGTGGATGTGGCCGAAGCCAATCTGAAAGCTAACGGCATGTCCGGACAGGTGCTTTGCGTCGAGGCCGCCGGATTCGACCACCCGGACTTGCAGTCGCACGCTCCTTATGACCTGATTTTTGCCAATATTCTAAAAGGCCCGCTGGTGGCTTTGTCTCCCGAAATCGCAGCGAATCTGCGGGATGGTGGGTATGCGATCCTGTCGGGAATCCTCAATGAACAAGCCGACGATGTGGTCTCGGTTTATTCTCAGAATGAGTTCAATTTGGTCAAAAGAGACGAGATTGGTGAGTGGACGACGCTAATCTTAAGCAAACAGGGCGCAAATTAGGCCATTTGCAGGAGTTTCGTGGATTCTCGCCTCTTTTTTGTCGCAATCTGTGGCTACCGTCATGACGTGGTTACGGGGGCGGTTTTTTTGGAGGCTGCCATGACGGGAAAACAACTGGAATTCGATCAGCGCGTTCATCGCCTGAACAAAAAGCACGCCAAGCTGAGCCGGGGCTATCGCGCCACGATGCGCAGGGATGGCCTTGTGGTAATGAAACCGCAGCGAGTCAAATCCGCAGTACCGTTTAAGGCGCTTATGGGGTGTTTCCTGGGCCTGTTCGCCTTCAAGGTCTTTCTGCTGACAAGTCTCGGTGCATCGGCCTATCAATACCGCGTCGAAAGCCTGGCCGAAGGCACCTCTGTTGAAAAGGCGGGGGCATGGGTGATGCAGGTCGACCCGATCTCGGAATTTCTCGCGGCGCAAGTTAACAGCTATCTCCACTGAACCAGTCAATATGAACGAGAAACGCCGCACATTGTGAAATGCGCGGCGTTCTGCTGTGCCCAGAGGGCAAATGATTGGTCGGTGTCTCTTAGCGACGACCGTCTGCCACGAGGTCAATGTCACCGCGGCACATACCGATATCTTCCAGTTCACGATCCGTCAGACCGTTCAGCACGTTGCGTGTGACGCGGGCGTCGTTCCATTCAACAACGGCGTTTACGACCGATGCGAAAGTTACGCCGATACGGCCGACGAGGCCGAACGAGCCAGTGGTGGTGCGGGTGGTGTCCAGTGCAGCCATATCCTGTTTCCTTCTGGTTAGTGTTTAATTTTTGATCATCTGATGTACGCGCCATCTAGTCCTGTCGATCTGGTCGTGCAAGTGCGGAAATTGCATGTGTCCTATGCGTTTTTTGCAAGGGTACTCAATCCTTAAAAACCGTTAATTTATAGACCATTAGGCGTTCATACAACTTGTCGAATTCAGACTTTCTGCAGTCGCAAACAGGCCGTTTTGTCGTCCCTGAGACAGGCGTGTCGTTTTCAGGCGTGGGGTCAATTCGCTTGGAAAATGTTCACGCTTCGTGCTAATCCGAAAGAAAGATCACAAAAACCCGAGCAGGCTGAGGCAAAAAATGCGAATTCTGGGCATTGATCCGGGGCTCAGGACCCTGGGATGGGGCGTCATCGAATCGCATGGCAGCCGCCTGAGCCATGTTGCGAATGGTTTGTGCAAATCCGATGGCGATGACCTGGGCGAACGGTTGTTGTCGCTGCACAACCAGATCGTTGAGGTCATTGCCGAACATCAGCCCGACCAAGCTGCCATCGAGCAGACCTTCGTCAACAAGGACGGCGCCGGGACGTTGAAGCTGGGTCAGGCCCGTGGCGTGGCGTTGCTGACCTTGGCGCAGGCCGGGTTGCCGGTGGGGGAATATGCGCCCAACCGGGTCAAGAAAACTGTCGTTGGTGTCGGTCATGCCGAGAAAGAGCAAGTTCTACACATGGTGAAACTGCAATTGCCGGGCTGTCAGCCCAAGGGCGCGGACGCGGCGGATGCTCTGGCGATTGCCATCTGTCACTCGTATTACGGCGCAGCGCCACAGGCGCGGATGAAAGAGGTGCGGGCATGATCGGAAAACTGACAGGGCGGCTGGACTATCGCGCGGCGGATCACGTGCTGATCGACGTGCGCGGGGTTGGGTACATCGTTTATTGCTCGGACCGGACCATGGCGGCGTTGCCGGGTGTGGGTGAGGACGTTTCGATCTATACCGATATGGTTGTGCGCGAAGACCTGATGCAGCTTTATGGTTTCCTGTCGCTGGTCGAAAAGGAATGGCATCGCCTATTGTGCTCGGTTCAGGGCGTTGGGGCCAAGGTCTCGCTGGCCATTCTGTCGGCGCTAGGACCGGATGGGGTCAGCCGGGCAATTGCTCTGGGTGACTGGGGTGCGGTCAAGGCGGCCAAGGGCGTGGGGCCGAAAACGGCGCAACGGATCGTGCTGGACCTCAAGGACAAGGCGCCGGGTGTGATGGCGATGGGCGGAACCGTGACCGAGGCGTTGGACGGACCCGCCTTGGAGGTGGTCGAGTCGTCCGAACCCGCACCGACGCCAAAGCGGGCGGCGAAACCGGCCTCGGGGTCGGCTGCGGCGTCGGCAGGCGCATTGTCGGCCCTGTCCAATCTGGGGTATGGACCATCTGACGCCGCCTCTGCCGTGGCCGAAGCAGCGGCGAGCCTGCCAGATGCGGGTGAGGCCGATCTGATCCGCGCGGCGCTGAAACTGCTTGCACCGAAAGGGTGACTGAATGGTAGATGCCGATCCCGCCCTGCGCCCGGACCCGCTGCCCGAGGACAATGACCGCGCCCTGCGTCCGCAGGGGTTGGACGAATTCATAGGTCAGGCCGAGGCACGCGCCAACCTGCGTATATTTATCCAATCCGCCCGACAGCGGGGCGAGGCGATGGACCATACGCTGTTCCATGGCCCTCCGGGGTTGGGCAAGACCACGCTGGCTCAGATCATGGCGCGCGAGTTGGGGGTGAATTTCCGCATGACCTCGGGGCCGGTGCTGGCCAAGGCAGGGGACCTGGCGGCGATCCTGACCAATCTGGAATCGCGGGATGTTCTGTTCATCGACGAAATTCACCGTCTGAACCCGGCGGTCGAAGAGGTGCTGTACCCGGCGATGGAGGATTTCGAGCTGGATCTGGTGATCGGCGAAGGCCCTGCAGCGCGCACGGTTCGGATCGAGCTGCAGCCCTTTACGCTGGTCGGTGCGACAACGCGAATGGGCCTGCTGACCACGCCTCTGCGCGACCGGTTCGGTATTCCGACGCGCCTGCAGTTCTACACGGTCGATGAGTTGCACGAGATCGTCACCCGCAACGCCCGCAAGCTGGGAGCGCCCGCTGATGATGAGGGTGCACGCGAGATCGCCCGCCGGTCTCGTGGAACCCCACGGATTGCAGGACGGCTGCTGCGCCGTGTGGTGGATTTCGCCATCGTCGAAGGCGATGGTCGGATCACTCGTGAACTGGCAGACGGGGCGTTGACCCGGTTGGGCGTCGATAATCTGGGTCTGGATGGTGCGGACCGGCGATATCTGAAGCTGATCGCCGAGAACTATGCAGGTGGTCCGGTGGGGATTGAGACCTTGTCCGCGGCCCTGTCGGAAAGCCGGGATTCGCTGGAAGAGGTGATTGAGCCCTATCTGTTGCAACAGGGTTTGATTCAGCGCACGCCGCGCGGTCGGATGCTGGCGCAAAAGGCGTGGACGCATCTCGGAATGGCTGCCCCTAGGGGGCAAAGCGATCTGTTTGGTTGAAGCCGGGCGTCAGAGATTTTATGCCTTCGGCAACAGTATTGTCGAAAAGATGAAGGATTGGGCGTGACCCCCGAAGACATCCAGGCTTTGTTCACCCGCGAGAGTGGTGAGTTTCTGTTTGCCCGCTGGGGAAGACCCATCGTGCCCATCGTCTTTGGCGTTGAGGATGAAACTCTGGCCACCGTCAAAGGCGCGTTCGAGGCGGTGGTGGCGCTGGCCGGGCACAAGATGGCCGAGACCGATCCCGAACTTGGCGCCAACAGCATGGTCTTTTTCTTCCGCGACTGGCAGGAGTTGCTGGAGGTTCCCGATCTGGACCGGCTGATCCCTGATCTTGCGCCTCTGGTGGAGCGGTTGGTTGCTGCGGATGCCAACCAATACCGAGTCTTCCGGTTCGAGGGTGATGGAATGATTCGTGCGGCCTTTGTCTTTCTGCGGATGGACAAAGAGATGTCTAAGGTTCCTGCTGAGACAATGGCGCTGAGCCAAGTTGTACAGACGGTTTTGCTGTGGTCGGATACCGCGTTTCGGTCTCAGTCCCCTTTGGCCGTGGCCGGAGGCACAACAGTTCTGCGCCCTGACATCGCCGAATTGATCCGGGCGGCCTATGATCCGGTCCTGCCGGGGGCGGCACAGGACGCATCACATGCGTTGCGGCTGTTTGCGCGGATGAAACCGGTGCAATAAGCTTTAGGCAGGTGGTTTGTTCGCCTGATGAAACGCCTCGACCAAGGCGTTCCCTGTTTCGAAGTAAGCGTCTGTCCCGACCATATCAGTGATTCCGTAGCGATCGAGTTCCTTACGGACATTGGGTTCGGCGAGCAAAAAGACCAGTTTGATGTTTCTGGACTTTAGCAGGTCGTGAATGCTGCGCAGTGTGTAACCTGCAGTAAAGTCGATATCATCAATGGCAGAGGCTTCGATACAAAACCAGCGCAGCGGTGGGTCGGATTGGTCCACGATCATTGCGACCTCATCCGACAGGCGTTGCGTGTTGGCGTAATACAGGCTGTGAGAGAACCGATAGATTACCAGTCCGGGTTCGAACTGGTTCGGCGTTTTAATGGGTTGAGTGTGCCAGCCACCATCAGTGCTTTTGACGATCACGGCGTTTTTAGGGCGATAGCCCCGACGCGTGTGGTCGATCAGCGACAAGACCATTGCAAAGAGTATCCCTTGTTCGACGCCAACCAAAACGACCACGGCGGCGGTGGCGATAGCGATCCAGAATTCGGACCGGGCCTGCCGGTATATGGCGGCTAGCCCTTTGAGGTCGATCAGCTTGACCCCTATCAGGAACACAACGGCTGACAGCGCGGCGTTTGGCAAAAACGCGAGTGGGCCGGTCAGAAACAGGAGCACCGCAAGGACAATCGCAACCGTGGTGAGTTGTGCGATCTGGCTGCGCCCCCCGGCACTGGCCACCATCTCGGTCTTGGTGGGGCTACCGTTGACCACGAAGGTTCCGGTAAAGGCCGCCCCCAGATTGGCCAACCCCAGCCCGACAAGATCAGTATTCTCGCTGAACTTGTCTTCATATCGCGCAGCATAGGCGCGCGAGGTCGCAGCACTTTGCGCCAGGATCACAACAAAGATGGACAACGCGGTGGGGAGCAGTTGTTTGAACAGAGACCAACTCCAATCCACATTCGGGATCGACAGGGCGGGCAGGCCGCCGGGAACCGTGCCAAGAACGCCAATTCCGGATGTGCTGAACTGAAAGGCCCAGCTGCACAGAATGACGCCCAGAATAGCGAAGAGGGGGCCGGGAAGCTTAGGTGACAGGCGTTTGAACCCGATGACAACCGCCAGCACTGCCATGGATACGGCAACGGTTGGCCAGTGTGTCTGACCGAATTGCTGGGCGACGTCCCTGAGCTTGGCGATGGTGCCGTGGCCTGCGCCGTCGATCCCCAGCATTCCGGGGATTTCGCCGGTGGCCACCTGTATACCCACGCCTGTCAAAAAGCCGACCAACACCGTGCGTGACAGAAAATCCGCCAGAAACCCAAGGCCGACAAGCCGCGCGGCAATCAACAGAACCGCCGCCATCAGTGCCAGAAGCGAAGCCAGTGCCAGATACTCGGACGATCCGGACACCGCCATGCCTGCCAGCGCCGATGCCGTGATTGCCGCTGTAGCCGAGTCCGCCCCCACCACAAGGTGCCTCGATGATCCGAACAAGGCGAACAAGGCCATCGGGATCAGTATCGTGTACAGCCCCGTTACCACTGGGGTGCCGGCGATTTTGGTGTAGCCCATGACCTCGGGGATCGCGAGACAAGCAAATGTCAGTCCGGCCAGAACTTCGGTTGGCAGGGATGAGCGATTGATTGGCAGGACACCCTGCAGGATGGGAAGCGAAAATTTGCCTTTTTTTCCGTGATATCCGGCCATTCAATCACCTGTTACGTTCGCATCCCAATTTGGGCAGGTTAGTCGGCAATCTTTGGGATTTCGATACCGAGTACCGTGTGGCGTGAAAATTGTAGTCCCGCAGGGATTGCAGGACCGTTGACGCGCGTGCATCTGTTGAGGGTGCGGCTCGTCCCGAGCCAGACGATTAAAGATGATTGAATGATCGGATTCGTGACCATGGCCGAAAGCACCTCAGCAGAGCACACGCATATCTACCGGGTTCGGGTTTATTATGAAGATACCGACATGGGCGGCGTGGTCTATCACGCGAATTATCTGAAATATATCGAACGGGCTCGGTCGGACTATGTGCGTCGTCTGGGTAATGATCAGAACGCCATGCGCGACGACGGGATTGTCTGGGTCATTAGGCGGATCGAGGCGGATTATCTGGCAACCGCCAAGTTCGAGGACGAACTGACCATCGAAACCCGCTTTCTGTCCCGCTCGGGCGTGCGGCTGACCATGGGGCAGTTGATAAAGCGGGGCGAGACCGAGGTTTTTCGCGCCACAGTCACCGCTGTTTGCATGAATGCGCAGGGTAAACCGGTGAGGCTTCCGGCAGAGATTCGCGCATTATTGTAACAAATTGCGGCGTTGGGGTGGTTCTGTTGGCTTTTCAGGACCATCTGGGTTAGCGTTTGGCAAAACAAAGCCAAACCAACGGCTATCAGGCAAAAAAGAGCAGGTTCATGGAAGCTGAAACGCTGGCGCTGGCGCAGGAGATCGACTTCTCCCTGTGGGGGCTTTATGCCCGCGCAACCTTTATCGTCAAACTGGTGATGCTGATGCTGGTTGGCGCATCGATCTGGTCCTGGGCGATCATCATTCAAAAGCTCATTAACTACCGCGCTGCCCGTCGTGAGGCGCAGGTGTTTGACGAAAGCTTCTGGTCGGGAAATCCTCTTGATGAGTTGTTCGAACAGATCGGTACTCAGCCAGACGGTAGTTCCGAGAAAATATTTGCGTCAGGCATGATTGAATGGCGGCGGTCTCATCGCACCGATGGCGGGCTGATTGCAGGGGCCACGGCACGGATCGACCGCTCGATGGACGTGGCCATCGCGAAAGAGGCTGAGGGGTTGCAAAAGGGTCTGTCCATTTTGGCGACTGTCGGCTCAACTGCGCCGTTTATCGGTCTGTTCGGTACCGTTTGGGGTATCATGAACGCCTTCATCGAGATTGCCGAACAGCAGAACACCAATTTGGCCGTCGTCGCACCGGGTATTGCCGAGGCGCTGCTGGCCACCGGGCTCGGCCTGCTGGCCGCGATTCCGGCGGTGATTTTCTACAACAAGCTCAGCGCGGACAGTGACCGGATCGTCGGCGGCTATGAGGCCTTCGCTGACGAATTCGCCACTATTCTGTCGCGGCAGTTGGACAGCTGACATGGGCGCGGCGGTTCAGCAAAACAGCGGCGGGAACGGGCGTAGACGCGGGCGCCGTCGCGGTCGCGCGCAGCCGATGGCCGAGATCAACGTGACGCCGTTTGTGGACGTCATGCTGGTGCTGCTGATCATCTTCATGGTGGCTGCCCCTCTGCTGACTGTTGGTGTGCCGGTTGATCTGCCGAAAACGGCGGCCAGTGCCTTGCCCGGCGACAACGAAGAACCCCTGACTGTAACTCTGACCGCGGATGGGCGGGTGCAGATTCAAACCACGGATGTTGTGCGTGAAGAACTCATTGGCAAGCTGCGTGCCATCGCGTCCGAACGCAGCAGTGACCGCGTATTCCTGCGAGCCGACGGGGCGATCCCTTATGCACAGGTGATGCAGATCATGGGTGCGCTAAACGCGGGCGGGTTTTCCAATGTGGGCCTGGTGACGGACACCGGCGGGCCAGCGCTGGACGAAGGTGGAGAGTGAGGCCGCGCGGTGGATACCGGCACCAAGATCTCGGCAATTGCCCACGTCGCTTTGATTGGATGGGCCTTTTTCGGCGGTACGTTCCGGTCCGAACCCTTGCCTATGGCGGTGCAGGAGGTGTCGGTGGTCACGGGTGAACAATTCGCAGCGATGACAGCACAACGTGACGCGCCCGACGTGCCAACCCCTACTGCTTTGCAGCAACCCGAAACGCCCGAGGACGAGGTGGTCCCACCTGAGACGGTGGAAGAGGAACTGACACCGCCCGAAGTCGTGACGCCCCCTGAACCGGAACCCGATCCGGTACCCGATCCTGTGGAAGCACCGCCTGAACCGGAAGTCGTCGAGGAACCCCTGACGCTTGAGCAGCCCGAGCCTGTAACCGAAGTGCTGCCGGTGCCCCCGGGCCCCGAGGCGCAGCCGCGCCCTGCCGACAAGGTCGCACCGGAACCCATCGCCCCGCCACCGCCCGAGGCGCAGCCGGATGAGGTTGAGACGCCCGCCGTGTCGCTGGACGAAGGGGCCGAAACCCAAGAGGAACAGCAGGATCAGACCGCCCCGGAAGAGGCGACCGATGAGATCGTGACCGAGGCTGAAGAAACAAAAGAGAACGCTCCGCGCACCTCTCCGCGGCCTCGGGTGCGGCCGAACCGGCCTGCACCTCCGGCGCAACCCGAAGTGGCCGAGGAGCAGGAGCAGACGCCGCCCGAGCCTGCGCAGAGCGACACCGCAATTGACGATGCCTTAGCCGAAGCGTTGGGGCAGGGCAGTGAACCCTCAGGCCCGCCGCTGACCAGCGGTGAGAAAGACGCCATGCGTCTGGCTGTTTCGAAGTGCTGGAATGTGGGGTCCTTGTCCACGGATGCGCTTCAAACCGTTGTGGTCGTAGGGTTTTCGCTGACTCAGGACGGCAAGATCGTCGGCGGTAGCCTGCGCATGATCGATAGCTCTGGCGGGTCTGCCGGAGCGGCGAAACAAGCCTATGAGGCTGCCAGACGAGCAATTTTGCGCTGCGGCGCCAAAGGATACACCCTGCCCGCTGACAAATATGATCAATGGCGGGATATTGAGATTACATTCAATCCCGAGAGGATGCGGATCAAATGATGAGATTTCTGACCAGCCTGTTGCTTGGCCTGACGATTTTGGCAGCACCGGTACACGCCCAGAGCGGACCGCTGCGTCTGGAACTGGATCAGGGGATCATCGAACCCTTGCCTTTTGCCGTGCCGAACTTCGTGCCCGACGGGCCTGCGGCGACGCAATTCGCCAACGACATCTCTCGGGTCGTTGCTGCCGATCTGACCGGTACTGGGCTGTTCCGCGAAATCTCACCCGAGGCGTTCATCAGCCGGGTCAGCAGTTTCGAGGCCCCGGTTCAGTTTGCCGACTGGAAAGCCATCAATGCCGAGGCGCTGGTGACAGGCGCCGTGAGCGTCTCGGGCAACCGCCTGACGGTACGGTTCCGGGTGTGGGATGTGTTCTCGGGTCAGGAACTGGGCAATGGTCTGCAATTTGCAGGTACCACTGACGGCTGGCGGCGGATGGCACATAAGGTGGCTGATCAGGTCTATAGCCGGATCACTGGTGAGGGTGCCTACTTCGATAGCCGTGTGGCGTTTGTGTCGGAAAGCGGACCCAAGGATCAGCGTCAGAAACGTTTGGCGATCATGGATTACGACGGCGCAAACGTGCAGTACCTGACCGATAGCGCCGCCATTGTTCTCGCCCCGCGCTTTTCGCCGACGGGCGACCGGCTGCTTTATACAAGCTATGAAACCGGCCAGCCGCGCATTTATGTTCTGGACGTGGACCGCGTCCGCCGGACTGAGTTGGCAACGCAAGACGGCACGATGAGCTTTTCTCCGCGTTTCTCACCTGACGGACGCTCGATCGTTTATTCGCTGATTCAGGGCGGCAATACCGATCTGTGGAAGATGGATATCGCCTCGGGCCAGAGCGTTCGCCTGACCAACACGCCAGCGATTGAAACCGCGCCTAGCTATTCGCCGGACGGCTCTCAGATCGTGTTCGAAAGCGACCGGTCCGGTACGCCGCAGCTGTATATCATGCCCGCAAATGGTGGCGAGGCGACCCGGATCAGTTTCGGACAAGGCCGCTACGGCACGCCAGTTTGGTCGCCGCGCGGGGATTTGATCGCCTTTACCAAACAGAACAAGGGCCGGTTCCATATCGGCGTTATGCGCACCGATGGCAGTGAAGAACGCCTGCTGACCTCGTCGTTCCTTGATGAAGGCCCGACATGGTCGCCCAATGGCCGCGTTATCATGTTCACCCGCGAAACGCAGGGGGCTAGCGGCCGTGCGACGCTGTATTCGGTAGATATCTCGGGCCGAAACCTGCGCCCGGTGCGCACCCCGGATGGTGGCAGCGATCCGTCATGGGGGCCATTGCAGAATTGATCGGGGCAGGGGCTTGGAAAAGTTCACAAAAAACCTGCACTATGCTACAGAGACGGCAATAAACCGACAAAACAACGAGGCACTTGAAATGAACGTATTGGGCAAACTCCTGGCCTTGGGCGCGCTGAGCGTGATGGCCGCTTGTACAAACAACGATCCATCCGCACTGGGCGGTGGCGCGAATGGCGCGATTGCACCGGGTTCGCCCAGCGATCCGCGCTCACCAGCCTATTTCCAGCAAACCATCGGCGATCGGGTGTTGTTCGCCGTGGATCAGTCGACATTGACACCTCAGGCACAGCAAGTCCTGCAGGGGCAAGCAGATTGGCTGATGGCGAACCCGGACTATGTGGCCACCATCGAAGGTCATGCGGATGAGCAGGGCACGCGGGAATACAACCTCGGGCTTGGTGCCAAGCGGGCCAAT
Source organism: Ruegeria sp. CH8 (assembly GCF_056536985.1). NCBI lineage: Bacteria > Pseudomonadati > Pseudomonadota > Alphaproteobacteria > Rhodobacterales > Roseobacteraceae > Ruegeria > Ruegeria sp. CH8. Next base: position 155,197 of record NZ_JBQFQR010000004.1, on the reverse strand, counting down.
GCGGCGCGTGAGTTTCTGATTTCGCGCGGGGTGGCAGGCAACCGTCTGACAACGGTCAGCTATGGCAAAGAACGTCCGATCGAGATTTGCAGCACCGAGGATTGCTATTCCAAGAACCGCCGTGCGGTAACGGTGCTGACCGGTTCAACCTTGGGGTAAGACGATGAAAGTTGCAGGATGGGTTCTGGCTGCGGTTGTTGCGACCGCCGGTATGGCACAAGCACAGGATCAGCAGACCCTGGCGGATATCCGTCAGGAATTGACGGTTTTGCATGTGGAGATTCAGCGCCTGAAGCGTGAGTTTTCGACCACCGGTTCACCGGCCCCGAACCTGTCCGGCAGTTCCGTTTTGGAGCGTGTGGACGCCATCGAGGCCGAACTGCAGCGACTGACAAGCCAGACCGAACAGCTGAACCAGCGGGTGCAGAACATCGTGACCGATGGCACCAACAGGATAGGTGACCTAGAATTCCGTCTGGTCGAACTGGAAGGCGGTGATCTGAGCACATTGGGTGAAACTTCGACCCTTGGTGGTGAAACCGAGATCACCGCAGCTGCACCTGCTGCACCAGTCGCCCCAGCTATCACCGAGCAGGGAGAGCTGGCCGTAGGTGAACAGGCAGATTTCGACGCAGCCGCGCAGGCCTTGGCCGAGGGGAACTTTCAGGCTGCTGCTGATCAGTTCGCGCAGTTCGAAACCTCATATCCCGGCAGCCCTCTTGCGCCCGAAGCCAACCTGAAACGCGGGCAGGCGCTGGAAGGTCTGGGTGACACGCGCGAAGCCGCGCGGGCGTTCCTTGCCAGCTTTACAGGTGACTCCGAGGGGGCATTGGCACCCCAAGCGTTGTTTGAACTGGGTGCCGCGTTGGGACGTTTGGGTCAGACCGATCAGGCCTGCATTACCCTGTCCGAGGTCGGTGTGCGCTTTCCGGCGTCGGACACTGTACCCGCCGCCACGCAGGAAATGGCGTCGCTGGGCTGTTCTTGACCGATCAGGCCGAAACTCTTCGATCCGAACTCCGCGCGCGGCTGCCTGACCGGTTGCCGCTGCGTTTAGGCGTCGCCGTCTCTGGCGGTGGAGATTCGGTTGCCCTGCTGCACTTGCTGTATGACATCACACAGACCGAACAAACCCGGCTGTTCGCTGCAACGGTGAATCACGGTTTGCGGCCCGAAGCTGCTGTCGAAGCCAATCAGGTAGCCCAACTAGCTGCGCGTCTGGGCATCCCCCACGAAACACTGCTGTGGCAGGGTTGGGATGGTGCGGGCAACCTGCAAGATCAGGCCCGGCAGGCGCGGTATCGGTTACTGACCGAATGGGCATTGCGCAATGACATTCCGATGATTGCTTTGGGCCATACCGCAGATGATCAGGCCGAGACGGTGCTGATGCGGTTAGGCCGGGCGTCCGGTCTTAATGGCCTTTCGGGTATGCCGTACGCGCGGGATCAAATCGGCATCACGCTTTTGCGCCCGATGTTAGGGATTACGCGTAAAAGCCTGCGAGACTACCTGTCACAGCATGGCGAGAGCTGGATCGAAGACCCGTCGAATCACGACCAGAAATTTGACCGGATCAAGGCGCGCGGGGCGCTGACGGAACTTGGTCCGCTTGGGATTTCTGCTCAATCTTTGGCCCGGGTCGCTGAAAATCTTGCACAAGCGCGTGAGGCACTGGCGCTTTATACGCAGGAAACCGCACGCAAGATTGCGAAAGTGGACGGTGGGGATGTCTGTATCGACCGTAACGGTTTTGGACTGCTTCCAGTGGAAATCCAAAGGCGGTTGGTTGTCGGAGCCATCGCCTGGATTGCGGGGCAGGGCTATCCGCCGCGCGGGGCAGCCGTTGATCAGGCCGTGACTGCCGTTGGTGAGGGGCGGACGCTGACCCTCGCGGGCTGCTTGCTGATCTCGCATCAGGATAAAACGTGGTTTTGCAGGGAGCTAAACGCAGTGGCGACGGAAACCGCCGCGCCGTTAGAGGTGTGGGACAAACGCTGGGTTTTGTCCGGCTCGCAGACCGCAGGCGCTGAGGTCCGTGCGTTGGGAGAGGCCGGTTTGCCGCAGGTGCCCGATTGGCGCGCCTTGGGCAAACCGCGTCAGGCGTTGTTGTCTTCGCCGGCGGTTTGGAGTGGGGAAAACCTGCTGGCTGCACCTCTGGCAGACTATTCAAACGGTTGGACCGCTGAATTCGCCCCGCAAAAGCCAGAGTTTTACTCTTCGCTTTTATCGCATTGAACATGCTTGAATCATCTCTATTTTATAGAGCAACCCGGCAGGTCCCCATCTGCCGAAATCTTTTGGGAGATTTTCCTTGGGCAACGCTCGTAACATCGCCTTCTGGGTCGTTCTGTTTCTGCTGATCCTTGCACTGTTCAATTTCTTCAGCGGTCAGGGCGGAACACTTCAGAGCAATGAAAAAACCTATTCCGATTTCGTTACCGCAGTCGAAAGCGGCGAAGTCAAGAACGTGACGCTGGATGGTGAGCAGATTCGCTATACCACGCAAAGCGGCGCAACCTATGTCACCATCAAGCCTGATGATGCCGAGATCACCCAACTGCTGATCAAGGAAGATATTCCTGTTCAGGCGGTGAAACAGCAGCAATCCGGGTTCCAGTCCTTCCTGATCACACTACTGCCCTTCCTGCTGCTGATCGGTGTGTGGATTTACTTCATGAACCGGATGCAGGGTGGCGGCAAAGGCGGCGCGATGGGCTTTGGCAAATCCAAAGCCAAGATGCTGACCGAAAAGCATGGCCGCGTGACCTTTGATGACGTTGCAGGCATCGACGAGGCCAAGGAAGAGCTGGAAGAGATCGTCGAATTCCTGCGCAACCCGCAGAAATTCTCGCGACTCGGCGGTAAGATTCCGAAGGGTGCTCTGCTGGTCGGCCCTCCGGGTACCGGTAAAACGCTGCTGGCCCGTGCCATCGCAGGCGAGGCGGGTGTGCCGTTCTTCACCATTTCGGGGTCCGACTTTGTTGAGATGTTCGTCGGTGTCGGTGCATCTCGTGTGCGAGATATGTTCGAACAGGCCAAGAAGAACGCGCCTTGTATCGTCTTTATCGACGAGATCGACGCTGTGGGTCGCCACCGTGGCGCAGGTTACGGCGGCGGTAACGACGAACGTGAACAGACGCTCAACCAGTTGCTGGTCGAGATGGACGGTTTCGAGGCTAACGAAGGCGTGATCATTCTGGCCGCGACCAACCGTAAGGACGTTCTGGACCCCGCGCTGCTGCGTCCGGGTCGCTTTGACCGCAACGTGACCGTCGGCAACCCCGATATCAAAGGCCGTGAGAAGATTTTGGGCGTGCACGCACGCAAGACACCTCTGGGTCCTGATGTTGATCTGCGTATCATTGCGCGTGGTACGCCGGGATTCTCGGGTGCTGACCTGGCAAACCTCGTGAACGAGGCCGCGCTTATGGCTGCCCGCGTTGGTCGTCGCTTTGTCACCATGGAAGATTTTGAGAACGCCAAGGACAAGGTGATGATGGGGGCCGAGCGCCGCTCGATGGTGCTGACCCAGGACCAGAAGGAAAAGACCGCCTATCACGAGGCTGGCCACGCCGTCGTTGGTTTGGAACTGCCACTGTGCGATCCGGTCTACAAGGCGACGATCATTCCGCGCGGTGGTGCGCTGGGTATGGTTGTGTCGCTGCCGGAAATGGACCGCCTGAACTATCACCGTGATGAGTGTGAGCAGAAGCTGGCCATGACCATGGCTGGTAAGGCTGCTGAGGTCATCAAATACGGCGAAGACCACGTCTCGAACGGCCCGGCGGGCGACATTATGCAGGCCAGCCAGTTGGCACGCGCCATGGTGATGCGCTGGGGTATGTCGGACAAGGTCGGTAACATCGATTATGCCGAAGCCCATGAAGGCTATCAGGGTAACACCGCCGGTTTCTCGGTTTCGGCTCATACCAAAGAGTTGATCGAGGAAGAGGTGAAGCGCCTGATCCAGCAAGGTTACGAACGTGCCCACCAGATTCTGACGGACAAGAACGAGGAGTGGGAGCGTCTGGCCCAGGGCCTGCTGGAATACGAGACCCTGACCGGGGATGAGATCAAGCGCGTCATGAACGGGGAATCGCCCAGCGAAGGTGATGACGAAGGCGACAAGCCGGACGAAGGCAGCGCGCCCAGCGTGACGGCGATCCCGAAGACGAAGGTCAAGAAGTCTCCGCCCGATGGCGGGATGGAGCCGGAACCTTCAGCGTAACGACATCAGACCCGGGCAAAGTCCCGGGTCTTTTTTCTTTCCAATCCGGATCGACTGCCCTCTATTGCCAGGCGAAGGAACGTCAGGGAAAGGGGCAATAATGCCGGTGATGCGCGAGACTGAATATCAGGGCGAAGTGGTTTGGCTGGGCCATGTGCCTGCAGGCGGCTCGATCCGCGCCAATGCGGTCAAGGCGCTGGACCTTGGCTTTTCCGGGGATCGCGGCGCGCGGCACGAAGGGGTGAACCGGGCGTCATGCGTGCGGATGAAGAACCTCTACCCGCAGGGCACGGAAATCCGCAATGTGCGGCAACTGTCGGTGCTATCGGCGGAAGAGATCGAGGCAACCGCGCAAGAAATGGCGCTGGATCAACTGGACCCGTCCTTTCTGGGCGCCAGCATCGTGTTGCGTGGTATCCCGGACTTTACCCACATCCCACCCTCTTCGCGGCTGCAGGTCGCGGGCGGCGTCACCATCACGGTTGATATGGAAAATCGTCCCTGCGTGATCCCCGGGCGCGAGATTGAGGCGGATCTGCCCGGACATGGAGTTGCATTCAAACCGGCTGCAAAGGGGCGGCGCGGGGTCACCGCATGGGTCGAGCGGCCGGGTGAATTGGGGCTGGGCGACCGGATGACCTTGTTTGTGCCGGACCAAAGGGCGTGGGCACCATAAGGGGCACTCGTTTCCGATCTGAAACCGCTGAAATGTCACTACGCCGTTTCGCGGCACAATTATGTCGGAATCCACGGCCATCTGTTTGGTACACGACGGTATGGATTGCGCAGCGCCGACGCTCCGCGCCGGTTTTGCACGGCATTCAATCAGGGACCCTGCCCAATGAGCTATAAATCTGACATCGAAATCGCTCGCGAAGCGAACAAGAAGCCGATTCAGGAAATCGGTGCCAAGATCGGCATCGATTCCGCCGATCTGCTGCCCTATGGCCACGACAAGGCCAAAGTCAGCCAGGACTTCATCAACTCGGTTCAGGACCGTGAAGACGGCAAGCTGATCCTGGTCACCGCGATCAACCCGACTCCGGCGGGTGAAGGTAAGACCACCACCACCGTTGGTTTGGGTGACGGTCTGAACCGCATCGGTAAAAACGCGATGATCTGCATCCGCGAAGCCTCGCTTGGCCCGAACTTCGGCATGAAGGGCGGCGCTGCAGGTGGCGGTTATGCGCAGGTTGTTCCGATGGAAGAGATGAACCTGCACTTCACAGGTGACTTCCACGCGATCACCTCGGCCCACTCGCTGCTGTCGGCCATGATCGACAACCACATCTACTGGGGCAACGAAGCTGAAATCGACGTACGCCGTGTTGCATGGCGCCGTGTGGTCGACATGAACGATCGCGCTCTGCGTCAGATCACTGCGTCGCTGGGTGGTGTGTCGAACGGCTTCCCGCGTGAAACCGGCTTTGACATTACGGTGGCGTCCGAAGTCATGGCGATCCTGTGTCTGGCGACCGACCTGAAAGACCTGGAAAAGCGCCTGGGCGACATCATCGTGGCCTACCGCCGCGACAAGACCGCGGTTTACTGCCGCGACATCAAAGCCGAAGGTGCAATGACCGTCCTGCTGAAGGACGCGATGCAGCCGAACCTGGTTCAGACGCTGGAAAACAACCCGGCCTTCGTCCACGGCGGCCCCTTCGCGAACATCGCGCACGGTTGTAACTCGGTCATCGCGACCAAGACCGCTCTGAAAGTCGCTGATTATGTCGTGACCGAAGCTGGTTTCGGTGCCGACCTGGGTGCCGAGAAGTTCATGAACATCAAGTGCCGCAAAGCAGGCATCGCACCGTCGGCCGTTGTGCTGGTTGCCACCGTGCGCGCGATGAAAATGAACGGCGGTGTTGCCAAGGCCGATCTGGGTGCCGAGAACGTCGATGCCGTGGTCAGCGGTTGCGCCAACCTGGGCCGTCACATCGAGAACGTGAAGTCCTTTGGTGTTCCGGTTGTTGTCGCTATCAACCACTTTGTCACCGACACTGATGACGAAGTTGAAGCGGTCAAGAGCTACTGCGCCGACCACGGAGTAGAAGCGGTTCTGTCGCGCCACTGGGAACTGGGTTCGGACGGCTCGGCGCCGCTGGCTGAGAAAGTTGTCGAAATCGTTGAAGGCAGCACTGCGAACTTCGCACCGATCTACCCCGATGAAATGCCGCTGTTCGAGAAGATCGAAACCATCGCCAAGCGCATCTACCGCGCTGACGAAGTTCTGGCAGACAACAAGATCCGCAACCAACTGCGCGAGTGGGAAGAAGCGGGCTATGGCAACCTGCCGGTCTGCATGGCGAAGACCCAGTACTCGTTCTCGACAGACCCGACCCTGCGCGGCGCTCCCACCGGCCACTCGGTTCCGGTGCGTGAGGTTCGCCTGTCCGCAGGTGCCGGCTTCATCGTGGTTGTCTGCGGTGAGATCATGACCATGCCCGGTCTGCCCCGCAAACCGGCCGCTGAGACAATCCGTCTCAACGAAGAAGGCCAGATCGAGGGCTTGTTCTAAGCCGCCGAATAGGACATCTCGTGGTCCGGGGATATCCCCGGGCCATGAGGAGATCGCAATGCCCACTCTGACACCGCCGCAAGACTGCCAATCGATGCAGGAATTGCGGGCTCAGATCGACAAGCTGGATCGCCAACTGATCGAGATGTTGGTGACGCGCGCTGGTTACATTGACCGCGCTTCGCTGTTGAAACCCGGCGAGGGCTTGCCGGCCCGCATTCCGGAGCGCGTCGAAGAAGTGGTGCAGCGCGTGCGCGCAAGTTCAGGTGAGCTAGGGATGGACCCCGATCTTGCCGAGCGGCTTTGGCGCATTCTGATTGACTGGTCGATTGCCCGCGAAGAACGCGTGCTCGGCCCTGACTGAATGACCGGGCGCCCCATGCGCCCGTTCCGTTTTTGATAGAAGGGATCAAAGGATGGTAGCGCAGGTTATCGATGGGAAGGCCTTTGCCGCCAAAGTGCGGGGGCAGGTTGCCGATCAGGTTGCAAGGCTGAAAGAAGAAAACGGCATCACCCCCGGTCTGGCGGTGGTTCTGGTGGGCGAGGATCCGGCGAGCCAGGTCTATGTCCGCTCCAAGGGCAAGATGACCGTCGAAGTCGGTATGAACTCGTACGAGCACAAACTGGACGCTGAGACCTCGGAAGAAGACCTGCTGGCGCTGATCGACAAGCTGAACAACGATCCCGCTGTGCACGGCATTCTGGTACAGCTTCCCTTGCCCAAGCACCTGAACGAAGATCTGGTGATCAACTCCATCGATCCGGCTAAGGACGTCGATGGCTTCCATATCTCAAACGTGGGCCTGCTGGGCACCGGTCAGAAGTCGATGGTGCCTTGCACCCCGCTGGGCTGCCTGATGATGCTGCGCGACTATCACGGCTCGTTATCGGGCATGGACGCCGTTGTCATTGGCCGTTCGAACATCGTGGGCAAACCGATGGCGCAACTGCTGTTAGGCGACAGCTGCACCGTGACCATCGCGCATTCGCGTACCAAGGACCTGCCGGACGTCGTCCGCCGCGCCGATATCGTTGTTGCCGCTGTTGGCCGCCCCGAGATGGTGCCGGGCGACTGGATCAAGGAAGGTGCCACCGTAATCGACGTGGGCATCAACCGTATTGAGCGTGACGGCAAGAACAAGCTGGTCGGCGACGTCGACTATGCCAGCGCTGCCGAGCGCGCGGGCGCAATCACCCCGGTTCCGGGGGGTGTGGGACCGATGACCATCGCCTGCCTGCTCGCCAACACGCTGACCGCCTGCTGCCGCGCAAATGACCTGCCAGAGCCCGAAGGCCTGACCGCCTGATCTTTAGCGTACCTTTACCGGTTTAAGGGCCGAGGAGTGGAAAACTCCTCGGTCTAATAGTTTCACTAAGCTCGCATTAAGTTTTAAATCTCGGACTTTGAATGTAACAGATTCAGTGATAAACATGTAAATCCAACCTGTTATATAGTGAAGGTGTAAGCCGTCGGGGATTAGCTGGCCCCGCAGGCATTTTTAAGTAGGTATGAGAGTAACACTAAGCCCAATTCACGCCGAGATCACATTGCGCAGAGTGATTGCGGCTTTAGTTTTCCCTCCTTTGCTTGCGTCTGCATTTCAGCCGTTTCCAGCCATCGACCTGATTTTTGCCCAACGCCTTGTGTTCTGGATCGGGGTACTGTCGCTGGCCCTGTGTGTCGCACGGATTGCCAGGAAGGTGACGCATACCTACTTTGCAGACGCCCATTTTTCCTGGCGTGATACTGCGCTGGTTCTGGTCATACTGGGGCTCTTCGTTCCGTCTCTATGGTTGCTGTCATACTTGTTAATCACCGTCACTGGGCAGCAAGCACCGGGCTTCTTGTCAGTTGCTCCGTATGGGGCGCTGTTTGCGACCGGGTTGGTTTTAGTGCGGGGGCATAGCCAGACTGAGCTATCGGAGGAAGAGGTCGCATCTGTGGCGCCGCGGCTTGCGAAACGGTTGCCAGATACATTTAAGGGCCAGATTTACCGCCTGACTGTCCGGGATCATGCCGTGGAAGTCGTGACGTCCGAGGGAATATTTACCATCCGGTTACGCTTCACCGATGCGATTGCCGAGATGGAGCCGGTCCCGGGTCATTGTACGCATCGCTCGCACTGGGTAGTGGATGCGGCCATCGCGGGGGTCGAACGGCAGTCTGGGAAGACCCTTGTGCGGTTGAAGAACGGCGATCTGGTTCCCGTCAGCCGAAAATACAAACCGATGCTGGAACAGGATGGGATCCTCTGAGCCAATTCACCTTGGCATGGGAATGATCTGCGGCTTGGGGCCGATCAGGATGGCCAAAGCCCCATCATCCATCAATGAGTTCAGCACGTGATCCGAACTGCGCAACCCGCCGGTATAGGTGCCGTAGGCGGGTAGGATTAGCCGGGTCTGATCGATCAGAAAGGCGGGGCGGGTGATCGCGCGCCCGCGTGTTTGCAACCGGGCTTTGGGGTGGTAATGGCCGGACACCTCGGCCTGGGCCTCTGTCTGCGCGATATGTCGAAACGTCAGCGGACCGATACTGCATTCAGACAGATGCGACCCACCCAGATCAATCGGGCCGGGGTCGTGGTTGCCTTCGATCCAGATCCAGCGGCGACCGGCCTGCAAGGCGGTGATATCCCGTTTCTCATCCGGACCTATCGCCATGGACGCATCCAGATCGTCGAAGCTGTCGCCCAGGCAGATCACGGTGCCCGGATTGGTTTGCGTGACGTCGGCAGTCAGACGGGTCAGCGTTTCCTGACTGTCATAAGGCGGCAGGGTCGGGCCGCCGCGCCGGGCGATACGTTCAGACTTACCCAGATGCAGGTCAGAAACACAGAGCAGGTTCTGCTCGGGCCACCACAATGCCCCGGACCCCAGCGCACTGAGGCTTTGCCCGGCAAAAGAAAACGCTATGCTGTTCATGGTCCGTTCTTTGCGCGTTTCGGTCGGGGGTGCAAGCGGTATCAGCCGGGTTCCAGCCCTGCGGCCTGCAACAGGCGGGCGCTTTCTTCGGCCAGCAGACGTTCCTCTGCCGCACCCTTGACCGGCACCTTGCCGACTTCAAGGAACAGCGGTGCCGCAAGCGGTGAGACGCGATCCAGCCTCAGCAAATCAATCCGGTCGCCGATACGTTCAACCATCGCCTCGATACGCCCGAAGTCCACCAGTCCGCGCATGGCCTCTTCGCGGGTGATCTGCATCAACAGGTGGTCGGGATCATACTTCAGCAAGGTGTCATAGAGGATATCCGATGAGAACGTCGCTTGACGTCCGCTTTTGCGCTGCCCGCCGGTGTTGCGTTCTATAAGACCGGCAATTGTGGCCGAAGCGCGAAAGGTGCGCTTCATCACCGCGTTCCCGGCCAACCAAGTTTCTAGCCCCTCGCGTAGAGCGTCCAGTCGGAAAAGGGGGCGGGGGTCCGTGACGGCATCCAGCCCCCAGATCAGTGTGGCATAGTCGGTGGCCACGAACCCCAGCGGGGCAAAGCCTGTTTCCTCCATCCGTTTGGTCAGCAACAAGCCCAGCGTCTGTTGTGCGTTGCGTCCGGCGAAACCGTAGACACATAGGTTCTCGCGCCCGTCATTGGGAAAACTCTCGATCAGCAGACGGTCGCGTTGGGGCAGGCGGGACATATCGCGCTGTAGGGCAAGCCAGTCGGCCGTGTGCTTGGGCAGTTGCGGCCAGTCGGGCTGCGCGAACATCTGCAGAATGCGGTCGCTCAGCTGCGTTGAGGTGGCGAATTTTGTGCCCGAGAAGACTGCCACCTTGGGCTTGCGATCCGCGCGGCGGCTGACCTCTACAACCATCTCGCGCAGGCCCTCATAACGCACGATCTGACCGCCGATTAGAAATGTGTCACCTTGAGTGAGCGAGGCAGCAAAGGCTTCTTCAACCTCACCCAGAGGCTTACCGCCACGATTACGTTTCAGGCGCACCTTGAGCGTGTCTGTGTCCTGAATGGTGCCGAGGTTCATGCGGATGCGCTGCGCCGCGCGTGGGTCTCGCAACTGCCATAGGCCATCGGCACGTTGTTGCAGCCGCTGCCAGCGGTCATAAGCGCGCAGGGCGTAGCCTCCGGTGGCACAGAACTCTAGACAGGCGTCGAACTCTGCGCGCTTCAGTTCCGCATAAGGCCCGGCGGCAGTCATTTCTGTGAACAGCGTATCCGCGTCGAAGGGCCCGGCTGCTGCTGCGATCAGGATATGCTGGCACAGGACGTCGCGGGGACCCGTGCCACGAGGTTCTCCGTCCAGATCATGTGCTTTCGCGGCCTCAAGCGCAGCGACACATTCCACCACCTCGAACCGGTTTGCGGGCACCAGAAGGGCCTTGGAGGGTGCGTTATAGCGGTGGTTCGCTCGCCCAATCCGCTGCACCAGACGTTTAACGTTCTTGGGGGCACCGATCTGGATCACCAGATCCACATCGCCCCAGTCGATACCTAAATCCAAACTGCCGGTGCAAACGATGGCGCGTAGGTCTCCGCGGACCATCGCGGCCTCAACCCGCTCGCGTTGTTGCCGGTCCAGACTGCCGTGGTGGATGCCTATGGGCAGGCCGTCTTCATTGGCGAGCCAGAGGTTGTGAAAGAAAATCTCGGCCTGTGCGCGGGTGTTGTGAAAGATCAGTGTCGTCTTGTGTTGCTTGATCTGTTCCAACACCGCAGGGATCGCATAGGCTGCACCTCCGCCTGACCACGGGGGCATTTCCTGCGTTTCCAGCATTCGGATGTCTGGGTCTGGGCCGGGATCGGCTTGAATGATCTGGCAGGGGTCGGGGTGCCGGGCCAGAAAGCGCGCGATGGCATCGGGGTTTTCGACCGTGGCCGACAGACCGACCCGGCGCAGGTCAGGACACAGCGATTGCAGCCGCGCCAAAGCCAGCATCAGTTGATCGCCGCGTTTGCTTTCGGCCAGGGCGTGGATTTCGTCGACGATCACCCGTCGCACGCCGGCAAACATCCGTGGTGCGTCCTCGTATGAGGTCAACAAAGCCAGGCTTTCCGGAGTGGTCAGCAGGATATGTGGCGGATCCACGCGCTGGCGTTTCTTCTGCGTGGCCGAGGTGTCTCCGGTGCGATCTTCGATCCGGATGGGCAGGCCGATCTCATCTGCAGGTCCGCGCAGATTGCGACGGATATCGGCGGCCAAGGCCTTGAGGGGCGAGACATATATCGTGTGCAACCCAGCGTGGTCCCGCTCGGCCAACTCGGCCAGGGTGGGCAGGAACCCCGCCATGGTCTTTCCACCACCGGTCGGCGCAATCAGCAAAGTGGCCGGGTCCAATGCCCGGTTGAACGTGTCCTGCTGATGGGGGTGGATGGACCAGCCTTTGGCGGTGAACCAATCGGTGATCCGGGCGGGAATCTGCGTCATGCGTGCAGACTACCCGGCTCATCACCGAATTGGCACGGCGTTATTTGACGATTTTCTCGTCTTTAACGAACATGTTGGACCACGCGCGGTCGATCAGGTCGGGGCTCATCTGGTATGGGATGCCCTCGAATTCACAAATCGAGATCATCTGGTCGATCAGGAAGATTGGCTGATAGTTCGCGTAGACATTGTTTATGGTTGGGTATTTGACCTTCAACAGGTGCACCAGTGCAGCCTCATCCAGTGGCATACCGCGTTTGCGGGCGACCATAGCGAAGATCTTCAGGAAGTTCTCCTGGTTCGGGCCGTCAATCTTGATCTTGAAGAAGATCCGGCGCAGGGCCGCTTGGTCAAAGATCTCGTTCGGGTGGAAGTTGGTCGAGAAGATGACCAACGTGTCGAAGGGAACTTCAAACTTTTCACCCGATTGCAAGCCGAGGATGTCCTTGTTCTCTTCCAGCGGAACAATCCAGCGGTTGATCAGTGCTTGTGGTGGTTCCTGCTGACGGCCAAGGTCGTCCACGATGAAGATGCCGCCGGTTGATTTCAACTGCAATGGTGCCTGATAGGTCCGTGCCGTTGGGTTGTAGACCAGATCAAGCATGCTCAGAGACAACTCACCACCGGTCACAACAGTTGGGCGTTCGCACTGGACATAACGCGAGTCGAACCGTTTGCGGCGGCGGAGGCTGTTTGGGTCATCGGGTTCCTGCTCGATCGCGGTGTGCACGATCGGGTCGTAAACAGTGATCACCTGACCGGCGTATTCAATGGCATAGGGCACGTAGACATTGTCACCCAGTGCATCCCTGATCCCGTTCGAGATCGAGGATTTACCATTGCCCGGAGGGCCGTACATCAGAACCGAACGTCCAGCGCTGACCGCCGGGCCGAGCTGGTCCAGCAGGGTGTCGGGCAGAACCAGATGGCCCATGGCACCGACCAGTTGATCGCGGGTTACCTGAATGTTGCGGATCGACTGACGCTTGACCTGCTCGCGGTAGACATCCAGCGGCACGGGCATGGCACCGAAGTACTCCGACTGGCTCAGCGCGTCCAGCGCGCGGGCCTTGCCGGCATCGGTTAACTGATAGCCCATCTCGTTTCCGCTATTGGCGTTCAGGGTACCGGTGGCCTCAACCAGCTTCTGCTCTCGAGCCATGTCGATCAGTTCCTGTGTGACGGAACCCGGCAGACAAATCGCTTCGGCGATCTCGGAAACGGTGTTAACGTTTTTGCGGAAAATCGTCTTCAACAAGATGTCTCGCATCATGACGATGGGCAGTTGCATTTCGCCCAGACCCTTGGGGGCAGGGGGAGCCATTACCGAGGTGGTCTGCATATTCATGAGCGTCGCCCGTCTATCCAGTATTCACGCCAAAGGCCCCGAAAAGGGCCACTTGGGAAAATCTGTCCCGGCTTTGTGTCAGCACCAAGGCAGGGAAAAGGCGGCTTGGTGATAGTTCACGAGCCGTAAACAATTCCGAGGACCAGGTAGACAACGAGGCTGCCGCTCAGAGAGAGCCCCATCGGTATATGTCTGGTCTTTTCCCAGCTTTCCCAATCGGGCGCGAAGTTACGCAGTGCCGTTGCGCGGGCCAGCCTGTGAGCGACCAAGGCGGCTACGTTCATCGTTGTCAGAATGAGTAGAACCAAAAGATAGTCACCGGGCCAGACAAAGGGCGACGCTGCGGCCAGAAACTTGGCGTCTCCGCCCCCCAATGCACCGATTGCGTTGAACAATATGCCAAAAATCAGAACTGGCACGGCATGCAGCAAATGCCAGATGTAGGGTGGCAGCGAGATAGTCCACGACCCCACCGTGGCGGTTGTCCATTCCGTTGACCACGGTGGCAGTGCGAAAAGCCCGCCGACCACAAACACTGCAAACAGTGCTTTCACAGCGTGGTTCTTGATCAACATATGACGCAGATCCACCAATACCACGTAGAGGCAAATCGGCAGAACGAAGGGCAAAAACCACAACGCAACATGCGCGGGAATGTTCATCAATCAGGCATCCTCGAGCGCGCGGAGCGAACGGACAGCCTCATCATAGTGCTGAGGATGGGTGGCGATGGCTTCACGGAAAAGGTTCTTGGCGGTTGCCACATCCCCTTGCTTGACCGCAGAAATCCCCATTGTGTTCAACAGCACGGCGCGCTCGACCTGAGTCATTGGAACAACCGGCATATTGTAGTTGCCCTGAGCGGCACGGGCCAGAACCAGATTGTTCTTGGCGGTGAACAGGGACTTGTCCTGCCGGATCGCCTCGGTGAACAAACGCTCGGCTTCCTCGTACTGGCCACGTGAGAGCTTGGAATAACCCCAGTTGTTCATCACACCGCCTGGCCGAGTGGTCAGGCCGATCGCGGTTTCGTAAAAGTGGTCCGCACGTTTCCAGTCTTTTTTGGAGTCGGCCACAACCGCCTCTAGGCGATAGCGTTTAAAGGTCTCGTAAGTGGGCGGCACAGAATCCAGAACGGTTTTGGCTTGTCCCCAGTTGCCGGCACGAACAAGGGCGTCGGCATACTCGACTTTGTCGACATTACCAGATCCCTTCATGGTCGTTACTTTTTTCCAAGCGGCGACGGCCTCGGTCGAGCGCTTCGCGCGGGAAAGAGAGATTGCCAGACCTCGTTGCAGGTCTATCCTGTCCGGGTTCTTAGCTGCAGCACCTTGGAAGTAAGTGACCGCCTCATTCGGGTCAGCAGCAGTCAGAAGTACCTCGCTCAGGTTCGTCTCTTCGATGACGTTGACCTCTTGGTAGGTACGCTCGACTTTTTCTTCCTCGGTTTCTTTTTCGCAGGCAGACAATATCAACCCGCACATCATCATCGGCGCAATCAAGAATTGTTGGCGCATTTTTGCGTCCTTTACTGCCCTTGCCTGTTTTATGGGAGCTTGCGCAGCGTATATTGCCCGTCGCCTTGCCGCTCCAGCGTGTATTCTTGTTCTTCGGCCTCAGTATTAACAGGATTTTCCATTTTTGCGAGTGCTAAGCGCAGATTGTCCCGGATTGCGTCACTTTCGCCATTGTCCAACGCGTAGGCGCGTTTAAAGACTTGAGTAGCCTCTGGGTATTCGCCAGTCTCGATCAGCAACACGCCAAGGTTGTTCCATGCAACCGACCATTCGGGGGCATTTTTTACAGCACGACGCAACAGCGGTTCGGCCTGTCCCAGACGACCAAGGCCCAGATTAGCTGTGCCCATCGACGTCAAAATCTCTGCTGTCATTCCTTGGTCCAGTGCAGCACGAGAGAAAGAATTCAGCGCCAGTTCGTATTCACCGGCGGCCATCAAACGGTTGCCGACTGCTATTTCGTCCGCATTTTGGCCTTTTGGGTTTATCCCGGGGGCATCCAGATCATCTGACAGGCCCGTATCCGAACAAGAGGCCACCATGGCGATCACCAAGGCGGCCTTCAGAGTTTGGCGTATCGTGGATAGGATACGCACGAAGTTGGATGTCATGGAGGTATCAGCCGCCACCTGCAAAATCTGCAATCCCTTTTGCCGAAGGTCCAACCAGAATTACCAGCAAAGGCGGCACCGTCAGCGTCATTGTGGCAAGTGTCATCTTGGTTGGCAACTTGTTCGCGGCTTCTTCGGCCCGCATCACGCGTTTGTCACGCATCTCGCCGGCATAAACGCGCAGTGCGTCTGCGATGGATGTCCCGAAAGTAGCCGATTGAATCATCACGGTCACGAAGGCGTTGACATCCTGAACGCCACAGCGAGTTCCGAAGTCACGCAGCACCGAGTCCTTGTCCTTACCCGCCTTTAACTCATATGCTACAATCTGGAATTCCTGAGCGATGTCGGGGTAGGAGGATTTCATCTCGTTGGCAACCCGAACAATGGCCTGATCCAGAGACTGACCTGCTTCGACACAGACAAGCATAAGATCCAGCGTATCGGGAAATCCGGCGGTAATCGATTCCTTCCGTTCTTCGACGCGCCGGGTGATCCAATATCGCGGCAGAAAATACCCTGCAGCGGCTGGGATCAGAACGCGGATCGCTATTTGGTTGCCGGTGAATTCCTGCCCGCCGGACAGTACTGTAATCAGCATTACGCCTACAAGAATACCGACAATGCCCAGCGCAAACTGTGCAAAGTGAAAGAACCGTACCGCATCTTTGGAGTGATATCCGGCCTGCCGCAGCTTGAGTTGCATAGCCGAAAGTTCGTCTTCGTTCTTCGGCTCAAGGAAGGTGGCAAACTTTTCAAGTTGCTCGTTGCGGCTGGCAGTGCGGAGCTTGTCTTTCTTGGACTTTTTGTTTGGCTTAGGCGCCGAATTCGATTTCTGCAGCTTTTTAAGCGGGTCTTCTGGCTGGCTTAGTATCAGAGATACGGCAATCAGGATCATGAATAACCCCAGAACGCCGATTATGATCAGAGGCCCGAATTCACCCAGGTGCTGTTTGGTCAGGTCGTTGATTTGGCTCAGAAATTCCATTGAGATATCCTCAGACCTTGATGTTAGTAAGAATGCGCATCACGATCAGGTTCAGTGTCAGCATGATACCGACAAAGAAACAGAGCGGGATAAACAAGGAGTGATCTACCACTTCGTCATAGTACGTGGGGTCGTTTACCAAAATGAAAACCAGGCAAAAGAGAGGAAAACCGGAAAGAAATTTGCCGGACCATTGCGCCTCGGCAGTGATCGCTTTTACGCGCCGGAACAGACGGAAACGGGCACGGATCACCTTTGCCAGACCAGCCAGGATTTCGGCCAGGTTGCCACCTGACTGCTGCTGGATACCGACGGCAACAGCCAAGAATCGAAGGTCTTGCATATCCAGACGCTCCGCCATCTCTTTGAGCGCCTCGCCCACGTCGCGGCCGTAAGCGCATTCGTCCGCGATGATGCCAAATTCCGTGCCCAGTGGATCCTGCACTTCGTTCGCGACGATCTGGACAGAGGATACAAACGGGTTGCCCACGTGCAGCGAGCGTACCATCAACTCAACCGCATCCGGCAGTTGCTCTTCCATCAGGGCCATGCGTTTTTTTGCCTTGTTGTTTACCCAGGCATAGACACCCCCCACACCGATAAATACCGACAAGGCCACTCGTAGAACCATATCTGTCGCGGTGCCGATGCTTAGGCCAACAAAGGCAAAGCAAGACAGCAAAGCCATGACGACGATCAATTGTCGCGGAGTGAAGGCAATGGCAGCCTTTTGTGCTTTGTCCGCCAGCAACGAATAGAGCGGAATGCTCTGCGTCTTCATATGCTGCCGCATTTCCTTGCGCAGCTGTTCCAATACCTGTTCACGACCGACACCTTTGTCGAGCATATCCAACCGGCGGTTAACGCGGCTGTTCAGGCTGATGGATTTTCCGAACGCGACAAGGTAGATACCTTCCACCAAGGCGAATACCGCGGCGAAGATCACGACATATATGAGCGCCTCAATAGGCAGTTGCATATTCAGATCTCCTACATTTTCGTTGGTTCGTAGATCGAAGAGGGCAGGTCAAAGCCCCACAGGCGGAAACGCTCGGAAAAGTGGCTGCGCACGCCGGTGGCAGTGAAGTGACCGATGATCTTATTGTCCGGTGTCAGGCCAACACGCTGAAATTTAAAGATTTCCTGCATCGAAATCACGTCGCCTTCCATACCGGTGATCTCGGTGATCGAGGTCATCCTGCGCGACCCGTCCTGTAGTCGGCTGGCCTGAACGATCAGGTTCACAGCTGATGAGATCTGACTGCGGACCGCTTTGATCGGCATCTCGATCCCGGCCATCGCGATCATGTTTTCCAGACGCGAGATACCATCGCGGGCAGAGTTGGCGTGGATCGTAGTCATCGAGCCGTCGTGGCCGGTGTTCATGGCCTGCAGCATGTCGATCACCTCGGCACCACGCGTTTCGCCCACGATGATGCGGTCTGGGCGCATCCGCAGGGCGTTTTTCAAACAGTCGCGTGGGCTGACCTCACCTTTGCCTTCGACGTTGGGTGGGCGGCTTTCCATCCGGCCCACATGGGTCTGCTGTAGCTGAAGTTCCGCGGTATCCTCGATTGTCAGGATGCGTTCGGCGTCGTCAATGAAGCTGGAGAGTGCGTTCAGCGTAGTTGTTTTACCGGAACCTGTACCGCCCGACACGATGATGTTCAGCCGAGTCGACACGGCGGCCTGCAGATAGGCGGCCATCTCTTCAGTAAAAGCTCCAAAGTTGACCAGGTCGTCGATGCCCAGCTTGTCTTTCTTGAACTTACGAATCGATACCAGCGAACCGTCCACCGCAATCGGCGGCACCATCGCATTGAAACGTGAACCGTCGGCCAGACGGGCGTCAACATAAGGGTTGGATTCGTCAACACGGCGACCCACGGCGGACACGATCTTGTCGATGATCCGCATCAGGTGCTTTTCGTCCTTAAAGGTGATGTCGCTGATTTCCAGCTTGCCATGTCGTTCCACAAAGATCTGTTGCGGGCCGTTGACCAGAATATCGTTGACTGTGTCGTCCTGTAGCAAGGTTTCAAGCGGGCCAAGGCCAGTTACCTCGTCATACAACTCCTTAGTCAGTTGAGTGCGGTCTTCGCGATTCAATACGATGTTGCGGGATTCCAGAATTTCACCGGAAATGGCGCTGATTTCCGCACGCAGTTCTGCCTCACCGGCGTTCTCAAGCGCCGCGAGGTTCAGGTTCTCCAACAGCTCCCGATGCAGTTCGATCTTGATTTCGCCAAGACGCTCTTTGCGCTTGCGGTCACGATCAGCGCTGGCTGGTTCGGCAGCTTTTTTCTGGATAGGGCGTCGGGCGACTGCGGTAGCCTTCGGCGCTGTCTCGACAGTAGGTTTGGGCTCTGCAGCTGGGGATTGAACCGGCTGCCCTTCGGGCCGTTTCTTGTATCTTGAAAACACGGCGGTTCTTCCCCTTCAAATTGTTTTACGCGGCTTCAGCGTCGCTGCTGCCCAGGCTGTGAAGCGATTTTGCAAGTTTCGCGATTTCCCGACGCAAAGGGTTCTTGGCCGCTGCACTGGCCAGCGGCTGTCCATGATCGCCGCTTTGCATGACGGGCTTGCCGCCATCAGGCAGTTGAAGATCGATGGAGATACCCAGGCTTTCCCCCATCCGCTTCACGCGGCTCTTGCCGTTCAGGTCGGTAAACTTCGGGGCGCGATTCAGGGCGAAACGTAACTTGTTGAACGGCAGTTCCTCAGCCTGCAAGGCGCGTTTCAAACGCAGAGCGTTCTGGGCCGAACGCATGTCCAGTTCGATCAGTGCGAAATACACGTGTGCGGCCTGAAGGACGTTTTCCGACCAGTGAACAAGTGTCGAAGGCATATCCACGACGACATAATCAAAGTGGCGGCGGGCCGTGTCGATCACACGTTCGATGTCTTCCGGTGTAATCAGGTCCAGCGGCACCATGTCTGACGGTGCTGTTAGAACTTGAAGCTTTTCTTCATAGTTTTGCAGCGCCTGCGAGAACACTTCTTCATCCATAGAGGCCGTGTCCGACAGCATCTCAAAAACGGTTTCGCGGCGCGGCAAGTCCAGATAGGTGGACACCGTGCCAAACTGCAGGTCCAGATCCAGTAAGCACACAGAAGGCGCTTCTTTGTCAGATACGGTGGCCAGTTCCCAAGCCAGATTGACTGCCAGCGTGGTCGATCCTACGCCACCAGCCAAGCCGTGTACAACGAACAGGGCACCTTCCTTTGATTCACCTTGCGCCAGGGGCGCGGCTGCCTGCTGAACTGCAACCGGGTCGGGTTGTTTCATCCGGGCAATCGCTTCCTGCAACTCGCTCTCGGGCAGCGGGTAAGGCACGAATTCGTCAGCCCCTTTGCGCAGAAGTTGATGCAGAGAGGCCGGAGAGACGTCTTCGGCGATCAGAACGATCTTGATTTTCTTTTCTTTCGCGCGGGCGATGATTTCACCCATCAATGACAGGTTGTCTTCGTCCTCGCCATCAATCGCCAATGCGACAAATTCCAGGTTATCTGCATCGGGTTGGCTAAAAAATGCCAGAGCTTCGGCAAAGCCCAGATCCCCCCACCGCTCTCCAAGTGCGGCCTCCATGTCTTCGATCAATAGATCGAAGTTTTGGACATCACGGCTGATGGTACAGGCCAGAATGGCATTCTTATCGTCTTGTGGCGATGCGCTCGTCATTAACCAATCCTCGTCGCGGAAACAGGCAAACTCAGTCAGCCTGAAGGCTTTGTCTGGTTCGTCCTTGCCCCATTGCGGCCTAGATTGGCCGCAGGTCACCTAATTGTTGAAAATTTGGCTTGGAACTTAGGCAAGATTTGGGCGCAAAAGAACCAATTGTAGGGAAACGGGCGACGATGCCGCCCATTTCCAGTGATTATTTACTCATTACTGCCGGTGCTGGCAGTATCTTCGGTCTGAATGTAGCTTTCGCGCGTCGCGCTTTCGACATACTCGCGATAGACGATTTCGGCGTACTTGCCATCCAGAACAAGCGGGTTTCGACCCAAGAATCCAGACACTTCGGTCACGGTACGCCGGTTGCGACGATCCCGTTCCGAAGTCGCGATAAGCGGCTGCGTTTTACCTAGCGAAACGACGGCTTCAAGGCGAGAGCGGGAGATGCCCTGTCTCGTCAGGAAAGCGACGGCCGCATTGGCACGTCTTTGACCCAGCGCTTTGTTGTAGGACGCGGAACCGACAGCATCGGTATGTCCATAAACGCGGAAGCGTGCCTCGGGGAACTGTTTGATCCAGTCCGCTTGTCGCAGCAGTATTCGTTGGGCCGATGCATCCAACTGAGCACTGTCAAAGGCAAAGTTAATCTGCGTCGGTACTTCGGCCGCGAATCGCTGACCCAGAATTTGAGCGTAGGTCAATTCTCCATTCATGACCTGGATGTTGTTCAGGGTTGCATTCCCGAACGCGCCTGCGTCGACTTCGTATCCGGCCTCACGCGTACACGCAGTGACAGCGACCGAAAGACCCAGTGCGATGATCCACTTCTGCATTGGTCCTATCCTCCGTATCATTCCAGGACGTAGCCGTACGAGCCACCAAAGTCCTGCTTAGCGACTTCAGATGCCCCACCAGAGCCCACAGGGATGGTGCGTGCGGTCTTACCATTGATAAACAGATCGAATTCGCTGGGCGGCTTGACGCGGTCGGTTGGCAATGCCAGCGCTTCGCCACGGGTCGGCGAAACCAGATGCGCGGTTACAATAACGACAAGTTCGGTTTGTTGGCGCTGATATTGCGCGCTCCGGAACAGGGCGCCAAGTACCGGAACATCGCCAAGCCAAGGCACCTGATTACTCAGGTCTGCAAAGTCGTCCTGAATAAGCCCTGCAATTGCAAAGCTCTCACCGTCCCGCAGCTCAACCGTTGTTTTGGTACGGCGCGTAATGAAGGAAGGAACGGTGGTACCTGCAATCGAGAAATCCGAGTTCGGATCGATGCTGGAAACGGATGTGCCCATTTCGAGGTTGATCACGTCACCATCCACGACGCGTGGAGTAAACAGAACCTCTACACCAAACGCCCTGTATTCGATAGCGATGTTGCCGTCATCCGATGGAACAGGAATCGGGACCTCGCCGCCAGCAAGGAATTCGGCTTCCTGCCCCGAAAGTGCGGACAGGTTGGGTTCCGCGAGGCTGCGCGCAAGACCTTTGTTCTCCAGTGCTTCCAAGAGTAGACGCACCTGCGTTGATCCGGCACCAAACCCAAACAGGATTGCACCTGTATTTGTTTGAACAGCGGGGATGTTGTTGTTCAATGCGTTATTCAGCGCAGGCAGGTTGTTCAGAGTGTTGAAACCACCGGATGCGTCGCTACCGCCAAAACCAAGAGAGGCCGTCAGGCTTTTCGCTATCGAGCGGTTCATTTCAGCAAAGCGTACTTTCAACATCACCTGCTGTACGCCACCGACGGACATCAGATTCGAGACACGCTCGGGCGCATAACGCTCCGCAAGCTCCAGAGCTCGTGCCAGTTTTGCGCTGCTTGATACCGTACCCGAAAGCACAATGCCGTCATTGGCAGTACGCACCTCGATTGGTTCAGCTGGCAGAATCTGCCGCAACCGTTCTTTGAATTCGGAAACATCCGGCGATACACGAACCCGAACGTTCGCTAGCAGATTACCTGCGCCGTCAAACAGAGTCAGCGTTGTCAGGCCCGGAGCCTTGCCCAACACATAAATCGTGCGATCCGAAAGCGATGAGATGTCTGCGATGCCCGCATTTGCGATGCTAAGCTCGGCGAACGGTTCTTCGCTTTCTACGACTATTGCGCGGTTCATCGGAACGTCCAGCGTTTCCGCTGTCCCATTCTTCACTACGCGTAAAGTTTCAGCCCAGGCCGTTTGCCCGACCGGACCAACTGAAAGCGCTAACCCAAGCAGGGTTGCGCTGATCCAAGAACGTATTGTCATGTGACCTGCCTCTCCGATCACGCTTCGTTTTTTCGGGTCTATTGCCCTATGCCGGTTAACATTGCGCGAATTGATAATTTATTGCAATAATCAAGGGTTTCCGGAATTTTCCTTATGTGGACAATGCGCAACATCCAAAACGGAACAAGCCGCGCACAGGGCGCGGCTTGCGGTTGTAAATATATGATTTAACGTCAGTTTGTGCAGGGAATCGGGGTTTGGACAATTTCCCCACCACGCCGAATGTTAGTGAAGCATTCTCTTTTCTCGACTTTGACTGGAGCGACAGCCTTTTCGATTGAAAGAAGTTTCTGCTGATCCACTTCAACCGCCGTAGCGACGGTGTCGTCCTGAGCGCCAACCAGGGCCAACGACATGCGTCCGGTATTCTGCGCCTGAGCCAGAGCTGCGATATGTTCCGGTGTTGCAGCTACTGTCACTGTGCGCGCGATGGTAGTATCTGATACGTCCGACGTTGCAAGCTGGTCGACCGCAATCAACTGGACATTTGTTAGAATCAAGCGCGTAATTTGGCGATTACCACCTTCGAGATCGGCGCTGACGGAGCCAGTCCAGTAGACGTCGACATTATCACCGGGACGCAGAAAACCCGACACGCCGGACGCGACATCGACCCGGATAGCAAAAGCGCGCATGCCTTTTTCGATGCGCGATATCAAGCCAGCCGGCTCACCGGGGTTGGTGACTTTGACTTCCATCAACGCCTCGTCCTTTTCCATCACTCTTCTGATGAAGCGATCCCCGTCGGCATCTTCCGGGAACAAGGCAGCCAAATCCAAAAAAGTGCCCTCCGGGACAGCATCTTCAGGCCAGTTTACAATTCGGACATCATCTTCAGACAGCCGCTCACCATATTTCATGGTGCGGTTCGCGACAACAACACCAACTAAAGGCACGATTTTGGCGCTTGCCAGCGCGTCCTGTGTTGCCTGGCGTTCTCGGTCAAGCTGAGCCTGATATTCCGAGATGTAGTCGCGCGCCAAGTATACTGCGCCTCCGGCCAATGCGACGCCGACAATCAGGACAAGTCCAAAAACCAAACGCATGCGTGTCCCCTCTTATCACTTTGTTCTGGTTGGTTCGGCGTACAATCTACGACGAAGATCGTTTTTGAATAAAAGTAGATTGTGTCGAAAAGGGGGATAAACTTGGCTTGATTTTTGGTTTTTGCGCTATTTGTGGCGAATGTTCAACAAAGCCGGGATTACTCTTATTCAGCTACTTGGTTGCTGACATGACACGATCGCTGGCCGTTGTTGCAACATTCCCAGTCCCGCCATGAATTGCAGTAATTGCGACTCCAGCAAGGGCCACGACGGCAGCGGTCAGAACAACCCAGTCAACGGTGACAGCACCGTCTTCGTCGCGGATGAAACTTTTGCGGGTTTCACTCATCATTTCTCTCCGGTACGGCATGCTTCAACAGAAAAAGGCCGCGCCCCACTTGTCAGGCGCGGCCTTTATCAGATTTCCTCGGCTCCCGCGTAGGCCCTACAATTGGTTCAACCTTGCGGGTTATTTGTAGCCGCTGCTTTATTACTGAGTAGCGGTGCCCATTTTGGTCGATACGTTCGATGCAGCAGTTGAGGTGCCGGTCGAGATCTGGCCGTAGGCGACAGCGGCCAGGGCGACAACGGCTGCGGTCAGAACAACCCAGTCAACAGTTACGGCGCCGTCTTCATCTTTGCGGAAGTTCTTGAAGAACTTGATCATGTTACGTCCCTCCTAAAGGATCAAAAAAGTTACTTTAACCTCGGCGTCTAACAGAGCTTTCTCTCTCAGTCCGCTCCCGTCCGTCTCGGTATGGCATTATGTTTGCCTGTCCGGCATGGCAGGAATTGGGCCAAACACCGCTTTTTTCCTTCAGGGCTTAACTTTTTCTCAGAGTTTTTGGTAACTCATTGAAAAATAACATTTAAAAAACGTATATCGAGGGCGGTGACCAATGTGGGCGATGCAAAATTACGGCAAATGAGGCAAAACCGCCCCAATTCATTGTGTTTTTCTGGCTTTTCAAAGGGATTCGCGGTTCAAACTACGAAAAAGAAAAAGCACGAGGCAGGCAAAATGAAACTCCGGGACGCAATAACCTGCGCCGGTATATTGGCGTTGATGGGGGCAGCACCAATGCCAATTGGCGCAGCTGAGAGTGAACCCAGAGGCGTATACAAGAGAGTAAAGGCGCCAAAACCAGGGGGGCGTCCCAAGGTGACTGTTCAGATATCGCCCGAAGAACATGCAGCGGCGCCGTTCGCGCCAAGCACCGGGGCAGAAATCGAAGTTCCCGAGATTATCTCGCGCACGAAGGTAGTACCCCCTAGCGTTCCCGGTGCCGGACCTAAGGGCAAGCCGGTTGGGTCCTATAAGGCCTTTTGGGACAAAGTATCCCCCGCACTCTCCGCGTCGGGCGCGGGGCGTTTGACGAACGCCATAAATGCTTTGGCTGCGACTAATGTTGCATCACCACGGCTGCAAACCCTTCAGAATATCGCGCAGCAACAGGGGATCGAAATCCTTCGGTCTACGGTAGGGACGGAAGTTTCGCCCGCTCTGGTGCTGGCTGTGATTTCCGTCGAGTCGGCGGGTCGCGCGGATGCAGTCAGTTCAGCAGGTGCACAGGGATTGATGCAGCTGATGCCGGCCACTGCCAAGCGGTTTGGTGTAAAAGACAGCTTTCAGCCCTCTCAGAACATCTCGGGCGGTGTGAAATACCTAAGCTGGCTGATGGAAGAATTCGGCAATGACCCGATTATGGTTCTGGCTGGATATAATGCAGGAGAAGGGGCTGTACGCAAACATGGCGGCGTGCCGCCTTATGCCGAGACGCGGGACTATGTGCCCAAGGTGTTGGCAGCCTTCCAGATTGCCAAGGCCTTGTGTTCAACGCCACCCGAGCTGATTTCAGACGGGTGTGTGTTCCAAACACTGAATTGAAAAAGGCCCGCCAGTTCCGGCGGGCCATTGCGTTGGTTTACGAAGATCAGTTGACGATCTTGGCTTCGGTCGCAGCGCGGATTTCGTCCTCGGTCACGCCTTCAGCGATTTCGACGATCTTCAATCCGCCTTCGACTACGTCTAGAACACCCAGATTGGTGATGATCCGGTCCACCACCTTTTTACCGGTCAGCGGCAGGGTGCATTTCTTCAGCAGTTTGGATTTGCCGTGTTTGTTGGTGTGATCCATCACAACGATCACACGGCCAACACCGGCCACAAGGTCCATTGCACCGCCCATGCCTTTGACCAGCACGCCGGGAATCATCCAGTTGGCCAGGTCGCCTTCCTCATCCACTTCCATCGCACCCAGAACCGCCGCAGCAATCTTGCCGCCCCGAATCATGGCAAAGGATGTGGCACTGTCGAAATACGAAGTGCGCGACAGTTCGGTGATCGTCTGCTTGCCAGCGTTGATCAGGTCGGCGTCTTCTTCGCCCTCGAACGGGAAGGGGCCCATGCCAAGCATGCCGTTCTCGGATTGCAGGGTGATGTCCTTGTCACCAACATAGTTCGCCACCAGCGTCGGGATACCGATGCCGAGGTTCACATACATGCCGTCTTCCAGCTCTTGAGCTGCGCGAGCGGCCATTTGATTGCGGTCCCAGGGCATTATGCTTCCTCCTTCTTACGGGTGGTACGCTGTTCGATACGTTTTTCGTGATCGCCCTGAATCAGACGGTGCACATAAATGCCGGGCAGGTGGATGCTGTCCGGGTCCAGCGAGCCGCGCGGGACGATCTCTTCGACCTCAGCGATGCAGATCTTGCCGCAGGTCGCGGCGGGGACGTTGAAGTTCCGCGCTGTCTTACGGAAGATCAGGTTGCCGGTGTCATCGGCTTTCCAGGCTTTGACAATCGAAAGATCGGCAAAGATACCTTCTTCCATGATGTAGGTTTCGCCGTTGAAGTCCTTGTGCTCTTTGCCTTCGGCGATCACGGTGCCCACACCGGTCTTGGTGTAGAAACCGGGGATACCGGCGCCACCGGCGCGCATACGCTCGGCCAGAGTACCTTGCGGATTGAATTCCAGCTCAAGCTCTCCGGCCAGGTACTGACGCATGAATTCCGCGTTTTCGCCGACATACGAGCTGATCATTTTCTTGACCTGCTTGGTCTGCAGCAGGATGCCGATGCCGAAATCATCGACGCCGGCGTTGTTCGAGGCAAAGGTCAGGTCCTGCGCGCCCGAGTCCTTGATCGCCTCCAGTAGCAATTCAGGAATACCGCACAGGCCAAAACCGCCTGCGGCAATCAGCATGCCATCCGTCAGCACTCCATCAAGCGCTTCGGTGGCATTGGCATAGATTTTCTTCATGGAAAACTCCCCCAATGACATGGTGATGGGCAGGTTTTGCCGCCACGTCACGGGGAAGTCAACGAATCCAAGGGGCTGGTGGTATTTCTACCTATCCCCCTAGCTGGCCGCCTTTTTGGTGGTTTTCTTGGCGGTCGCTTTTTTCTTCGGCGCGGCCTTTTTCTTGGTGCCTTTCTTGGCCGCGCGTTCATTGACCAATTCGATGGCCATTTCCTGCGTGACGTCCTCGGGCTTGATGTCCTTGGGAATCGTCGCGTTGATCTTTTCCCATTTCACATACGGCCCGTACCGTCCGTCCAGAACCTGCATCGCCCCGCCATCGGGATGTTCGCCAAGTTCTTTCAACGGCTTCGCGGCTGCCCGCCGCCCGCGCCCCGGATTGGCGCGTTTTTCGGCCAGCATCTCAACCGCGCGGTTCATGCCGATCTCAAACACGTCATTGGGGTCTTTGACATTGACGTAGACGGGTTTGGCCTCTTCCGGCAACTGATGCATGATGTAAGGCCCAAAACGCCCGAAATTCGAACTGATCATGCCACCTTCGGGGTGCTCACCGATCTGACGGGGCAGGGACAGCAGGGTCAACGCCTTGTCCAGATCCATGTCATCCTTGCTCCACCCGCGGGGCAGGGAGGCACGTGGGGGTTTCTTGTTTTCCGGTGTGGGCTCGCCGCGCTGAACGTAAGGTCCGAACCGGCCGGATTTCAGCCAGATCTCATCACCCGAGTCCTCGCCCAGCAAACGTTCGTCGCCCGCGGCGCCTTCACCGGCAATGGGGCGGGTATAGGTGCATTCAGGATAGTTACCACAGCCTACGAACCCACCGGTACGTGAGGTTTTCAGATGCAGCTGGCCCGTTCCGCATTTCGGGCAGATACGCGGGTCGGAGCCATCTTCACGCGGGGGATAGAGCTGCGGCGCCAGTACTTCGTCCAGCTTGTCCAGCACCTCGGAAATTCGCAACTCAGACGTTTCGCCGATGGCCGCTGAGAAATCGCGCCAGAACTTGCCCAGCAGGTCCTTGTAGTCGCGGTCTCCGGCACTGACGTCGTCCAACTGTTCTTCCAGATTTGCGGTAAACTCATAACCCACATATTGCCGGAAGAAATTAAGCAAGAAGATGGTAACGATCCGGCCCTTTTCCTCGGGGATCAGCCGGTTCTTGTCTTTGCGCACGTATTCCCGGTCCTGAATCGTGGTCACGACCGAGGCATAGGTTGACGGACGTCCGATCCCCAGTTCTTCCATCCGCTTGACCAGAGTTGCCTCGGTATAGCGCGGCGGCGGTTGGGTGTGGTGCTGCAGCGCCAGCACGGCTTCGTTGTCGGACAGAATGGCGGCTTTGTCTTCCGCCTTTGCAAATTGATCCTTCAGTGAGGTTTTCGCAAACGGAGCCGGGTCGCCCTGCATGATCTGCGGCAGGCGCTTTTCATCATCATCGGCCACATCATCACGGCCTTCTTCATAGACGCGCATGAACCCGTCGAACAGAACCACCTGACCGGTGGCCCGCAGGCCAACCTGACCATCTGCGCTGCCGATCTCAACTGTCGTCCGTTCCAACCGCGCGGCGGCCATCTGGCAGGCGATGGTGCGTTTCCAGATCAGGTCATACAGCTTGCGCTGATCCTCATCCGTGACCTTCAGCGCCTTGGCGTCGCGCGCCATATCCGTGGGGCGAATACATTCGTGCGCTTCTTGCGCGTTCTTGGCCTTGTTTTTGTACATCCGGGGGCTGTCCGGCACGTATTCGTCGCCATAACGATCCGCGATCGCATCGCGAGTGGCGGCCACGGCCTCGGGCGCCATGTCGATACCGTCGGTCCTCATATAGGTAATGTAACCCGCCTCATACAGCCGCTGCGCTACCTGCATCGCGTGACGTGCGCCCATACCGAATTTGCGGCTGGCCTCTTGCTGCAGGGTTGAGGTCATGAACGGCGCGCTGGGGTTGCGGGAGGCGGGTTTGGCCTCGACCGAGGTGACGCTGAGCGCGCGGCTGGTGATGGCCTGCACGGCCAGCTCGGCCTGAGTGGCGTTGGCCAGATCGTGTTTGTCCAGTTTCTTACCGGCCAATGTGACCAGCCGGGCCTCGTAAGTCTGACCGCGCGGTGTTTCGAACAGGGCGCGCACCGACCAGTATTCGACTGGCTTGAACGCTTCGATCTCCATCTCACGTTCGACGATCAGGCGCAGGCAAACAGACTGCACCCGGCCTGCCGATTTCGCGCCGGGCAGTTTGCGCCACAGAACCGGAGACAGGTTGAACCCCACCAGATAGTCCAGCGCGCGACGGGCCAGATAGGCCTCGACCAGAGGCATATCGACCTCACGCGGATTCTGCATCGCCTCGGTCACGGCGTCCTTGGTAATCGCGTTGAAGGTCACGCGGCTGACCGGTGTGTCCTTTTTAATCGAGCGGCGCTTGGTCAGCGCTTCCTGCAGGTGCCAGCTGATCGCCTCACCCTCGCGATCGGGGTCGGTGGCGAGGATCAGGGCGTTGTCTTCTTTCAGCGCGTCGGCGATGGCTTTGACATGTTTGCGGCTGTCATTCCCAACCTCCCATTTCATCGCAAATTCATGCTCGGGGTCGACGGATCCGTCCTTGGGAGGCAGGTCTCTTACATGGCCATAAGACGCCAAAACCGTGTAGTCGGGGCCAAGGTACTTATTGATTGTCTTGGCTTTTGCCGGGGATTCTACAACAACTACAGGCATTTAAGGGAAAACCTCGCTCGACGAATTGGGCGCCTTCTATGATCGTGCAAAATGTGTAGGGCAAGAGCGAATTGTCAATGCGTTCCTTGAAAAACCGGAATTTAACGGTGATTTCAGCGTTGTAGACGTGGAAATCTCAGCGTGCCCCCGCCGTATCAGGCGGTCAGGGACAACAACCCGCCGGGTTGGCGCTGAATGCGACCGTCTAACTCCAGATCGACCAGAGCCGGGCCGATCTCGCCCGCAGTAGCAGCGATGTCGCGGATCAACTGGTCTTCGGCAATTGGCGACGGTCCTAGCCGAGCCAGTATCTCACTGTGAAGCGCTGCACCCGTTGGGGCTGGTTCTGCTTGCGCTACGGGCGTTGGAGCTTCGAACAAGTCTGCCTGCTGCTGCGGCAGTGCTTCGACCACGTCTTCTGCAGACCGCACCAGGGTGGCCCCGTCACGGATCAGCAGGTTGCACCCGGCGGCGCGGGCATCAAAGGGATGGCCGGGCACGGCCAGAACCTCGCGCCCTTGATCCAAGGCGTCGCGTGCGGTGATCAGACTGCCGGATTTAGCAGCCGCCTCGACAACCACAACGGCCCGCGCCAGACCCGAAATGATCCGGTTGCGGCGCGGAAAGTGCCGGGCCTGCGGGGTCACGCCCATCGGTTGCTCGGACACGCGCAACCCTGATTGGGCGATGTCTTTGGCCAGATCGGTATTCTCAGCCGGATAGATCACGTCTACGCCACCAGCCATGACCGCCACGGTGCCCGTATCCAGTGCCGCCATATGTGCCGAAGTGTCGATGCCACGCGCCAACCCGGACACAACGACATATCCTTGTTTTCCCAGATCGGTAGCTAGTCCACGGGCCATCCGCGCACCCAGCGACGAACAGTTTCGTGCGCCGACCATCGCAATGCAGGGTTTGTGCAGCAAAGACACATCGCCAATTGCCCACAGCATCGGAGGGGCGTCGGACAGATCATTCAAAGCATCAGGAAAATCAGCGGACCCAAGGCACAAAAGCCGCGCGTTGGCGGCTTTTGCGGCCTTGAGTTCCGCCTCAATCACGCCGGGCGGGCAAACTTCATACCCTTCGATTCCGGCAGCGCGTGCCATTTCAGGCAGCGCGGCCAGCGCATTCTGCGCCGAGCCATGTTCCCGCAGCAGCCGACGAAATGTCGCCGGGCCGACCTTGCGCGAGCGCAACAGACGAAGCCAGGAAAACCGATCCTCTTCCGTGGTGGGTGGGAGTGTGGGGTGATAGGAAGAAAGCTGCTCTTCGGTCATCCGTTGCTCCGCCTGATTGCATAACTGGTTTACGGCTGCAGGAGTTAACAGCTTGTGAATCCTTTCAAATTATTCGGATAATTTTCGTGATTTGAATTGTGGAACCTTGCAAGGATTTGATTTCAAATCATAAAATAAATGCGCCCGCTTGGGGTGATTGCCAAGCGGACGCAGGAAAACGGAATTGCCAAAAGCGCGGCGTTAACCGTGACGACGACCGATTCTCTCTCAGGCCGCGGATCCGCCTACCGTCAGCCCATCCATCAGAACTGTGGGTTGACCCACGCCCACCGGGACCCATTGACCATCCTTGCCGCATGTCCCCATGCCCGGATCAAGCGCCATGTCGTTGCCTAACCCGCGAATACGGTTCAGCGCGGACGGCCCATCGCCGATCAGCGTCGCGCCTTTAACCGGAGCGCCGATCTTGCCGTTTTCGACGCGATAAGCCTCGGTGCAGGAGAACACGAATTTGCCATTGGTGATATCCACCTGACCGCCGCCAAAACCCACAGCCCAGATGCCGTCTTTGATGTCTGCAACCAAGGAGGCAGGATCAGCGTCCCCGCCCAGCATCACCGTATTTGTCATGCGCGGCATGGGTTTGTGCGCATAGCTCTGCCGCCGCCCGTTTCCGGTGGGTGCAACCCCCATCAGGCGGGCGTTCTGGCGGTCCTGCATGTAACCGGTCAGGACACCATCCTCGATCAGCACGGTCCGCGAACTGGGCGTGCCTTCGTCATCCACCGTGATCGAGCCGCGCCGGTCCGCGATTGTGCCGTCATCCACGACGGTCACGCCTTTGGACGCGATCTGCTGACCCATCAGCCCAGCAAAGGCCGAACTGCCCTTGCGGTTGAAATCGCCTTCAAGCCCGTGCCCGATAGCTTCGTGCAGCAGGATACCGGGCCAGCCGGGGCCAAGGGCAACCTCCATCACTCCGGCCGGGGCAGGGACGGCGTCTAGATTGACCAGCGCGATGCGCAGTGCCTCGCGGGCTTTGTCCTGCCAATCCGACGGGTCAATCAGCCCGTCCAAACCAACTCGACCGCCTCCGCCCGCCGAGCCGCTTTCGCGGCGGCCGTTCTGTTCCACAATCACGGAAACATTCAGGCGGGTCATAGGCCGCACATCGCGGACCAGAACGCCATCGGGGCGCAGAATCTCGACCTCCTGCACAGAAGCCATGAGCGATGCGCTGACCTGCACAACGCGGGGATCCAAATCGCGGGCAAAGGCGTCGATCTCACGCAGAGTTTCGATCTTCACCGGAAAACTGGCGGATTCGATCGGGTCTTCATCCGTATAAAGCCGTGTATTGGTGGCACGCGGTGCCTCGGCTAGCGTACCGCCGCCGTCGCCAACCGCGAGGCGGGCAGTTTCCGCCGCCCGTTTCAGCGCGGGAATCGAGACATCGGTGGAATGGGCATAACCTGCCACCTCTCCCTGCACCGCACGCAGGCCGAACCCCTCGGACGCATCATAGGACGCCGTCTTCAAACGCCCGTCGTCAAAGACCAGAGACTCGGATTTACGACGTTCGACGAATAGCTCTCCGTCCTCGGCCCCGGCAGTGGCAGATTGTAGAACCGCAAGTGCTTCGTCCTGTGGAAGAGCGCATTCAAAAGGGCGAAACGGGTCGTTGGGCATCACTTGGAACCTTTCGGGTTTGATCCAGATCAAAAATAGCGTCTGTTTGACGCAAGCATTTTGCTTTATCTAACATCCGGAATATGGTTTTTAACTTTGCCAAAGACAACGGGAGAGGTGCGACCGATTCACACCTTTTCGCCAGGGACGCAAAGATCAAACGATCAGGACAGAAAATGAAGAATGCTTTGATGCTTTCGGGGCTTATGACAGCCCTCTCCAGCCTTCCCGCCATGGCTCAGGAGCTTGAGATTATTGGCAAACCGGTTGACGGCGGCATGGGTTTCCAGCCCGCCGCCACCAGCCTTGCCGACGGGATTCAACGGCTGGACAGCATGATTCTGGTGATCATCACCGTGATCTGCGTGTTCGTTGCTGCTCTGCTGGTTTACTGCATCGTGCGTTACAACCAGCGTGTGAACCCGACGCCGGCGCGTTTCTCGCACTATACCCCGGTTGAGATTGCCTGGACCTTGGGGCCGATCCTGATTCTGGTCTTTATCGGTGCCTTCTCTCTGCCGGTGCTGTTCAAGCAGCAGGAGATCCCCGAGGGCGACGTCGTGATCAAGGTTGTAGGCAACCAGTGGTACTGGACCTACGAATATGTCGATCACGATTTTGCATTCGACAGCTATCTGCTGGGCCACCCGGCGACACTGGACGAAGGTGCCCGCCCTGCGGATGCCGACGTAACGCCGTTTGTTCTGGATGACGCGATGCGCGCCAAACTGGCTGATGCAGGTTACAGCGACGATGAATGGCTGTTGGCCACCGACACTGCTGTTGTTGTTCCGGTTGGCAAAATTGTCGTCATGCAAGTAACAGCGTCCGACGTGATCCACTCGTGGACGATCCCATCTTTCGGCGTAAAGCAGGACGGTGTGCCGGGACGTCTGGCCGAACTGTGGTTCCGTGCGGACAAAGAAGGCGTGTATTTCGGCCAGTGTTCGGAGCTGTGCGGCAAGGACCACGCCTATATGCCGATCACCGTCAAAGTGGTTAGCGAAGAGGCGTATGAACAATGGCTGCAGGGCGCCCTGGAAGAGTATGCGGGCCAGCCTGCTGCCTATAAGGTTGCCTCGAACTAAGCCGGTAAAGGCCTAGGTAAACACACGCAGGCTGCGCGGTGATCGCGCAGCTTTCGCCCCAGAAGGACCGGAAATGAGCGACGCAAGCATCAACGCCAGCACAGTGACCGCCTCGGCGCACGCGGACGAGGCCAGCTTTGGCGATTATTTCGCCTTGCTGAAGCCCCGGGTGATGTCTCTGGTCGTGTTTACGGCTCTGGTCGGACTGCTGGCTGCACCAGTTCCGGTGCACCCGTTTGTAGGATTCTGCGCCATCCTGTTCATCGCCATTGGCGGCGGCGCGTCCGGCGCGCTGAACATGTGGTGGGACGCGGATATCGACAAGGTGATGAAACGCACCAAGGGCCGCCCGATCCCCTCCGGCAAGGTGCAGGAGGGCGAGGCGCTGGCGCTTGGTCTGGCTTTGTCGGGCATGTCGGTCATCATGCTGGGGCTGGCGACGAACTGGTTTGCGGGTGCGTTTCTGGCGTTCACCATTTTCTTTTACGTCGTTGTCTACACGATGTGGCTGAAGCGCTCGACGCCCCAGAACATCGTGATCGGCGGCGCAGCAGGGGCTTTCCCGCCGGTGATCGGCTGGGTGGCGGCCACCGGGTCAATGACGCTTGAGCCGTGGCTGATGTTCGCCCTGACTTTCATGTGGACCCCGCCGCATTTCTGGGCTCTGGCGCTGTTCATGCGCTCGGATTACGACGATGCGGGCGTGCCGATGCTGACCGTGACCCACGGGCGTCGCGCAACCCGCTGGCATATTCTTATCTATACCGGGCTGCTGGCGACGCTGGCGGTTGGCACCGCATTCTCGGGCATTGGTGGCCCGATTTATCTGACCGTTGCGGTGGTGATGAACGCGCTGTTCCTGCGCGGCGCGTGGCAGATCTCGCGCCGGACCGAGGACGATGCAGAGGCGGATAATTTCAAGGTCGAGCGCTCTTTCTTCAGGCTGTCGCTGCTCTACCTTTTCCTGCACTTCGGTGCGATTCTGGCCGAAGCGCTGCTGAAACCCTATGGC
Source organism: Ruegeria sp. CH8 (assembly GCF_056536985.1). Classification (NCBI taxonomy): domain Bacteria; kingdom Pseudomonadati; phylum Pseudomonadota; class Alphaproteobacteria; order Rhodobacterales; family Roseobacteraceae; genus Ruegeria; species Ruegeria sp. CH8. The sequence continues at coordinate 120,587 of NZ_JBQFQR010000004.1, read as the reverse complement.
TTGGGAGGTTGGTCATGAGCATGCGCAAAAGCCACGAGCTGCACGAACGCCGCTTTAGCCGTAATCTGGGAGTTGGCCTGACATTGGCGGCCTTTATCGTGATCATCTTCGGCCTGACCATCGTCAAGGTTTCGGGCACCAGCATGGGTGTTCCGGCGCAGGAGGCGCAGAACTGATGGCATTGACCGGTCCGCAGAAAACGGTGGCGCAGACGGTGGGTGTGGTTGTCCTGATGGGCAGCCTGGCCTGGGCCGCGGTGCCGTTCTACGACTGGTTTTGCCGTGTCACCGGTTTTGGTGGCACCACCGGCGTGGCTGCGACCGCGCCCGAGGAAATTCTGGACCGCATCGTGACCGTCCGGTTCGATGCCTCGAAAGCCAAGGACATGGCTTGGGAGTTCAAGCCGGTCGAGCGCGAAATGGACGTGCGCATCGGTGAAACCGGGCTGGCATTCTACGAGGCTTATAACCCGACTGACCGCCCGATCGCTGGGCAGGCGTCCTACAACGTCGCGCCCTATTCAGCCGGTGGGTATTTCCAGAAAATAGCCTGTTTCTGCTTTGAAGAGCAGGTGCTGCAACCCGGTGAACGGGTTCAGATGCCGGTAAGTTTCTTTGTCGATCCTGAAATGGTCGACGATCTGGAAGCCAAGTATGTTCATACGATCACTCTGTCGTATACATTCTACGAAATTGACCTGCCAGAGGGCTATGCCGCCCTTGAAGCGCAGGCAGATACAAACACGAACTAACGCCTGTAGGTGAGGGACGCTGATGGCACACGCAAAAAACCATGATTATCACATTCTGGCCCCGTCGATCTGGCCGCTGATCGGCGCGCTCGGCGGCTTCGTGATGCTGTTCGGAGCTGTCCTGTGGATGCACGGCATCACCTCGTTTATGTTCTGGATGGGGCTGGTTGCGGTTCTGTACACAATGTTTGCCTGGTGGTCCGAAGTGGTGGCCGAAAGCCGCGCCGGGGATCACACACCAGTTGTGCGCATCGGCCTGCGCTATGGCTTTATCCTGTTCGTGATGTCCGAGGTGATGTTCTTCTTCGCCTGGTTCTGGTCGTTCTTCAAACATCGCATGTACCCGATGTACGACTATGCCGGCACCGAGTATATTCAGCCGGATATCCACGCGGTTGATCCGTTCCACCTGCCGCTGATCAACACTTTGGTTCTGCTGCTGTCGGGTTGTGCGATCACTTGGGCACACCACGCTCTGGTTCACAACAATGACCGCAAGGCGCTGGTGCAGGGTCTGGCCATTGGTATCGTTCTGGGTATCGCATTTACCTTCTTGCAGGCATTCGAATACTACGAGCTGCTGGCTCACGAAGGCTGGGAATTCGGTGGCGACCAGTTCTATTCGAACTTCTTTATGGCAACCGGGTTCCACGGTGCCCACGTGATCATCGGGACGATCTTCCTGTCCGTGTGCCTGATCCGTGCGCTGCGCGGTGACTTTACCCCCGAGAAACATGTCGGCTTTGAAGCAGCGGCCTGGTACTGGCACTTCGTGGACGTTGTCTGGCTGTTCCTGTTCTTCGCCGTCTACATCTGGGGTCAGGCACCGTTGATGTAACGCCGATCAGGCCGTTCAATTGCAAAAGCCGCCCTTAGGGGCGGCTTTTTCTCGATAAGGGCGCAAGATTGCGCCCGATACAATTGCGTGGTTGCAATTCGACCTGCGCCCCCCTTAACAAGACGCCGGTTTCTGTAACAAGGTCTCGCCCCGACATGCGCCGTATTCTGTTCCTGCTGATCTTCGGACTCGCCGGTTTGGGCGTGCTGATCTGGCTGGGCGTCTGGCAGGTGCAGCGGCTGGCGTGGAAGCAGGATGTTCTGGCCGAAATCGAAGCGCGTATTGCGGCTGATCCGATTGGTCTGCCCAAGGCTGTTTCCCAAGAAGACGACAAGTTTCTTCCCGTTACGGTGGTCGGAGACATGGAGCCGGGGGAAATCCACGTTCTGGTTTCGGTCAAGCAGGTCGGGGCAGGGTATCGGATCATTCAGTCCTTCAGCACAGAAGATCGGACTATTCTTGTAGACCGTGGTTTTGTGCCGACGACCGCCAAGCAGGTTGATCGCCTGACCGGCTCGATGGAGGTCACAGGCAACTTGCACTGGCCGGATGAGATCGACAGCTATACGCCCGAGGCGGATATCGACGACAACATCTGGTTTGCCCGGGACGTACCTGCCTTGGCCGCTGCATTGGGGGCTGAGCCGGTGCTTCTGATCGCGCGCTCGGAAACCGACCCGAACATCACACCTCTGCCGGTGGATACGGCGGGCATTCCCAACGATCATCTGCAATATGCAATCACATGGTTTGGTCTGGCTCTGGTCTGGGCCGCGATGACCGGTTATTTCCTGTGGCGCAACCGCGCCCCTTCTGAAAGTGAAGAGCAATGAAATACATCTCGACTCGTGGCCAAGCGCCCGAACTGACCTTTGAAGAGGCGATGCTGACCGGATTGGCCCGCGACGGCGGCCTGTACCTGCCTGCAGAGATTCCGGTGATGTCGCAGGATGAAATCGCAGCGCTTGCCGGTCTGCCCTATGAGGAAATCGCGTTTCGGGTGATGTGGCCCTATGTCAGCGGCTCGTTTGCAGAGGATGAGTTTAAGGCGATCATCGACCGGGCCTATGAAGGGTTCGGCCATGACGCACGTGCGCCGTTAAAGCAATTGAACGAAAACCACTTCCTGCTGGAACTGTTCTACGGCCCGACGCTGGCCTTCAAAGACTTTGCCATGCAGCTGATCGGTCAACTGTTCCAGGTGGCTCTGAAACGGCGCGGGGATCGGGTGACCATCGTCGGTGCGACCAGCGGTGACACCGGCTCGGCCGCTATCGAGGCGTTCCGGGGATTGGATGCAGTGGATGTGTTCATCCTGTTCCCACATGGCCGTGTCTCTGAGGTGCAGCGCCGCCAGATGACCACACCTGCGGACAGTAATGTGCACGCGCTGGCCGTGGATGGTGATTTCGACGATTGCCAGGCCGCGTTGAAGGACATGTTCAACGATTTTGATTTCCGTGACGGTGTCAAACTGGCTGGCGTAAACTCTATCAACTTTGCCCGCGTTCTGGCGCAGATCGTGTACTACTTCTCGGCGGCGGTCAGCCTTGGCGCGCCGCATCGCAAGGTCAGCTTCACTGTGCCCACCGGTAACTTCGGCGACATCTTCGCGGGTTATCTGGCCAAGCGTATGGGCCTGCCGATCGACCGTCTGGTCGTGGCAACCAACCAGAACGACATCCTGCATCGCTGCCTGTCGGGCGAGGGGTATTTCAAGGGCGACACTATCCCCTCGATCAGCCCGTCGATGGATATTCAGGTCAGCTCGAATTTTGAACGTGCGCTGTACTACGCCTATGGTGAGGATGGTAGCGCCGTCGCTCAGTTGATGGATGAACTGAAGAATGGTGGCTTCAACGTCAGCCAGGGCGCAATGGAAGCGCTGCGCGAAAGTTTTGACTCGGGCCGCGTGTCCGAAGACGAAACGCTGGCGACGATCAAGCACACTCTGGCCCACAGCGCCGAACTGGTCTGCCCGCATACGGCTGTTGGCATCAAAGTTGCCGAAGAGTATCGCGCGGCGGACGTGCCGATGATCACTCTGGCCACTGCACACCCGGCAAAATTCCCGGCTGCGGTCGAGAAGGCCAGTGGCGAACATCCGCCTCTTCCATCCCGCATGTCTGATCTGTATGAACGTCCGGAACGGGTGACCCGAATTGCCAACGATCTGGGTACCCTCGAGGATCATATCAAAAGGCATATTGCTGAGTGACAGTCAGACAAGACCAACTGAAGAACGGCTTTCGTATCGTCAGTGAACACATGCCGGGGCTGCAATCTGCGGCCATCGGCATCTGGGTGACCGCCGGCGGGCGGCATGAACGGATCGAGCAGAACGGTATCGCGCATTTCCTTGAGCATATGGCCTTCAAGGGAACCGAGCGGCGTTCTGCGCTGCAAATCGCCGAGGCGATTGAGGACGTGGGCGGATATATCAACGCCTACACCTCACGCGAGGTGACGGCCTACTACGCGCGCGTGCTGAAAGACGATGTGGCGCTGGCGATGGATGTGATTGGCGATATCGTTCTGAACCCGATCTTTGATCCTCGAGAGATTGAGGTCGAGCGGGGCGTGATCCTGCAGGAGATCGGTCAGGCCTATGACACGCCAGACGATGTGATCTTTGATTGGCTGCAGGAGCAGAGCTATCACGATCAGCCTCTGGGCCGGACAATTCTTGGCCCGACTGAGCGGGTGAGTTCCTTCTCGCGAGAGGACCTTTCTGGATTCGTGGCCGAGCATTACGGCCCCGAGCAGATGATCCTGTCTGCGGCGGGGGCCGTGGATCATGACGCGTTGATGAAAATGGCCGAAGAGATGTTTGGCCACCTGCAACCGCGCAAGGGCTTGATCCCCGAAACGGCTCGATTTACAGGCGGTGAAGCGCGGCAGGAGAAAGAGCTGGAACAGGCGCATTTCGCGCTGGCACTGGAAAGCCCCGGATACCGCGACGATGCGATCTACACAGCGCAGATTTATTCGACTGCTTTGGGCGGCGGTATGTCCTCGCGCCTGTTTCAGGAAGTGCGGGAAACGCGCGGGCTGTGTTACACGATCTTCGCGCAGACCGGTGCCTACGCCGATACCGGGACGACCACGATCTATGCCGGAACGTCGTCAGAACAGGTCGCGGAACTGGCATGCATCACCATTGACGAAATGAAACGCGCTGCCGATGACATGAGCCCCGAAGAGGTCGCCCGTGCGCGCGCGCAGATGAAGGCCGGGATGCTGATGGGGCTGGAAAGCCCGTCGAACCGCGCCGAACGTCTGGCGCGGTTGGTGCAGATTTGGGGCCGGGTGCCCTCGCTTGAGGATACGGTCGCCAAGATCAATGCGGTCAGCACCGAGGACGTGCGTGCCTTTGCCGAAGACATGGCCGTCAAGGCCCCGGCGGCGCTGGCGCTTTATGGTCCGGTGTCAGGCGCGCCCAGCTTGGCGGAACTGCAGGAGAGGCGTGCGGCGTGATGCTTCTGGGCAGACGCAAGCTGAAACTCGAAACCGAGCGCCTGAGCTTGCGCCCGCCCGTGCATTCCGACTTCAACGACTGGGCGGCGCTGCGGCGCGCGTCCAGGGAATTCCTGACCCCGTGGGAGCCGGTCTGGGCCAAGGATCATCTGAGTCGGAAATCCTTTACCAATCGGGTCTATTGGGCGCAGCGCTCGGTTTCCAGCGGTACGGCGATCCCTTTGTTCCTGTTCCGACGCTCGGATGACGTGCTGGTGGGTGCGATCACGCTGGACAACGTCCGCCGTGGCCCGGCACAGGCTGGAACGCTTGGGTATTGGACCGGTGAAGCCTTTGCCCGCAACGGCTATATGCACGAGGCGATTGGGGCCGTGGTGCACCACGCCTTTACACGTCTGGACCTGAGCCGGATCGAGGCCGCATGCCTGCCCGAGAACAAACCCTCACGTGGATTGCTGGAAAGCTCGGGCTTCAAATACGAGGGTGTGGCGCAATCGTATCTGCAGATCAACGGGCGTTGGCGGACGCATGTCCTGTATTCCAGCCTGCGGTCGGACCGGCGCGGGAAGACCGACGCGGGGTAGGGGGCTCTGCCCCCGCCGCGACTCCCCCAAGAAATTTATAGCCAGATGAACAAGAGGCATGACTTGGTTGGAGCTTGCGCTACAATCTGGACATGCGCTGGGTGTTTGCGGCATTGATGGTGATTTCGAGCGGAGCTGCGGCGCAGGAGCGGCGGCCGAGCCATTGTATCGCCATCGCGGATGCCGCGCCGGGTATTGAGTACATTCACAAGGCTGCGTGGACGGACCCGATCCCGGAGTATTCAGTTCGGATCAGCTATATCGCCCATGCCTCGTTCCTGATCCAGACGCAGGGCGGGTTGAACGCGGTGACCGATTTCACTGGCTTCATCGGCAGCGCTGACTTGATCCCGGATGTGGTCACGATGAACCACGCCCACAGTACCCACTGGACCGCCCATCCCGATCCAGCCATTCCGCATGTGCTGCCTGGCTGGGGAGAGTTCGGGCAGGGGATCGAGCATCACCTTGATCTAGGTGAGATGCTGGTGCGCAATGTCTCGACCGATATTCGGTCCCCCTATGGTGGGGTGGAAGAGCGCGGCAATTCGATCTTTGTGTTCGAGATTGAGGGGCTGTGCATCGGTCATCTCGGCCACCTGCACCACGTCCCATCGGACGAGCAATTCGCGGCATTGGGGCGGTTGGATGTGGTGATGGCTGCGGTTGACGGTGGCACGACAATGCCGCTGCCTGACATGATCTCGGTTCTGAAGCGGCTGAAAAGCTCAGTCATTATCCCGATGCACTGGTTTTCAGGCTTTTCGTTGGACCGGTTCCTGGTGGATATCCGCAATGACTTTCCGGTTGAGCGAAGCGGGGTGTCGGAACTGGTTGTTTCTTTGAAGACGCTGCCGGACCGGCCCACGGTGGTGGTGCTTGAGCCGCGCTATCTGATTGAATTGGAATAGGGCTTGTCGCGACCGCACCGCTTGGGCAAGGAATAGGTATGACACTGAATCCTGCCGATGAGACCCTTGCCAAGCTGATCCGGGCCAACCTGGGTGACGATATTCTACGCTCTGTTACCGAGCGATACCTGGAGGAACCGCGCCGCCGGTTTGCTGGGCACGCGGGGCTACTTGCTCTGCCGCGAACGGTCGAGGACGTGTCCGCGCTGGTCCGGCTGGCCTCCGACGCGCGGGTGCCGGTGGTGCCCTATGGCGGTGGCACCGGGCTGGTGGGCGGGCAGGTTGTGCCCGATGGGCCTGAGCCGCTGTTGATCTCATTGGAGCGGATGACGGCGATCCGAGCGGTGTATCCGACCGAGAATATCCTGATTGCCGAGGCGGGCGCGATTCTGGCTGATGTGCAGACCGCCGCCGAGGATGCTAACCGGCTATTCCCCCTCGCGTTGGCGGCGCAGGGGTCTTGCAGGATTGGCGGCAACCTTGCCACCAACGCGGGCGGGGTGAATGTTCTGCGCTATGGCAATGCGCGTGATCTGTGTCTGGGGTTGGAGGCAGTTCTGCCCAGCGGTGAGATTTGGCATGGGCTCAGCCGGTTGCGCAAGGACAACACCGGCTATGACCTTCGGAACCTGCTGATCGGGTCTGAGGGCACCCTGGGGATCATAACGGCGGCCTCGCTAGATCTGTTTCCGCGACCCGAAGCTGTAGGAACGGCGATGGTGCAGGTCACTTCGCCCGAGGCGGCGATTGAGTTGCTGGCACTGGCGCGGGATCAATTGGGTGACGCGGTCAGCACGTTTGAACTGATTCACCGTCAGGGACTGCAGTTCCTGACCGAGGTGCTGCCGGATGTGCGGCAGCCTTTTGCCACCCAGCCCGAATGGTGCGTGCTGATCGAATTGGGGATGTTTGCCGGGCAATCGCCATCTGAAGCATTGGAAACGCTCTACGCCGCTGCGGACAAGGCTGGCCTTGTCGGCGATGCGGTCATCGCCCAGAGCGAGGCGCAGCGATTGGACTTATGGGCGGTGCGCGAACGTATCCCCGAGGCGAACCGGTTGATTGGGTCGGTGTCGAGCCTTGATATCTCGGTCCCGATTTCGCGGATTCCCGAGTTTATTGTTCGCGGCGCCGAGGTGGTGTCGGCGCTTGGTCCGTTCCGTATTAACTGCTTTGGGCATCTGGGGGACGGCAATCTACACTACAACGTGTTCCCGCCGCTGGGACATGAACGGTCGGAGTTCGATGGGAAAAGGCAGGCTGTAAAAACCGCCGTGCATGACCTTGTGAACGAATTCCACGGGTCCGTCAGCGCCGAGCACGGTGTCGGGCGGCTCAAAACTGACGATCTTGAGAAATATGGGGATGCGACAAAGCTGGCTGCCATGCGCGCTATCAAAATCGCGCTGGACCCTCTGGGGATCATGAATCCGGGCGCGGTTTTGCGGTCGTAGAAACGGCCCGGGATAACCGGGCCGGTTCGTTTTATTGAGGCAGGATGACTTTATCGATGACGTGGATGACGCCGTTCGAGGTCTCGATATCAGCCTGAACCACATTGGCGTCATTCACCATCACGCCATTGTCCAGATCGATAGTGATGTCACCGCCCTGAACCGTGGCTGCAGTCATGTCGTCGGACAGATCGCCCGACATCACTTTGCCGGGCACCACGTGATAGGTTAGCACCGCGACCAATTGATCCTTGTTCTCGGGCATCAACAGTGTCTCTACCGTGCCTTCGGGCAGAGCGGCAAAAGCCTCATCTGTTGGGGCGAATACGGTAAACGGGCCTTCGCCTTTCAGCGTGTCCACCAGATCAGCGGCCTGCACGGCAGCGACGAGGGTTTCAAAACTGCCAGCGCCGACGGCCGTGTCGACGATATCTTTCGAGTGGCCATCTGCGAAAGCGGATGTGCCGACGAACAGGCTGGTCACGCCAGCAATAGCGAGGTTGCGGAACATGATACAAATCCCTTGTTGAAATGCCTCAGGTGGCATCAACAGGGGTACGGGTGATCCTCGCAACAAGATCACCGGATGTGTCTGTGGGACCGGGTTGAAATCGCGACGCGCCGCGCTAAGCCTGCGCGAGGCCTGATTTCCACTCACAGTCTTGTGAACGCAGGGTGCCTACAGCCCCTCGAATTCGCACAGAATATGCACGTCCATACCCATCTCTTCCAGCACCTTGCGGCCACCCAGTTCCGGCAGGTCGATGATGAAGGAACACGAGACGATCTCACCCCCCAGCCGTTCGATCAGCTTGATCCCGGCGGCGGCGGTGCCTCCGGTGGCCAGCAGGTCATCGACCACAAGGATTTTCTCGCCCGGCTGGATGGCGTCATCGTGAATCTCGACGATGGCCTCGCCATATTCCAGCTTGTAATCTTGGCTGATGGTAGTGCCGGGCAGCTTGCCCTTTTTGCGGATAGGGACAAAGCCGACGCTCAGTTGGTGCGCGATTGCGCCGCCGAGGATAAAGCCGCGCGCCTCAAGGCCCACAACCTTGTCGATCCGCTCACCGGCATAGGGGTGCAGCATCTGGTCGATTGCCATCCGAAACCCGCGTGGGTCGGCAAACAGGGTGGTGACATCCCGGAACATGATTCCTTCGTGCGGGAAATCGACGATGGTTCGGATGTAATCCTTGACCGACTTGTTTCTGGACATGGCCAACCCCTCTGGCGTCAAAACACGCGGGCGTGTTTGGCCCATTGGGGTCAGCCTTGCAAGGAAAGATTACCGTCGCCTTACTTGCGACGCTGCGAAACAGAGTTCGGCAGGCTTTTGTACCGATAGAGCGCGGCAGGCAGCCACGACAGATGCGGTTTGCGCCAGTTGCGCTGGTCTCGTAAAAGAAATGCCTGAGCAGCATGAAGGTTCATTGCCATAATCCCATTTTTATTGTTAGGTGCTCGATAACTACAACTTCTATGCTATGTATATACATTGCATCTCGGTTGGAATCAAGAGCTGAACGGGGTAAAGGCGCGTGGCTAAGAAAGACGGTAAAAGTTCTACCAAGAAAAACAGTCAGTTGGTCTTGCGTCTGGACAAGGATGAGCGCGACGCTTTTGTTGAACTGTGCAAGGAACTGGATACCTCAGCCGCGCGGGAAATCCGGCGGTTTATCCGCGGGTTCATGAAGGAACACGCCGAGGAGTGATCCTCAGGCCGGGCGGCGCAGGACGGCGGTCGCAACCCCCATACCGATCAGAGTCAGCCCTCCGAACCGGGTCATCGCGGTAATGACGCCGGCCCTCCCGATCATCCGGCGCAGCCTGTCGGCCAGCAGTGCATAGGCCAGCGCGTTCAGCCAGGCGAGGCCGACGAAAGTTGCGATCAGGATGGCGAATTGCGGGCCCAAGGGGTCTGCCGGGCGCAGGAATTGCGGCACGAACGCAATGAAGAACGCAATGGATTTCGGATTCAGCGCAGTGACGGCGGCCGCGTGGCCAAAGACGCTGCGGGCGTTGACATCGCGCCCGGTCTCCACTGTCTGCAACCCGCCCGCAGGCGCGCTGCGCAGCAATTTGATGCCCAGCCATACCAGATAAGCAGCGCCTACCCATTTCAGCACGGAAAACAGCGTGGCCGAAGCTAGAACCAGCGCCCCCAAGCCCAGCAACGAGGCGGTCATGGCCACCAGATCCCCCACTGCGACCCCGGTGGCCGAGGCCACGGCGACGCTGCGTCCTTTCGACAGGGCATAGCTGAGCACGAGCAGAACGGTCGGCCCGGGGATCAGAAGCAAGGCGGTCGATGCGGCCACAAAGGCCAGCCAGAGGTCGAGGGACATGGGGGTTCCTGTTTTGATGTTGCCCTCACCAAGCCCCGACGCGGCGGCAAGGTCAAGTCATTCGTGAATTGCGCAGCGAGTCTGTTTCCAGGGGCCAATCGAAGGGGCGCGTGACAGATAAAGATATTGTTAAGGCTTCTACATCTTCCTTGAAACAAATGTCTGACCTTCCAAACTTGGATTAAGTGAGGATTGGAGGCTATCGTGTCGCAGACGCATCCCGACTATTCGAAAGTGTTCGAAGATATGTCTCGGTCGAAAACCGGACGGTTGAGGCGTGTGCTGGTCCTTTTGCTTCTGATCGGTGGCGTATTTTACGCCGGAATCGTGGGGTACATGTACGCAAATCAGAACGCGCTGCTGTACAAGCCTTCTGGGGAACTGCCCGACCCCAGAACAGTCGGGCTAGCCGACGTGGATGTGATTAAGCTCCCCATGCCCGACGGCGTGGTACTGACCGCATGGACCGCGCCTCCGGCAATCGAAGGCGCACCGACTGTTCTGTTTTTTCATGGTCAAAGCGGCAATCTGGGCGACCGGGCGGACCGTATGCGCGAAATCCTCAACAGCGGTTATGGCCTTCTTGCCCCCAGCTATCGCGGTTTCCCGGGCAGCGAGGGTGAGCCCTCGGAACTGGCGCTGATCTCGGACGGGATTCAGTTGTTTGACCGGCTGGATGCTGAGGGTGCGGAAATTGTTCTGCACGGCCAGAGCCTTGGAACCGGCGTGGCGGCTGCGGTGGCCGAAGAACGCCCGAATGCGCAACTGTTGGTGCTTGAGGCGCCGTTTACCGCCACCGTGGATGTGGCGGCCGAGCGCTATCCGTTTCTGCCGGTCTCGGTCCTGATGAAGGATCAATTCGCCACCCGGGACTCGACCGACAGCATCACCGTGCCAACCCTGATCTTCCACGGCACCGAGGACGAAACCATCCCGCTGCATCATAGCGAGGCGCTGGCGGCGATGTCAGGGGACACCGCGCAATTGCACGTCATCCCCGGCGGTACCCATAACGACCTCTGGTCGTATGGGCTGTGGGCCGAAGTACAAAGCGTGCTGGGGCAATAGCCAGATCATAGAATCCGACCGGCAACCGCATCCAGCTTGGCCAACAGCGCCGGATCACGTTTTTCGGGTGCAGTAAGAATGGCGTATTCCAGCGCCCGGTCGCAGCCATGCGGGCAAGGCGCACGTTCGGCCCCCAGCAGATCGGGCAGGCCTTTGATCAGCGCCCGGCCCTTCTCGGCATTGCCTGTCAGGGTCGCGATGATGGCTGACACGTCGACCTCACCGTGGTCCGGGTGCCAGCTGTCATAATCGGTGACCATGGCGATCGAGGCATAACAAAGCTCGGCCTCGCGGGCGAGTTTCGCTTCGGGCATATTGGTCATGCCGATCACGTCGCATCCCCATTGTTCGCGATACATCTTGGATTCCGCCAGGGACGAGAACTGCGGCCCTTCCATTGCCAGATAGGTGCCGCCACGGTGAATGGTGATACCCGCTGCCTTGCCCGCGGTTTCGCAGGCATCGGACAGGCGCGGGCAAGTGGGGTGGGCGACGCTGACATGGGCAACGCATCCGGTGCCGAAAAAGCTTTTCTCGCGCGCAAAAGTCCGGTCGATGAACTGATCGACGATCACAAAATCGCCTGGCGCCATGTGTTCGCGAAACGACCCGCAGGCCGACACCGAGATTACATCCGTCACCCCCAGCCGTTTCAACGCGTCGATATTGGCGCGATAGGGCACTTCGGTCGGCGAGTGCACATGGCCGCGCCCGTGGCGCGGCAGAAACGCCATTTCGACACCGTTCAACGACCCAGTCAGGATCTGATCCGAAGGATCGCCCCATGGGGTTTCGACAGTCACCCATTCCGCATTCTCCAGCCCGTCGATCTCATAAATACCTGATCCACCGATGATGGCGATTTTGGTCTGGGTCATGGCCGTGCTCCGCATAAAAAAATCCGTTGGGGAATTTCTGCGGGGCGGCAGAGGATTTGGCAAGTGGCTTCAACGGTTTGTGTTAAATGCTGGTCGGGTATGCGTCTGACGCATATCAGGGTCCCGTCTGGCGCGGTATCTCAGGTGGGGTTTGACCGCTAAAAGGCCCCTTTCGCGCGAACAAAACAGACCGACAGGACCGTCCTATGCCCCGAGCCATGCTGGCAAGCTTTGCCAATCGTATAGCCAAACCCGATTTGCGTTGGGTGCCGGACGAGGGGCTGACCGCTTCACGATTGCGGATTGAACTGCTGTCCGGTCTGACGGTGGCACTGGCGCTGGTGCCTGAGGCCGTGGCTTTTGCCTTTGTTGCCGGGGTGCATCCTCTGGTTGGACTCTATGCAGCTTTCATGGTCGGTCTGATCACAGCGCTGATCGGTGGCCGTCCGGGCATGATCTCGGGCGCAACCGGGGCGCTGGCCGTAGTGATGGTCGCGTTAGTGGCCGAACACGGCGTCGAATACCTGTTCGCGACCGTTGTGCTGATGGGCATCCTGCAGGTGATTGCCGGGGCCATGCACTGGGGGCGGTTCATCCGTCTGGTCCCGCATCCGGTGATGCTGGGCTTTGTGAACGGTCTGGCGATTGTGATCTTCCTGGCGCAATTGGGCCAGTTCAAGGTGCCAGGCACCATGGAAAACACTGGCCACGGCGTTGGTGGGGGTGAGTGGCTCTCAGGTCTGCAGCTATATACGATGCTGGGTCTTGTGGCGCTGACCATGGCGGTGATCTGGGTCATGCCGCGTATTACGCGCATCGTTCCTGCGCCTCTGGCGGGTATTCTGGTTGTGGCTGCGCTGGTGATCGGCTTTGGGCTGGATGTGCCGCGCGTTGGCGATCTGGCCTCGATCGAGGGCGGACTGCCCGCGTTCCACATCCCGATGGTGCCGCTGAATTGGGAAACCTTTGAAATCATTCTGCCCTACGCCGTTATTCTGGCAGCCATCGGCCTGATTGAATCGCTGCTGACCCTGAACCTTGTTGGTGAAATCACCGGTAAACGTGGCGGAGCCTCGCAAGAGTGTATCGCGCAGGGCGTCGCAAACGTGGCCACAGGTTTCTTTGGTGGCATGGGCGGTTGTGCGATGATCGGGCAATCGATGATCAACGTGAAATCCGGCGGTCGTACCCGTATAGCTGGTATTGCGGCGGCGGTGTTCCTGCTGGTGTTCATCCTCTTCGCCTCGCCTCTGATCGAGCAGATCCCGCTGGCCGCGCTGGTCGGGGTGATGTTCATGGTGGTGATTGGAACTTTTGCCTGGAACTCGTTCAAGATCCTGCGCAAAGTGCCGCTGACCGATGCGTTCGTGATCGTTCTGGTGACCGTTGTGACCGTGATGGAAGACTTGGCAGTTGCCGTTGTCGTCGGTGTTATCGTCTCGGCACTGGCCTATGCTTGGAACAATGCTAAACGAATTCACGCCGTTACCCGCGAGTCTTCGACCGAAAAGGGTGCCAAGGTTTATGAAATCCAAGGCCCGCTGTTCTTTGGTTCATCCGAAGGATTTGTCGAACTGTTCGACGTGCCGAATGACCCGGAAACGGTGATCGTGGATTTTGCCGAAAGTCGTGTTGTGGACCAATCCGCGCTACAGGCGATCGAGAACATCGCCGCCAAATACGAGGCCGCAGGCAAGCGCGTGATGCTGCGCCATCTCAGCCGTGACTGTCACAAACTTCTTACCAAAGCAGGTCACCTGATGGTCGATAGTGATGACGACCCGGATTACGAACTGGCGGTGGATTACTCAGTCCGCACCGGTATCCTGGGCGGCCACTGATACCGAACGGCTCTGCCTTAGGGACGTTGATCAAAGAATAGCGGGGATAACATCCCCGCTTTTTTTAGTCGTCCGGGCGGCTAAGGGAAAACAGTTCGGTGACAACCGAATAATCCCGGTATCCCAATCGGGCCAACGGCTGGAAAGCCGTGACATCAAAAATGCCGTCCTTCAGGCAGTCGTCGCGCAGGTGAACACCGGAGACTTCGCCAAACACGACCCGGTTTGACTCTCCCGGCAGGGTAACGATTTTCGTCAATTTGCATTCCAGCGCGGCCGGAGCACCCTCGACCCGGGCACAGGGGATGGTCTCGCATTCAACGGGTGTCAGACCGGCGTGATCGAATTCGTCGTGGTGTTTGGGCAATCCTGCGGAACTGGCATTCATCGCGTCCCGGTGCGCATGGGCGACGACGTTGACGCAGAACACACCAGTTGCCTCGATATTGGCGACACTGTCCTTACCGTTTTCCTGATCGTGCTTGGTGCCGGTTGACGCGAACATCACCTGTGGTGGGGTGTAGGCGACGCCGTTGAAGAACGAATAGGGCGCCAGATTGTTGATCCCCTCCGGGCTGCGGGTGGAAATCCAGCCGATCGGGCGGGGCGTGATGACGGCGTTGAACGGGTTGTGCGGCAGGCCGTGGCCGTCTTCGGGGCGGTAGAACATATGAACTCCAAGCGTTTGCCCAAGGCGTACCGAAGTGCTAGGGCGAATGCCAGCAAGGAAAAGAGGGCCGGGGTGCAGCAGTTCGGGATCAGGCCGGAAGAGCCGGATGATTGGTGGGAGGTCGAGGCCCTCTATGACCTGTGCTTTGCGCCTGGGCGCGAGGCGCTGTCCTCATATCGTCTGCGCGATGATGTGCCGCCTGTAGCCGGGATGTCTCTGGTGGCGCGGGACGGGCAGGGTATTCTGGCCGGGGCCATCCGGTTCTGGCCGGTGCATGTGGGTGACCACGATGCGCTGCTACTGGGGCCGGTGGCTGTGCACCCCACCCACCAAGGCGAAGGGCTGGGCGGTTTTCTGATCCACGAAGGCCTTGAGGCCGGTCGCTCATTGGGCTGGGATCGTGTCATGTTGGTTGGTGATGCGCCGTATTATGCCCGGTTCGGATTTACGCGTCTCAGCGGGGTCGAGATGCCGCCCCCCACCAACCCGGACCGTGTTCTGGGAGTGGAGTTGTCGCCCGGCGTTTGGGAGGGCATTCGTGGTCCCGTGACCCGCTGGAGGCTCTGAGCTATTGAAACGCTTGCCGTAAGCCCCGATGTCTAAAGGACAGGAGGGTACTTATGCAGGACGTGGTTCTTGTCGAAAAACTGGACGCCGAGGCCGAATTGGACCGTTTGGCCGGGTATTACAGATCTGCGGGCGGTCCGGGCGTCAAGCTGCTGAACAGTCTGGGCGGGTCGGCAGAATCCTTGCTCGAGCAATTGCCTGAACCGATCAGGCAGGGTTTGACAGGAGCCACGGAACAGGCCCTGTGGTTGGCAATGCACGCAGCAGAAGGCTCGCGTCGCGCGGTTCCCGATCAACATCCTTGGGTTAACACCGCAGTGACCACCGCCATGGGCGCAGCCGGAGGAATGGGTGGGATATCTACCGCCTTGATGGAACTACCTGCGACCACCGCGATGCTGTTGCGTGCCATACAAGGGGCCGCAGCCCGCGAGGGTTTCGACCCATCGGAAGAGGGGGTGAAGTTCGACTGCGTCCGTGTACTGTCGGCTGCAGGGCCCTTGTCCAGCGACGATGGTGCCGATCTTGGGTTCTTTTCCGTCAGGCTGACGCTGACCGGTCCGGCCATGCAAAAGCTGATCGCGACGGTTGCTCCGCGCCTGTCCGTCGTGCTGGGGCAGAAACTGGCTGCGCAGTCCGTGCCGGTACTGGGGGCGATTGCCGGGGGCGGCACCAACTATGTCTATACACGCTATTACCAGCAGATCGCCCGCGTGCATTTTGGCCTGCGGCGATTGGCGATTGATGCCGATATTCCGCATGATGATTTGGTGCGAAAACTGGCGACGCGCATGTGATCCAAAGCCAAGGGCTTGGAGGAAAACGCTTCATATGGTATCAGTGGTCTGAGGTCCCGCTAAATAGGCAAAAAAACCGCGGGAAAACAGGCAAGGATTACTTTTGAAAGGCGGCTAGCGTGATTGACGCCAAATTTGCGCCCTATGTTTCGCGAAAAACCCGGCACCTCCCGGTGCTGCAGCAATCGGCTGCACTGTGCTATCGCATCGAGCTGGGGCGCCCTGAGGTGTTGCTGATAACGACACGTAAATCCCGTCGTTGGATCATTCCCAAAGGATGGCTGATCAACGGGTTGAGCCCGTCCGAAACAGCCTGCCAGGAAGCTTGGGAAGAGGCTGGTATTCGCGGACTGTGCGAAGCCCAGGCGGTGGGGCGGTTCTATTACCAGAAGAATCGCAACAAAAAGGGGCCGGTATTGTGCGCGGTTGATGTATTCCCCTTGCTGGTGCAATCGGTCGCATCTCGTTTTCCTGAGTGCAGGCAACGGGATCGAAAGTGGTTTTCGCCTAAAAAAGCCGCCTCAAAGGTCAATTCACACGAACTGGCACTATTGTTACGAAAGCTTGAGCCTGTTAGGCACTGAGTTGCCCCTGGAGGGGCTTGATATTGTCTTGTGCCCCGGTATCTATTTGGCAACCGACATTTTGGACGGAACATGATTCAATACGCCTTGAAATGCAGCAACGGCCATACATTTGACAGTTGGTTTAAATCGGCCGCCGCTTACGACAAATTGGCATCCGCAGGCATGGTGACATGCGCGGTGTGCGGGTGCGCGCATGTCGAAAAGGCCATAATGACGCCGCGTGTGCGCCCTGCTCGCAATGCCGAAGCGCGGACCTTGGTTCCGACGCCTGAGGCCGACACTATAGAGGTGGCGGCGCCAGCACCCGACGTCGAAAAGGTGTTGGCAGAACTGCGTCGCAAGGTTGAAGAGAATTCCGATTATGTCGGCAAGGATTTTGCCAGCGAAGCGCGCAAGATTCATTTGGGCGACGCGCCCGAAAGGGCAATTTATGGCGAAGCAAGGCCGGAAGACGCGCAGGCCCTGATTGATGACGGGGTACCGGTGGCTCCGCTGCCATTTGTTCCCAGCAGAAAGACCAACTGATTCATGCATGTTGTGATCACTGGTGCGGGTCGGGGAATAGGCCGAACGCTGGCTGATCGCTTTCGCGCGCGGGGTGATACGTTGACCGGTACCGCGCGAGACGGTTCTGAGCAAGTTGTGTTGGATGTCGCCGACGCGTCGCAGCACGCGGACATGGCGGCGCAACTGGAAGGCCAGCCGGTTGATCTGCTGATCTGCAATGCAGGTGTTTATCTGGACAAAGGGCAGGGCATCGAGGGCTATCCGGCAGAGATGTGGGCGCAGAGCTTTGCCATCAATGTCACTGGCGTGTTCCTGACCGTTCAGGCCTTGCTGCCCAACCTTCGCGCGGCCCGCGGCAAGGTTGCCATTCTGTCCTCGCAAATGGCGTCGCACACGCGTGCACCGGGCGGTAGCTACATTTATCGCGCCTCAAAGGCTGCAGCACTGAATCTGGGGCGGAATCTGGCGACCGATCTGCGCGCGGACGGCATCGCCGTAGGAATCTATCATCCGGGTTGGGTAAAAACGGATATGGGCGGACCTGATGCCGAAATTACTTCGGATCAGGCCACAGAGGGTCTGATCGAGCAGTTTGATGCGTTGTCACTGGACAATACGGGCTGTTTCGAAACCTGGGATGGTCGTCCGCACGCTTATTGACGGATCAGCGCTGCTGAGGGAATTTCGTAAACTTCATCGGGATCGATGAATACCACCGTCAGGTCACCGCGGGTTTCGTGGCTGATCCGGGCGGGCGAACTGCTGGAATTCGGGACACCATCTGTGAAATAGATGCTGCGTACCTCACCACCACCCAACGAGACAGCCAGTGTCGTGGTGCCATCGTCATGGTGGCGCAATTCGGCATGGCAGCTGCTCAGCGGTTCGCCGCCCGAGGCGCAGGGCACCGTGCCCAGGGCGTTCTTGCCATCGGTTGCGGCCAGTGTGGCCACTTGCGCCAATGCGGGTGAAGACAGCAGGACAGCGGCGATAGCAAGGCGGAGCATGGAAAACCTCTTGGAAAATGCGATGCCTAAGGCTGACACCCCCTCAGCCGGATGTAAAGCAGCCCCGTGTGGCGCGCAGCGCGGTTTTGAACCCTTGCCCTTACGGCCCCCCTCGCATAAGACGCACGGAACCTGAAGTCCAAGGCGCGGAGAAACCACCCCCATGCCCTTACTCGTTATGAAATTCGGTGGCACATCGGTTGCTAATCTTGACCGCATCCGCCGCGCGGCCAAACGCATCGGCGTCGAAGTGGCCAAGGGTTATGACGTGATCGTCATCGTTTCGGCCATGTCCGGCAAGACCAATGAATTGGTGGGTTGGGTCGATGAGACTTCGCCGCTGTACGACGCACGCGAATATGACGCCGTGGTGTCTTCGGGTGAAAACGTGACCGCTGGTCTGATGGCGCTGACGCTGCAGGAAATGGATATTCCAGCCCGCAGCTGGCAGGGCTGGCAGGTGCCGCTGAAAACCACCAGCGCCCACAGCCAAGCCCGGATCGAGGAAATTCCCACCGAAAACCTGAACCAGAAATTTGGCGAAGGTATGAAGGTTGCCGTTGTGGCAGGCTTTCAGGGCATCAGCCCCGAGGGCCGCATTACCACGCTGGGACGCGGTGGTTCGGACACAACTGCTGTGGCTTTTGCAGCTGCGTTTGGTGCCGAGCGCTGCGACATCTATACTGACGTGGACGGCGTCTATACGACCGACCCGCGCATCTGTGAAAAGGCGCGCAAGCTGGACCGCATTTCGTTCGAGGAAATGCTCGAACTGGCCTCGCTGGGGGCCAAGGTGCTGCAGACTCGCTCGGTCGAGCTGGCGATGCGTTATAAGGTGAAACTGCGCGTTCTTTCTAGTTTCGAAGAACAATCCGACGAGGCCGGTACACTGGTCTGCGACGAGGAGGATATCATGGAATCCAATGTTGTGGCCGGTGTGGCCTATTCCCGTGACGAGGCCAAGATGACCGTCGTATCGGTGGCGGACCGCCCCGGTATCGCCTCGACCATCTTTACCGCGCTCAGCGATGAGGGCGTGAATGTGGACATGATCGTGCAGAACATCTCGGACGAGGGGCGCACGGATATGACCTTTTCCTGCCCGACTGATCAGGTTGCCCGCGCGGAAAAGGCGCTGCTGGCGATCAAGGATGCGGGTGAGCTGAACTACGCCGAACTGGTCGCAGATGAAGATGTCTGCAAGGTCTCTGTTGTCGGGATCGGGATGCGCTCTCAGTCTGGTGTTGCGGCCAAAATGTTCAAGGTGCTCTCGGATGAGGGGATCAACATCAAGGTCATTACAACCTCTGAGATTAAAATTTCCGTCCTTGTCGACAGGAAATACATGGAACTTGCGGTTCAGGCACTGCATGATGCTTTTGAACTGGACAAGGCGGCCTGAGCATTCAGCCAAGGGTTTAGCCTGACACCTTAATTTGGTTGGGCCATGGCGGACGGCACTGAAACAGAATCACGCAAGCTGCTAGGGCGGCTGCGCGAGGAGATGGCGAGCGAGGCCGCCGGTCAGGAACGTCTTGACCGGATTACCAGTCTGATCGCAGACAGCATCAGTGCTGAGGTGTGCTCGGTCTATCTGTTCCGCGATGAAGATACGCTGGAGCTTTGCGCCACCGAGGGCCTGTCGCCCGAAGCGGTTCACAAGACCCGTATGCGCATGGGCGAGGGTCTGGTGGGGCGCGTTGCCCAATCCGGCAAGGTGATGAACACCGCTGATGCGCCGTCAGCCAAAGGCTTCCGTTACATGCCGGAAACCGGGGAAGAGCGATTTTCGTCTTTCCTTGGGGTGCCCATTCAGCGTCTGGGTGAGAAGCTGGGCGTGCTGGTGGTCCAATCCCGCGAAGCGCGCGAGCTCTCGGCGGATGAGGTATATGCACTGGAAGTAGTCGCCATGGTTCTGGCTGAAATGGCCGAACTGGGTGCTTTCGTCGGTGAAGGAGCCGCTTTATCGCCTCTGCACCAGCAATCCGTGCAATTAAGTGGCGGCCCGGCGCAAGAGGGTTCGGCCGAGGGGCATGTCTGGTTGCACGAGCCGCGCGTTGTGGTGACCAACCCCATTGCTGAAGATCCGCATCGTGAGCTTGAACGGCTAAACGAAGCCGTAGAAGAACTGCGTGTAGGCGTAGATAAGATGCTAGAAATCTCGCAGGGGGCTGACAAGGAACAGCTACAGGTTCTCGAAGCCTACCGCATGTTCGCCAACTCCAAGGGTTGGATGCGGCGAATGGAGGAGGATATTGCGCGTGGCCTTAGCGCCGAAGCTGCAGTCGAGAAAGAGCAGTCTCAGGCCCGCGCCCGGATGGGGCAGGTAACCGATCTCTATTTGCGTGAGCGGTTGGCCGATCTGGACGACCTGTCTAACCGGTTGCTGCGAATCCTGACCGGGCAGGGCAAAACTAATGGGGCCGACCTGCCACCCGATCCGATCCTGATCGCCCGCAATATCGGCCCAGGCGATCTGCTGGAATACGGTCGGTCGTTGAAGGGCATCGTGCTCGAAGAAGGCTCGGTCGGCAGCCATGCCACCATCGTCGCCCGTGCGCTGGCGATTCCGCTGGTTGTCCACGTCGGTCGCATCACCACCGAAGCGTTGAACGGTGACCATATACTGGTCGATGGCGATCAGGGCGTAGTACACCTGCGCCCCGAAGATACTGTGGTCAGCGCCTTCCGCGACAAGATTGCGATGCAGGCCAAGGCGCAGGAGCGCTACGCCTCGATCCGCGAAACCCCAACCGTGACGCGGGATGGGGAAAGGATCAATCTGGTGATGAACGCAGGCTTGATGGCCGACCTGCCCTCCCTGGACAACTCCGGCGCCGAGGGCGTCGGATTGTTCCGGACTGAGTTGCAGTTCCTAATCCGCAACCAGATGCCGAAGCGGTCCGAGCTTGTGACGCAATATCAGCGGGTTCTGGATGCAGCCGGTGATAAACGCGTCGTGTTCAGGACGTTGGATATCGGCTCGGACAAGGTTCTGCCGTACATGAAACACGTGGCAGAGCCGAACCCGGCACTGGGCTGGCGCGCAATTCGTGTGGGTTTGGATAAGCGCGGTGTAATGCGGATGCAGCTGCAGGCGCTGTTGCGTGCGGCCAATGGTCGTCCGTTGACGATCATGTTCCCCTTCGTGGCGCAGGCGGACGAATTCCGAGAAGCCAAGTGGGAGGTCAACAAGACAATCGAGCGTGAAAAACGCCTTGGCCATGTTCTGCCCGAGACACTCGAGGTCGGTGCGATGCTGGAAACCCCGTCGCTCGCGTTTGCGCCGCAAAAGTTCTTTGATGAGGTGGATTTCGTCTCAATCGGCGGCAACGACTTGAAGCAGTTCTTCTTTGCTGCTGACCGCGAGAACGAATTGGTGCGCCGCCGCTATGACACGCTGAATGTCAGCTTCCTCACCTTCATCGAGCGGATCGTCGAGCGGTGCAATATCTCGGATACGCCGCTTTCCTTCTGTGGTGAAGATGCCGGTCGCCCGGTCGAAGCATTGTGTCTTGCCGCGATGGGCATTCGGTCGCTGTCGATGCGCCCGGCCTCGATCGGTCCGGTCAAGAGCGTCCTGCTGCGCGCCGATCTGCAAGCCGTGCGCAAAATCATTGCTGACGCGCGCCATCGCGGAGAGCAATCCGTGCGGCCCGCCGTTATGGAATGGCTACGCAATCAGAGTTGATTTCCAATTCCGGGCTTGCTTTCTGCAGCTGCATTGCCTATTCAGATCGCAAATGTTAGCGATAACATGACCCGTGTCGCAAGTGCTGAGGAAGAGTGGTGCTATGGTGTCGCAGGTGAACACTGAAGGAGCCCGTCGATGGTTTCACGCGTAATTCCGGTCAACCCGTTTGACCTTGTCTTATTCGGCGCCACGGGCGATTTGGCACAGCGCAAGATATTGCCGGGCCTGTATCACCGTTTCGAAGTGGGCCAGATGCCCGAGGAAGCCCGGATTATCGGCACTGCCCGGTCGGATATCGACAGCGACGCGTTTCGCGACCAGATCCGCACCTCGATGAAGGAATTTGCACCAAAATTTCAAAAGGACGTACTGGATCAGTTTCTGAGCCACGTTGAATATGTCCCGGTTGATGCAATGGGCGAAGCTGGCTGGCCCGATCTGGCCAAATCCCTGCGTCCTGACGTGGTGCGCGCATTCTACCTTTCGGTTGGTCCAAGCCTGTTTTCGGGGATTGCGCAACGTCTGCATGATCACGGTATGGCCACGCCAGACAGCCGCATTGTGGTAGAGAAACCTTTCGGACACGACCTGCCTTCTGCCAAGGCGCTGAACGAAGGTTTGCGCGCCTGTTTCGAAGAGCATCAGATTTACCGGATCGACCACTATCTTGGCAAAGAAACGGTGCAGAACTTGATGGCCTTGCGCTTTGCCAACTCGCTGTTCGAACCGCTGTGGAACTCGACCCACATCGACCACGTACAGATCACCGTTGCCGAAACCGTCAGCGTCGAAGGGCGCGGAGGGTATTACGACCAATCCGGTGCGATGCGGGACATGATACAGAACCATCTGGTGCAGCTTCTGTGCCTGACGGCAATGGAACCGCCCTCGAAATTCTCGTCCAACGCCGTGCGCGACGAAAAGGTCAAAGTGATCGAGGCGCTGGAACCTGTTGAACCTAAAGACATCGCACGCGGCCAGTATCGCGCTAAAGACGGGGAGGGTGGTTACGTTGATCACGTCGGCAATCCTGCCAGCCGGACCGAGAGCTTTATTGCCCTAAAGGTGCATCTTGGCAACTGGCGCTGGGCCGGGGTGCCGTTCTATCTTCGTACCGGCAAGCGTCTGCGGGCGCGGGAATCCGAGATTGCTGTGTTCTTCCGCGATCCCCCGCACACGATTTTTCCGAACGTCGGCCCGCTGCACGGCAATGTGCTGGTGATCCGCTTGCAACCGGATGAGGGCATTACTCTGCGCACCACAATCAAAGACCCCGGCCCGGGCGGCTTCCGCCTGTCTGACGTGGCGCTGGACATGAGCTTTGCCGATGCGCTGGGCGCTGAGGCCAGTGCGCCCGATGCTTACGAACGGCTGGTGATGGATGTGATCCGCGGCGATCAGACCCTGTTCATGCGCGGGGATGAGGCCGAGGCCGCCTGGGCCTGGGTCGATCCAATCATTCAGGGTTGGGAAGATCGCGGCGATCGCCCTGCACGGTACGATCAGGGCAGTTCAGGCCCCGAAGAAGCATTGATGCTGATGCATCGCGACGGGCGCCGCTGGCGCCAGATCGGAGGTTAAAGTGGTTCATTCTGTTATCACCGACGTCACCCAGCGGATCATTGATCGCAGCGCTGACCTGCGCGGGCCGCATGTAAAGCGGATGGAGCAGGCCCGATCAAAGGGTCCAGCGCGCGCGCACCTGTCCTGCAGTGGTCAGGCGCATGCCTATGCCGGTGCGGGGCAGGATCAGCAGTCGATGGCGACCGGTGCTGCCGGAAACTTGGGCATCGTCACCTCGTATAACGACATGCTTTCGGCCCACCAGCCGTTCGAACGCTACCCCGGGCTGATCCGCGATGCGATCCGTGCGGCCGGTGGCACTGCACAGGTCGCGGGCGGCGTGCCTGCCATGTGTGATGGGGTCACGCAGGGTGAGGCAGGGATGGAGCTGTCGCTGTTCTCACGCGATGTGATTGCGCTGGCGACTGGAGTGGCGCTCAGCCACAATACCTATGACGCGGCTGTGTTCCTTGGCGTTTGTGACAAGATTGTCCCCGGTTTGATCATCGGCGCGCAGGCGTTCGGGCATCTGCCCGCAGTCTTCCTGCCTGCGGGCCCAATGACCAGCGGCCTGCCAAATGACGAAAAGGCCAAAATCCGCCAACAATTCGCCGCCGGAGAGGTTGGACGGGACGAACTGATGAAGGCTGAAATGGCTGCCTATCACGGCCCGGGCACTTGTACCTTCTACGGCACTGCTAACACTAACCAGATGCTGATGGAGTTCATGGGCCTGCACCTGCCGGGGTCCAGCTTCGTCAATCCCAACACGCCGATGCGTGATGCCCTGACCAAGGAAGGCGCTCGCCGGGCCCTGTCTCTCAGCGCGTTGGGGAACGACTACACGCCGGTCTATCAGGTACTGGACGAACGCGCCTTTGTGAATGGCATCGTCGGGTTGATGGCGACAGGTGGTTCGACCAACTTGCTGATCCATCTGATCGCGATGGCGCGCGCAGGGGGTATCGTGCTGGATTGGGAGGATTTTTCGGACATCTCTGCCGTGGTCCCGCTGATTGCGCGGGTCTATCCTAACGGTTTGGCCGATGTGAACCATTTCCACGCGGCTGGCGGTCTGGGCTTTGCTATCGGAACGCTGCTCGAAGACGGGCTGCTGCATCCCGATACGCTGACCGTGGCAGGGCAGGGTCTGCACAACTACACCAAAGAGCCCAAGTTGAAGGGTGATGAGCTGACTTGGGAAGAGGGTGCAGGCCTCAGCCTAAACGACAAAATCGTTCGCCCAGCCAAGGATCCGTTCCAGCCTACGGGCGGCCTGTCACGGCTGACCGGCAATCTGGGAACCGCCGTAATGAAAGTCTCGGCCGTGGCCCCTGAACATCAGGTCGTCGAAGCGCCCGTGCGTGTGTTCCACGATCAGGACGAGGTCAAAGCTGCCTTCAAGGCAGGTGAATTCACCGATGACGTCATTGTTGTCGTCCGCTTTCAGGGCCCCAAAGCCAACGGTATGCCCGAATTGCACTCGCTGACCCCGATGCTGTCGATCCTGCAGGGCAGGGGGCAGAAAGTGGCGCTCGTCACCGATGGCCGCATGTCGGGCGCCTCAGGCAAGGTTCCCGCCGCGATCCATGTCTGCCCCGAGGCGCTTGAGGGTGGTCCTATCGCCTATCTGCAGGACGGCGACCTTCTGCGAGTAGACGCTGTGAAAGGCGATCTGGAAATCCTCAACCCCGGTGTGTTGGATCGCACCCCAGTCACCGCCGATCTGTCCGCCAATCAACATGGCGTCGGACGTGATCTGTTCGCCGCTTTCCGTCACAACGTCGGTTCCGCCGACGCTGGCGCCAGTATATTCGGAGCATAGTCCTCATGTCGAAAACCCAACGTACCCGCGAAATCTGTGCCCTGGCGCCGATTGTGCCCGTTCTGGTCGTTGACGATGCCGCACACGCCCGCCCCCTGGCCGAGGCCTTGGTTGCCGGTGGCCTGCCCGCGTTGGAGGTCACATTGCGCACACCTGTGGCGCTGGACGTGATCCGCGAGATGGCGCAAGTCCCCGGTGGCGTCGTTGGAGCAGGCACGCTGGTTACCCCTGATGACGTCCGCGCCGCCAAAGAGGCAGGCGCGCAGTTTGGTGTTTCACCCGGCGCGACCGACGCGTTGATCGCTACCTGTGAAGCAGAAGGCCTGCCATTGCTGCCGGGTGCCGCCACTGCCAGCGAGGCAATGCGCCTTTTGGAGCAAGGCTATGATATGCTGAAATTCTTCCCAGCCGAGGCATCGGGCGGTGCGCCTGCATTGAAAGCCATTGGCGCGCCGCTGCCGCAGATCAGCTTCTGTCCGACCGGTGGGGTGTCGCCTACGAATGCGAAAGACTACCTGTCTTTGTCGAATGTCGTTTGCGCTGGTGGCAGTTGGGTTGCGCCCAAGCAGATGGTTCTGGACGGCGATTGGGCCGGGATCGAAGCACTTGCGCGTGAGGCCGCGAAGCTGACGGATTGACGCCACTTTTTGCTGCGCTAGGGTGGGCGTCAATTCACACAGGTTGACCCCATGACAAACCCAATCTCTCTCGCGCAGGGGCGCGAGTATCTGGCTATTCCCGGCCCGTCGGTCATGCCCGATGCGGTGCTGCAGGCAATGCATCGCCCGTCGCCCAATATCTATGACGGCGAGTTGATCGAGATGATGCCCGCCCTGACCCACGACCTGCGTCGTGTGGCCCGGACTGAACACAACGTCGCCATCTATATCGCCAACGGTCACGGCACGTGGGAGGCCGCGCTGTCCAACGTGATCGCGCCGGGGGAAACCGTGCTGGCCCCGGCGTCAGGCCGGTTCACCCATGGCTGGGCCGAAATGGCCGAAGCCATCGGTGCCAAGGTTGAACTGATCGATTTCGGCACGTCCTCACCTTGGGATATGGAACGCATCGCAGATGCCCTGCGCGCGGACGCCGGTCACCAGATCAAGGCGGTTTTGGCAGTGCATGTGGACACCTCAAGTTCGATCCGTAACGACATCCCGGTGCTGCGGGCTCTGCTGGACGAGGTGAACCACCCGGCGCTGTTGATGGCGGATTGCATCGCCTCGCTAGGATGCGATCGGTTCGAGATGGATGCGTGGGGTGTCGACGTCATGGTCACCGCCTGCCAAAAGGGGCTGATGACGCCAGCGGGTGTTGGGTTTGTCTTCTTCAATGACAAAGCACAAGCCAAGCGGTCCGAGATGCCGCGAGTCTCGCAATACTGGGACTGGCAACCGCGGGTGAAACCTGAGCTATTCTACCAGTATTTCAACGGTACCGCGCCTACGCACCACCTGTATGGCCTGCGCGCGGCGTTGGACTTGATCCACGCAGAAGGCATCGAGAATGTCTGGGCCCGCCACGAACGCCTTGCCACTGCAATCTGGACAGCCTGCGAAACTTGGGCTGAAGGCGACGCGCTGCATTTGAACGTGGCTGATCGCGCTCACCGTAGCCACGCGGTCACCACTTTGCGTTTGACGGATCAGCGCGGTACGCCGTTGCGCCGGTTTACCGAGACGCAGATCGGCCTGACGCTGGGCATCGGCCTTGGCATGGAGGATTGGAACGGCTTTTTCCGTCTGGGTCATATGGGCCACGTGAACGGTCAGATGGTGATGGCGATGTTGGGTGGGATGGAGACCGCAATGGCCGCCCAGAATATCCCGCGCGGTAAAGGCGCGCTTGAGGCCGCAGCCGCAGTTCTATCCCAATAAGCACGGCCTATTCAGCCCGTGCTGCCGCCAAGGCTTGTGGCAGCGCGGCCGCGAAGGCGTCCAGATCCGCCGCCTCTCCACAGCTGACCCGGATACATCGGTTCTGTGGTGCGGCGAAGGGCATTCGCACAAAGATGCCCTGTGCCACCAGTGCCTCCAGCACTGCCTTGGCAAAGGCACCGTCCCGGCCGCAATCAATGGCCACAAAATTCGTGGCCGAGGGCAGGGGCTCAAGCCCGTTATCCCGTGCGATCTGGCTGATCCGTTCCCGAGCTATGCTAATTTGCGCCTGCACATGGGCCAGCCAATCGGTATGCTGTAACGCCGCCAGCGCACCTGCTTGTGCGGCCCGGTTCATGCCGAAATGATTGCGCACTTTATTGAAGGCCGCGATCAGCCCCGGTGCGCCTATCGCATAGCCAACCCGCGCCCCGGCCATGCCATAGACCTTGGAAAACGTGCGCATCCGGATCACGCGCGGATCATCCGCCGCGACCGGTGCCGCGGTCCCTTCGGGGGCGCATTCCACATAGGCCTCGTCCAGTACCAAAAGGCACCCTTCGGGCAGGGCTTCCATCGCCTTTACGATATCTGCACCGCTGTGCCAGCTGCCCATCGGATTGTCGGGATTGGCCAGATAGACCAGCTTTGCACTCACTTCAGCCGCTTTGGCGAACAGCGCCGCGGGGTCCTCGTGGTCGTTGCGGTATGGCACCTTGTGCAACACGCCGCCAAACCCGGCCACGTGATAGTTGAATGTCGGATAGGCTCCGTCCGAGGTCACGACTGCGTCGCCCGGTCCGACCAGCAATCGTACGAGGTACCCCAGCAGTCCATCAATGCCTTCGCCAACCACGATGTTTTCAGGCTGTACGCCGTGATGCACCGCAAGCGCGTGACGCAGATCAAAGTTCTCTGGATCGCCATACATCCAGATTTCTGTGGCCACCATCGCCTCGATCGCACGGGGCGAGGGGCCGAAGACGCTCTCATTCGCGCCCAGCCGGGCCACAAAGGGCGCACCGCGTTGGCGCTCTTGCGTCTCGGGTCCGACAAAGGGCACGGTTGCGGGCAATGACAAGGCAAGCGGGGTATAGCGTGGGTCAGTCATGATGCGAGATAACCTCATGGTCCGCTGTCAGGCAACCACCTGTAATCGCGCCGCCAGACGTGCCCCGACGTTGCGGTGGAACTTGGCAACCCTTCCGGGCATGGTTGGGACAACAGAAATTGGGAGGTCCGCATGTCACGCGTATCCGTCGAGTACAAAGATCACATCGCCCATGTCACGCTGACGCGCGGCGACAAGATGAACGCGCTGGATGATGCGATGGTCAAGGCGCTGCTGTCCGCCGGGCAGGAGGTTGCGGCCTCGGACGCCCGCGCCGTGGTGCTGTCGGGCGAGGGCAAAAGCTTTTGCGCCGGGCTCGACATGGCGAGCTTTGCCAAGATGGCCCATATGGATCCGACCGAATGGCTGATGACCCGCAGCCATGAAGACGCCAATGAGATGCAGGAACTGGCCCTGGTCTGGCGGCGTGTCCCGGTGCCCGTGATCTGCGCCATTCAGGGCGTGGCCTATGGGGGTGGTCTGCAGATCGCGCTAGGGGCGGATATCCGCATCGCACACCCCGAGGCCAAACTGGCGGTGATGGAGATGAAATGGGGCATCATCCCCGATATGGGCGGAATGGTTCTGTTGCCGCAGCTTGTGCGCTCGGACGTGCTGCGCTTGTTGACTTACACCGCACGTCCAATTGGCGCGCAGCAGGCCGCAGAGTGGGGGCTGGTGACGAAACTCTCAGACGATCCGCTGACCGAAGCGCTGGCATTGGCCGAAGATATCGCAGGCCAAAGCCCTTCGGCCATTCGCGCCGCCAAGCGCCTGATTGAAGTGGCCGAGACCAAAACCCGCGCCGAAGTTCTTCTGGAGGAGTCCGCTGAACAGGTCGAACTGATCGGCAAACCCGATCAGATGGAGGTGGTGATGGCGCAGATGCAGGGCCGTAAGCCCGATTTCAAGTAACTAGCGCATAAAGGCGCGGCGGGCGTCGCGTGCCATGTTGTAGCGCATCTCAAGATCAGTGATCCGAGCCATGGCCAATTTGCGTTCGTCCGGATCTGTCAGACCTGCAAACTCTTTGCGTGCCGCATCAAGTTTTTTTCTGATCTCGAACTCTTCCGGCAGCACCCCAGCCTGAGCCATGATCCTATGGCCAGCTGCTAGGGCTGCGTCGCTTTGAGCTTCTCCGGATCGGTCAGGCAACGGACGGCCTTCGCCTTCCAGACCCTGCAACTGGCCCTCGGCTTGGGCCTTTTTGATCTGACGTTCGATCAGTTTTCCAAGCGATCCAAACATAGCGACAGGATACCCCAGCCTTTAAGGCTTTGAAAGCGGCTACCGGGCTCGATTCGTGACCAGATAAGCGACGCCTCCCGCCAGCAGCCCCCAAACCGCAGCGCCCAGACCAAAGACCGAGATTCCGGAAGCTGTGATGGCAAAGGTCAGAATAGCGGCCTCGCGTTCGGCGGGCACTTCCAGCGCTGCATGGGTCGCATTTGCCAGCACTCCGATCAGGGCGATGCCCGTCAATGTTCCCATCAACAAAGGGTCGGCATGTACGGCAAAGCCTGTGATAGCCACCGCGAAGATGCCGAAAAGGCAATAGAATATGCCCGCCATCACGGCAGACCAATATCGTTGGGCTGGATCAGGGTGGCTGTCCTCGTTGGAGCACATCGCGGCGGTTATGGCGGCGAGACAAGTGGCCGGAGCGCCGAAGGGAGCCGACAGAATGCTGGCTGCTCCGACGGAGGAAAACAGTTTGCCCGAAGCGGGCGAGTAACCAAAACTGCGCATCACAGCGATGCCAGGGATGTTCTGTGTGGCCATGGTGACGATGAACAGCGGGATGCCAATGCCAATGATCGATGCCAAAGAAAAGGTCGGCACGATCCAGACCGGTGCTGCCATCAGGTGAGACGGTGCAACGGATGCATCGCCTGCGTTCAGAACCACAACTATAGCGGCTGCGACCACCGCCGCCGGAACAGCGAACAGTCGGTTTATCAGTCCAGCGATGAACCATGTCAGGATCACGGGCAAGGCTTGCCAGGGCAGCTCAACGGCAGCCGTGAAGGGGAGGATGCAAAGGGGCAGCAGAACGCCTCCGAGCATCGCCTGCGCCAGGGTTGTCGGGATTGCCGAGGCCAGTCGCCCCAAAGGACGCCAAAGACCGGCCAACACGGTTAGCGCGCCTGCGCAGAGGAACGCGCCAACGGCTTCCGCGAAGTCCGCCGTTGGCATTGCGGACACTGCCAATAACGCGGCACCCGGCGTTGACCATGCCACGCTGATAGGTTGCCGATACCACAGGCTTAGTCCAATGGCTGTCAGGCCCATCGCAATGGCGGCCATCATAAGGCCCGAGGCGGACTCGGATGCCGAGGCGCCCATCGCTGCCAGCCCCTGCAACACAATGGGGAATGAGCTGAAGAACCCGACGATGGCGACCACAAGCCCCGTTGAGACCGTTTGAATAGGAGGAACTGCGCGCGCCATATCGACCTCTGGGATTGAACCCTCACTTGCTAACAAGGGTTAAGCAGCGGGGACAAGCACTTTGAGCGAAAAAGAAAATCCCCACCACCGGATTGGGTGATGGGGATTGGATTCGAGTATTTTTGAAAAGATGAAGATCAGGCGATTTCGGCCAAACGCGCGAGGGCCTCGTTTAGCTTGGCCTCCTCCTCTTCGCGGGCGGCGAGGTTGGCTTTGGCTTCGGCGACAACCTCTTCCGGGGCCGAGGCCACGAATTTCGGGTTGTTCAGACGCCCGCGCAGGCCGCCCAGTTCCTTGGCCAGCTTGCCCTTGGCTTTTTCCAGCCGTTCCTTTTCGGCGCCGATGTCGATGATATCTGCCAGCGGCAGGCCAAAGGCCGCGCCGGGGGCGGCGATCGAGATGGTGCCTTTGGGCAGTTCATCGGCCTTGGTCAAGCTGTCTATCCGTGCAAGGCGCTTGATCAGCGCCTCGTTGCGGTCCCAAGCGGCCTGACCGTGGTCGTCGATTTCGGTCACCAGCATCGGTACGTAGAGGCCAGCCGGAACGCGCATTTGCGCACGGGCCGAACGGGTGTTTTCGATGACCGAGATTACCCAGTTCATCTCACGATCTGCCTCCGCGTCGATCAGGTCGGCGGCGGCGTAGGTCGGCCAGTCAGCGTGAACGATCATCTTGGCACGGTTGCCGGTCAGGCCCCACAGTTCTTCGGTGACGAAAGGCATGATTGGGTGCAGCAGGACCATGCACTGATCCAGAACCCAACGCATTGTGGCGCGGGTTTCAGCCTGCGCCTCGGCGTCATCGCCCTGCAACAACGGTTTGGACAGTTCAACATACCAATCGCAGACCTTGCCCCAGACAAAGGCATAAAGCCCGTTGGCGGCATCATTGAAGCGATAGCTTTCCAGCGCCGCGTCAACTTCTTCCCGCACGCGGGCGGTTTCGCCGATGATCCAGCGGTTCACGGCGGCCTTGGGCTTCAGGTCGGACACGTCCAGTTGCGGAACCGCGTCGGTGAAGACCTCGTTCATCTCGGCAAAGCGGACGGCGTTCCACAGCTTGGTGCCGAAGTTGCGATAGCCGGTGATGCGTTCCTTGGACAGCTTCAGCACACCGCCGATGGCAGCCATCGAGGCGTTGGTAAAGCGCAACGCATCCGCACCGAATTCGTCTACGATTTCAAGCGGGTCGATGACGTTGCCGGTAGTTTTGGACATCTTCTTGCCCTTCTCGTCGCGGACGAGCTGGTGCAGGTAGACGGTGTGGAAGGGGATTTCGTTCACCACGGCCAGTTGCATCATCATCATCCGGGCGACCCAGAAGAACAGGATGTCAAAGCCGGTGATCAGAACGTCCGTGGGGAAGTAGCGTTCCAGTTCCTCTGTCTGCTCGGGCCAGCCCAGAGTGCCGATGGGCCAGAGGCCTGAAGAGAACCATGTGTCGAGGACGTCAGGGTCGCGCCAGACCGGATAGACCAGTTTGGTCGGGTCCTGCTCCAACGCATACTGGGCAAGGCTTTCAGCAAACTTGTGGATCGCTTCTTGTTTGTCGGCGACTTCTACAACGGTCGCGTGGCTCAGCGGGCTGGGAATGTTGGCGTTGTCGTCGAGGAATTTCTCGGTAACGGTGTCAAGGTTCGCAGCACATTCCATGACATTGCCACGGTGCAGCATGCCGCCTTCGTTCAGCAAACGGCCCAATTCGACCAGATCGAGATCACCGTCGTTCTCGTCGTCTTTGAACCCTTCTGCGGACAGGTCCAGACCATACCAAACCGGAATCTGATGTCCCCACCACAGCTGGCGCGAGATACACCAGGGCTCGATGTTTTCCAGCCAGTGGTAATAGGTCTTCTCGCCCGACTCGGGGATGATCTTGACCGTGCCGTCCTTGACCGCGTCCAGTGCGGGGCCAACGACCTTTGCGGCGTCAACGAACCACTGGTCGGTGAACATCGGCTCGATCACAACTTTCGAGCGGTCGCCGAAGGGCTGCATGATCGTCTTGCTCTCGACTAGTGGCACCAACTTGTCGGCACCTTCGTGCTCGGGCTTCAGGGCCGTCGAACCCAGACGCGTGTCATCGGCACGGCACATGACGGCCAGACCGTCATTGGTAATCTCTTCGACGACCTTCGCACGCGCCTCAAACCGGTCCAACCCGCGCAGGTGATCGGGGACGAGGTTGATCGCGTCGATCTCGTTTTCTGTGAACTCACGCCCGCGCGCGTATTCCTGCGCCTTGCCCGTTTCGTCGGCATAGGGCGCACCATCGGCCCGCATCGCACCTTTGGTGTCCATCAGGCGGTACATCGGAATGCCACCGCGCTTGGCGACCATGTTGTCGTTGAAATCATGCGCGCCGGTGATCTTCACCGCGCCCGAGCCGAAATCGGGATCGGGGTAATCATCGGTGATGATCGGGATCTGACGGCGATGTTCTTTCGGACCAACCGGGATTTCGCAAAGTTTTCCAACGATTGGCGCGTAACGTTCATCTGAAGGATGAACCGCCACCGCGCCGTCACCCAGCATGGTTTCGGGGCGGGTTGTCGCGATCGAGATATAATCGCGCTCTTCCTCAAGCACGATGTTCCCGTCTTCGTCTTTCTCGACGTAGGTATAGGTCTCGCCCCCGGCCAGCGGGTATTTGAAGTGCCACATGTGGCCTGCAACTTCGATGTTCTCGACCTCAAGGTCCGAGATCGCGGTCTCGAAATGCGGATCCCAGTTGACCAGACGCTTGCCGCGATAGATCAGGCCCTTTTCGTACAAATCGACGAAGACTTTGATGACCGCGTCATGGAAGTTGGCCGAATTCTCGTGCCCCGTGCGCGGATCACCCGCAGCACCGGCCATGGTAAACGCGTTGCGCGACCAGTCGCACGATGAACCAAGCCGTTTCAACTGCTCGATGATCGTGCCGCCGTATTCGCCCTTCCATTCCCAGACTTTCTCAAGGAACTTCTCGCGGCCCAATTCCCGTCGACCGTGCTGCTGAGTGGCGGCCAGCATCTTTTCCACCTGCATCTGTGTGGCGATGCCGGCATGGTCTTGCCCGGGCTGCCACAGCGTGTCGAAACCGCGCATCCGGTGCCAGCGGATCAGGATGTCCTGCAGCGTGTTGTTGAAGGCGTGGCCCACGTGCAGCGCACCTGTCACGTTGGGCGGCGGGATCATGATGGTAAAGCTTTCGTCGCGCGATTTGTTCGCGCCTGCCTTGAAGGCTCCGGCCTGTTCCCAGGCCTCGTAGATGCGGGCCTCGGCCTCGGCCGCGTTGAATGTCTTTTCCATCGCCATGGGGTGCGTCCTGCGTCATCAATCTTGGGTCAGCGCCTGCAATAACGAAACGCGGCCCGAAGTGGAAGGGTTTGCGGACGCTCTGGACAATGAACCGGGGCAGCCTAAGGTCGCCTGCAAGGCAGCGACAGGAGCACGCAATGGAAAAGTTCGGGAAAAGCCAGCCGGTCAAGCGGACCGAGGATCAGCGCTTTTTGACCGGGCAGGGGCGGTACATGGATGATGATGTGCCGAGTGACGCGCTGTTTGCGGCCTTCTTCCGCAGCCCCTTTGTCCATGGCCGGATCACCGCGCTGGATCTTGACGCGGCGTGTCAGGCGGACGGCGTTCAGCTGGTCATGGCGTTGGATGATCTGGCTAAAGCTGGGATCGACACGGTTTTGAACGCGGCGACGGTGACCAACCGGGATGGCTCCAAAGCGGCGGCACCGGACCGGCACATGCTGGCCAAGGATCGGGTGCGGTTTGTTGGTGAGCCCGTGGCTGTCGTCATCGCCGAAACCCCAATGCAAGCCCGCGATGCGGTTGAGATGATCAGGATGGAGACCGACGATCTGCCCGCCAAGCTGGATATCGATGCCGGAGGGGAGGTGCTGCATCCCGAAGCCCCCGACAACCGCGCTTTTGACTGGGGGCTGGGGGACGAGGCCGCAACCGAGGCTGCGTTTCAGCAGGCCGCTCATACCGTTTCTCTGAACGTGGCTGACAATCGGGTGATTATAACCTCGCTGGAACCGCGCGGCTGTCAGGCGCATTGGACCGACGGGCGGCTGCAGTTTGCCTATGGTGGGCAGGGTGTATGGGCCATGCGAGCGCAACTGGCACAAAAGCTGAAGCTTGAACCCGACGCCATCCGCGTCACCACCCCGGATGTGGGTGGCGGGTTCGGTATGAAAGTGATGCCGTACCCGGAGTATTTCTGTGTCGCCGTGGCTGCGATGAAACTAGGCCAGCCCGTCCACTGGATGTCCGACCGGTCCGAGGCGATGCTGTCCGATCATCATGGTCGCGATTTAACCTCTCTGGCGGAGCTGGCTTTTGACGCCGATCACCAGATCACCGCCTACCGGGTGCATAGCAAGGTCAACCTCGGCGCCTATAACAGCCATTTCGGGCAGGCGATTCAGACCGACCTGTTCAGCAAGG
Source organism: Ruegeria sp. CH8 (assembly GCF_056536985.1). Lineage (NCBI taxonomy): Bacteria > Pseudomonadati > Pseudomonadota > Alphaproteobacteria > Rhodobacterales > Roseobacteraceae > Ruegeria > Ruegeria sp. CH8. The sequence continues at coordinate 85,333 of NZ_JBQFQR010000004.1, read as the reverse complement.
TTTTGATGGGGGTCTATGACGTTCAAACCACCTATCTGCGGGTCGAGGGGTTCTATACCAACACCACACAGGTTGATGCCTATCGCGGCGCAGGACGCCCCGAGGCGATTTATGTTCTTGAACGGTTGATGGATCGTGCCGCGCGTGAATTGGGGGTCGATCCGTGGGAGCTACGCCGGAAAAACTTCATCCAGCCCGAGAGGTTTCCCTACACGTCTGCGACAGGGGAAACCTATGATGTCGGCGATTTCAACATGGTCCTGACCCGCGCAGGCGAACAGACGCAGGGCTTTTGCGAACGCAAGGCCGCCGATGCCGAGCGTGGCCTGATCCGGGGACAGGGGCTGTGTTATTATATCGAAAGCATACTGGGTGCCCCTTCCGAGAACGCAAAAATTGCATTCTGTGAGGATGGTGCCGTTAACCTGTACGTCGGCACCCAATCAAACGGTCAGGGGCATGAGACGGCTTATACCCAGTTTCTGTCGGACCAGACGGGTGTTCCCATGGACCGGATCACCGTCATTCAGGGCGACAGCGATCAACTCCCCCACGGTGGCGGTACGGGTGGGTCACGCTCGGTCACGGTGCAAAGCACCGCAACGCTGGCCACAATCGACGTCATGATCGCCGCATTCACGCCTTATCTGGCCGATAAGATGGGGGTCGAGGAGGCTGACGTGAGCTTTGATCACGAAACATTCCGAGCGCCCGGATCCAACCTGACGCCCACCCTGACCGAGGCGGCCGAGATGGCCCGCGCCGATGGTCGCACCGATCTGCTACAGCACGAAGCACGCGCCAACCTGGATGCCCGCAGTTACCCCAACGGAGCACATGTTGCCGAAATCGTTATCGATTCTTACACCGGTGAAACATGGGTGGACCGCTATACAGTTGTTGATGATTTTGGTAACCTTATCAACCCAATGCTGGCCGAAGGGCAGGTGCATGGCGGCGTGGTTCAGGGCATCGGACAGGCTCTGACCGAGCATGTTGTGCATGATGCGCAAGGGCAACTGCTCACGGCTTCGTTGATGGACTACGCCTTGCCCCGCGCGGCCGAGATACCCATGATAAAGTTTACCTCGGCGCCGGTTCCGTCAACTTCCAACCCGATGGGGATGAAAGGCTGCGGAGAGGCCGGCACCGTGGGCGCGCTGGCCGCTGTGGCAAACGCGGTTCAGGAGGCGCTTTGGGATCACGGGGTGCGACAGGCGGATATGCCGTTCACACCCCTCAGAGTTTGGGAATTGTTGACACATGGTTCTGTCGCGGCTGAGTAGAAAGGTACTGGGATGGCTCGGACGGCCTCTGCGGTCCGAACACTCGGCCGAGACGCCTCATCGCGAACCCGTCAGCCATGTCATCATCCTCGACGGCACCATGTCGACGCTGGAGCCGGGATTTGAAACCCATGCCGGTCAGACGTTCCGCCTGTGTCAGGAGATGGGCGGCAAGGTCTCGGTTTTCTATGAGGCGGGCGTTCAGTGGGAAAGCTGGAAAACCTCGCTGGACGTGATGATGGGACGCGGGATCAACCGGCAGATCCGCCGCGCCTATGGCTATCTGGCGTCGCGCTACAAACCCGGTGACCGGATCTTCTTTATCGGTTACTCGCGCGGGGCCTACGGGGTGCGCAGCCTGGCCGGGGTGATCGACATGATTGGCCTGCTAAAGGCCGAGCACGCCACGGTGCGAAATATCAAACAGGCCTACCGCCACTATGAATGCAATCCCGACGGCACCGCAGCCCGGGATTTCCGCCGCAAGTTCTGTCACGAAGAAATCGCCATTGAAATGATCGGCGTCTGGGACACGGTTAAGGCGCTGGGCTTGCGTCTGCCATTGCTTTGGCGTTGGGCTGAAGACAAGCATGCGTTTCACAACCATCAGCTTGGGCCTGCCACCCGGCACGGCTATCACGCCATGGCGCTGGATGAGACGCGCGAGGTTTATGAGCCGGTTCTGTGGGAGTGCACTTCCGATTTTAATGGGCATGTCGAACAGGTCTGGTTCCGCGGCACCCATGGCGATGTCGGCGGCCAGTTAAACGGGTTTGAAGAGGCGCGACCGCTCAGCAACATCCCTCTGATCTGGATGCTGGACAAGGCCGAGTTGCATGGCTTGCCGCTGCCTGACGGCTGGCGCGACCAGTTCCCGACTGCAACCACTGCGCCTTCGGTCGGCACCTGGCGTGGCTGGGGCAAGATTTTCCTGCTGCGCAAGCACCGGAAGGTTGGGCGTGACCCATCAGAACGCCTGCACGTCTCGGTCGCGCCGGATGAGTTGCCGGGCTGGGTGCCGATGCCGGATTTGCCCTCGCATCCGGCGCAGTAGATCAATCGAACAGAGTTGCAGACTGATCCTGTGCAAAGGCGCGAAACGCCGCCGATATGTCCGCGTGAATGTTTCTGGTCAATGAAAGTTCGGGAATTGCATCCGGAGCAAAAAAGGCGGCTTCACTGGTTTCAGTCCCCGGCTTAGGGGCATCTGAGCCGACCTCATCGCACAGGAAAAACAGCTTGTAGAAATCCCGCGTGTCTGGTGGGTATGGGTGCCGCGCTTTGTGACGCAAGGCATAAAGTTGCCTTGCCCGAACCTGCAGTCCGGCCTCTTCCAAGACCTCACGTTCGATGTTTTCCGCCGGAGAACTGCCGATATCCGCGAACCCGCCCGGCATGGCCCAATTGCCATCGCTGTGTTCGCGCACAAGCAGTACTCGACCATCACGAATGACGGCACCGCGGATGTCGATGCTGGGCGTGGCATAGCCGCCTGCATGCGCTGGAAACAACCCGGTGATCCGGTAAATGGGCACGTTGCCAAGATCGGCCAGCATGGCCTGCGCCATGTCGGCGATCTCGTCATAACGTTCGCGGTCAAACGGGTCTTTAGTAAAGTGCTGGCCGGTTTCGGCCAGCGCCAACAGGCGTTTCGCCCGGGTTAGCCAGGTATCCTCCATCGCGGTCGGATCCTGGCGCACGGCCTTTACCGCCGACGGTCGCGACGCGAGCTCATCGGCTGGAAGGCCACGCCAACATGCGCCTCGCAGTAGGGTTTGCCAGCTTCAACAGGCAGGCCGCAGAACCAAAAATCTTCGGTCGCGGGGTCGCCCACGGGCCATTTGCAGGTCTTCTCGGTCAGTTCCATCAGCGTCAGCTTCTTGGCTTTTTTCTCGACCTCGTTGACCTTGGCCAGCGCCTCGGGGCTGATCTCGTTGGCCGAAGGCTGCGGCGGCAGCGGTTGGCCTGCCGGGATGATCTGGCGGCGGGCCGGCACGGCAGGTTTCGCTTCGGTCGCCGGGGCAGGGGCCGGGCGCGCCGGTTCGGTTTTGGGTGCGGGTTTCGGCTTGGCCTCGGCCTTGGGCGCGGGGGCCGGTTTTTCTTTGGGCTCGGCCTTGGCAGGCGCAGCACCGGTTGCGCGGTTCGACAGGCCCAGACGGTGCACTTTGCCGATCACGGCGTTGCGGGTCACGCCGCCCAGTTCCTTGGCGATTTGGCTGGCCGACTGGCCCTCGCCCCACATTTTCTTCAGCAGTTCTACGCGCTCGTCAGTCCAGGACATTGGTTGCCTTTCAAAAGCGGAAAGCGGCCCCGGATTCGGGCCGCCTTGGGAATTCGTCTCAGCCCCCTATTTTAATCACTGCGGGCCGAGTTACAAGCGGTCTTCGAATCAGCTATGGGGCAGACATGCAGAATCTTATCGATCAGGACGCGCGCCGGTTTGGGGCGGTCAATTGGATGGGCCTCTATACGCTGGCCAAACGCGAAACCCTGCGGTTTCTGGCCGTCTGGACACAGACTCTGATGGCACCGCTGGTGACGGCTGGATTGTTCCTGCTGATCTTCACCATCGCCATTGGGCCGGGGCGGCCCGACGTGATGGGGGTTCCGTTTCTGGTCTTTCTGGCACCGGGCATCATGATGATGACGGTGATCCAGAATTCATTTGCCAATACGTCGTCCTCGATCATTATCGCCAAGATTCAGGGGAACATCGTCGACACGTTGATGCCTCCGTTGTCGCCACTGGAGATTCTGTTGGGCTATTTGGCCGGAGGCATCGCCCGCGGCGTCCTGATCGCCTTTGTCGTCGCGGCCGCGTTTCTGGTATTTCTGTCCATCGCGCCGCAGAACCCGCTGATCACTCTGATTTTCGTGATCCTCGGAGGCGCTTTCATGGGCGCGCTGGGCCTGTTTGCTGGCATCTTTGCCAACAAATTCGATCAGATGGCAGCGATCACCAACTTCATCGTCACGCCGCTGGCCTTTCTGTCGGGCACGTTTTACTCGGTCGAGGCGCTGCCGCCGCTGTTGAACAAGTTGAGCCATCTGAACCCAGTGTTCTACCTGATTGACGGCCTGCGCTATGGGATGATCGGAGTGTCCGACAGTTCTCCGTGGTTGGGAATGGTTGTCTGCACCGGCGCGACGCTGGTGATTGGCGCGGTCACCTGGCAGATGCTGCGGACGGGTTACCGGCTCAAGGCCTGACGCTGCCGCGTTTCGCGCCACACTAGAATCAGCCCGCCGGTCAGGATGATGGCCGAGCCGATTTGGCTGATCGCATCCGGGATCACGCCGAACACCGCGAAATCGTAAAGGGCGGCAAAGATCAGCGTCGCATAGCTGATCGGCGCCACAAAGGACGCATCCGCGCGGGCCATGCCGTTGACGAAACTGGCCTGCGCACAGGCCATCAGTACGCCAATGCCCGCCAACGCCGCCCATTGCGCGGGTGTCGGCATCTGGAACACGAAACTGACCGCGACCGAGGCAATCGTCAGACCCATCGCATTATTGACCAACAGGATCTGGATCGGAATTTCCCGGCCTGAGAGCTTTTTGATGAAAATCAGCTCCATGCCGATCGACGCCGCAGCGGCCAGCGCCAGCAATGCGGCGGGCTGAAAGCTGTCGGGTGTCGGGCGCAGCAGGATCAGCGCGCCGGCCAATGCCACTGCAGCGGCCAGCCAGCGCCAGGGGCCGACACCCTCTTTCAGCAATGGAACAGCCAACACCATCGCGAAGACCGGGTTCAGGAACGAGATTGCCGTGGCGTCTGCAATTGGGATGAACGCGACCGAGGCGAACATCAACGTGATCCCGACCCAGCCGAAACTGGTCCGCCCGATATGCAGCCCCCAATGCGGGCGACGCAGTTTTGGGCGCAGGATACCCACCGCGCTGACGATCACCAGAAAGGCAAACAGAAACCGCCCGTGGCTGATCTGCATCGGATGCAGTGCCGGGCCCAGCGTATCTGTCCCCAGCGCTTTGGCCAGCAGCGTGGTGCCCGCAATAAACGCGCTGGCGGTCACGATCAGCAAGGCCGCAAGGGCAGGGTTCTGGCGCGCGGGTGTCATGCCCTAGCGGTGGGCCAGCATCGGGAAAATAGCAAGCAGGAAACATTCGTCTCAGAACGAAATTTCGGAGGTCGCGATTTTCAGGGTTTTCACAACGCCCGCGCCCCGCTATACGGCGCGGCATGATCAAACACGCACATATCCTGCGACTCCGACGCCGACGCATTGCCGCGTAACCGGCCCGTTTGATCCATTGCGCGCTGTAAATCCGCGCAAACCCCACCAAATCTGTTGACGAACCCTGCCTTCGTGTATCACTCACGGGGCTCAACATATCGAAAAGGATGATCCGATGATCCCGTCCGTTCTGCCGACCTATAATCGTGCGCCCCTGACCTTTGTGAAGGGCGAAGGCGCTTGGCTGACCGAGGCGGATGGCCGACGTTTTCTGGACCTCGGCGCAGGGATCGCGGTGAACGCGCTGGGCCATGCGCATCCGGCGCTGGTCAACGCACTGACCGAGCAGGCGCACGCGCTGTGGCATGTCTCGAACCTCTACAACATCCCGCAACAGCAGGCGCTGGCCGACAAGCTGGTCGAGCATACCTTTGCCGACACGGTGTTCTTCACCAACTCGGGTACCGAGTCCTGCGAGTTGGCCGTAAAAATGGCCCGCAAGCATTTCTATGACAAAGGTCAACCCGAAAAGGTCGAGATCATCACCTTCAGCGGCTCGTTCCATGGACGGTCGTCGGCCGGTATCGCGGCGGCCGGGTCCGAGAAGATGACCAAGGGTTTCGGCCCGCTGCTGCCGGGTTTTGTGCATGTCACGTTCGGCGACCTGGACGGTGTCACCGACGCGATCACCGATAACACCGCTGCCATCATGATCGAGCCGGTGCAGGGCGAAGGTGGCATCCGCCCGGTGCCGGATGCAGAGATGAAGGCCCTGCGCCAGATCTGCGACGAAAACGGCCTGTTGCTGATCCTGGACGAAGTGCAATGCGGTGTTGGTCGGACCGGTAAGCTGTTCGCGCATGAATGGGCGGGGATTACCCCCGATATCATGATGGTTGCCAAAGGCATCGGCGGAGGTTTCCCTCTGGGTGCGGTGCTTGCCACCGAAGACGCCGCCAGCGGCATGACCGCAGGCACTCATGGCTCGACCTATGGCGGCAACCCGCTGGGCTGCGCCGTTGGCTGCGCGGTGATCGATCAGGTCGCCACTCCCGCCTTTCTGGAGGGTGTGAACCGCAAGGCCGGTCTGCTGCGCCAAAAGCTGGAAGGTCTGGTGGCCGATCACCCGGAAGTGTTCGAGGACGTGCGGGGCTCTGGCCTGATGTTGGGCATCAAATGCAAGGCGACCAACACGGATGTTGTGAATGCGGGTTATGACAACGAGGTCATCACCGTTCCCGCAGCCGACAATGTGATCCGCCTGTTGCCGCCGCTGACCCTGACCGAGGATGACATCGCCCAAGCCATGATCCGCCTCGACAAAGCCGCCGTGCAAGTCGAAGGCAATTTGGCTACGGCCTGATCTTTCACCACATTCTGCGAGGGCGGTGCCCTCAGCAACTGACAGTCAAAAGCGAAACAAAATGAACCATTTTCTCGATATCCACAAAACTGGCGCAGACGAATTGCGGGCGATGATCAATCAGGCCAGTGAGATGAAGCAAGCCCGTTTGGGCCAGCCCAAGGCCGCGCTGGATGACGAACAGCCGCTCAAGGACCGCATGGTTGCGCTGATCTTCGAAAAACCCTCGACCCGGACCCGCGTGTCCTTTGATGTGGGCGTGCGCCAGATGGGCGGGCAGACCATGGTTCTGTCTGGCAAGGACATGCAACTGGGCCATGGCGAGACCATCGCCGACACCGCCCGCGTGCTGTCACGCTATGTCGACATGATCATGATCCGGACCTTTGATGAGACGATCCTGACCGAGATGGCCGAGTATTCCGACGTGCCGGTGATCAACGGCCTGACCGACCGCACCCATCCCTGCCAGATCATGGCCGATGTGCTGACCTTCGAAGAACACCGCGGCCCGATTGCAGGCAAAAAGGTTGTCTGGACAGGTGATGGCAACAACGTCTGCGCCTCGTTCCTGCATGCGGCAGGCCAGTTCGGGTTTGATCTGACCTTCACCGGCCCCGCGCAGTTCGACCCCGAGGAAGAGTTCATGGGCTTCGCTCGCCAGAAGGGTTCAAAAATCGTGGTCGAGCGTGATCCGTTCAAGGCTGTCGAGGGCGCAGATCTGGTGGTTGCCGACACTTGGGTCTCGATGCACGATAGCCAATCGGCCAAGGAGCGTCGCCACAATCTGCTGCGCCCGTATCAGGTGAATACCGAGTTGATGTCACACGCCAAGCCCGACGCGCTGTTCATGCACTGCCTGCCCGCGCACCGCGAAGAAGAGGCAACCTCGGAGGTCATGGATGGCCCGAACTCGGTGATCTTTGACGAGGCCGAGAACCGTCTACACGCGCAGAAAGCCGTGATGCGCTGGTGTCTGGGCGTTTAACGCCTACGCACATCCCAAACACGCAGTTTGGCGAGCGTCTGAGCGCTCGCCATTAAGACCAAAGCGCAGAGGGCGGTTTTGGTCATGATCTCCATCGTACCTTCGATCAGCATCGCGTGCACCACGCTGCCGACGATGGTCACAGCAGCCAGTACTGTGTGACCCAACCTCCAGACCCGGAACCGAAGCTTCAGACGTTGCCGGTAAAGGCCCAGAAAGGCGGCTGCAAAACTCGCCCACATCGCAATGACACCCCAAGCTGAAAACGGGGTGGGTGAGGCGAACAGCAACGCATCCACGACATCAGGCGGGCTGGTGATCCACAGGCCGCCAACGTGGATCAGGATGGTCGCGATCAGAGTGATGCCTACCCACCGGTGCCACTTGCGGCTGGCCAGTGGTGAAAGCCCGGGCAGGTATCGCCCGGCCAGAAGGGGCTGCATCAACAGCAACCCCATACCGACCACACCCGCAAACCCGGCGATGATGTAGACAGGATCACGCCATGCCAGAAGAGGGCTGTTCGTTGCTGCGACCAAGGGTACCGCCAGGACGAGGGTCAGAACCGTCCAGATCAACGGGGCACGGGTCACGAAAGGTCAGAGGGGCTGCAGGACGAAATGCGCGGCGAGCGTCTTGTCCTTCGAACTCGCCATGATCGGCCGCAGGAACACGGTCTCGAATTCACCGCTGTCATAGGCCAGATGGCCATGTGGCTGGCCGAACGCAGGCACGATCTGCGGCATCTCGAGCCGAAACGCTCCATTCGCATCGGTCAGTGTTGCCCCGTGGCTCTGCGGGTCGCGTTCGTGGCCTTCGGTCGTGTGCGCCCAGATCTGGATGCGCTGGTTGGGCAGGGGGGCTCCGTCACCCGCACGGCGCACCGTGCCGGTCATCCAGAAGCCGCCGCCACCGATTTGATTAACGATGGGCGCACCGGGGCGGTAGTTGTTGGACCCGCCGCGCATGGACGGTGTCGGGGCCAGCCCAGCCGCACGCGCAGGCAGTAGCAAGCCGGTTGTGCCGGTCGCTAGAACGGCACCGCCGAGGGCAATCAGGGAACGACGGGAAAAGCCTGTCTTTGTCATGTCGGGACCTCCTGCAAGGCGTCATCCAATTGGATCGCAACGCGCCACGGCGATAAGATAGCACGGTTCGCGCCTTTTCCGAGGCAGGTTTCACGGCCCTGTGAACATCCAACGCGAATTTCTTTGACCCCATGTGAACTGGGGTGCCATCCTCGCGATACCGATCCGAAAGGCCTCCCGATGGACAATATGCAAACAGTGTCACCCGACGAAATCGCCGCCTTCAAGCGCGACGGGGCCGTCGTCTTGCGCTCGAAATTCTCGGAGCATTGGCTATCGCTGCTGCGCGAGGGGATCGATGCGGACCTAGCCAACCCAACCGACAACTTCACCCGCCACACCAAAGACCCCAGCGCTCCGGCCTATTTCGAGGATTACTGGGCTTGGGGCAAAATACCTCAATTCACCGATTTTGTGCGCAAATCCCCTTGCGCCGCGCTGGCGGGGCAACTGTTAGGCGCACCGTCGATCAACCTTGTCATGGACAACTGGTTCCTGCGCGAAGCCGGGTCGACCTCGCGCCCGCCATTCCATCAGGACCTGTCCTATTTCGACTTCGAAGGCACGATGTGCGTCCTCTGGTTGCCTCTGGAGCCGGTGAGCAAGGAAAACGGGATTGCCTTCGTCAAGGGTTCGCACCTGTGGGACAAGCTGTTCATGCGGGTCCGGTTCGCGGACGGGCATCCCAGTTACGAACCGACCGAGGTTGCAGGCCTGACCTATCATCCGCCGCCCGATATCAACGCCAACCCGGATGCCTATGATCTGCTGCAATGGGACATGCAGTTGGGCGATTGCATCTTTTTCGACATGCGCACGCTGCACGGAGGGTTGTCTTCTGTCACGCCAACCGAAACGGTCCGGCGCTTTACCCTGCGGATGACAGCACCGGACGGGATCATACGGTATCGCGGCGATTGGGCAAAAGATGAACGCGCGCAGTTCGAGGCGGCAGGCTATCGTGAAGGCGACCGCATCGACGGGCCGTTCTTTCCCCGGCTGTGGCCCTAGACATCGGCAAATTTCCTGCACCCTGACTGTGCAAAATTGCAAGTTTTCCAGCGCAAATTCGCCCTATATCCTTCTTTTGTGAACCCAATACCTCTGATCACAGGAGAGCTGGAATGAGTTGGAACCCGACCCACACCCCCGAATGCCTGTCGGAAAATGCGGCACTTGAGACCTTGATCATCCCGCGCGCCCGCGATTTGGGCGGGTTCGAAGTGCGCCGCGCGCTGCCCTCCCTCAAACGCCAACTGGTGGGACCATTCATCTTCTTTGATCAGATGGGCCCTGCCGAGTTCATCACCGATGGCGGTATCGACGTGCGCCCGCATCCGCATATCGGTCTGGGTACCGTCACCTACTTGTATCAGGGCGAGTTCGAACATCGCGACAGTCTTGGCACGCATCAGATGATTTACCCGGGCGAAGTCAATTGGATGGTCGCCGGCCGCGGCGTTACTCATTCCGAGCGCACCAGCGCAGAAACGCGCGGCAAGAAACACAGCCTGTTCGGCATCCAGACCTGGATCGCTCTGCCCGAGGCTCATGAGGATTTGGCCCCAGATTTCGAGCACCACAAACAAGCGTCCTTGCCGCATATTGAGGATAGCGGGGTCAGCGCCCGCCTGATCCTCGGATCGGCCTATGGTGAAACTAGCCCGGTCACGATGCTGTCCGAGACCTTTTATCTGGACGTCCAGCTTGAACCGGGTGCTGCGTTTCCCCTGCCGGACGATCATGAGGATCGGGGCGTTTATGTCACTCAAGGCTCAGTCGAGATTGCCGGTGACAAGTTCGACGAGGGCCGCATGATGGTGTTCCGCCCGGGCGACCATCTGTCGATCAAGGCCGGGCCACTGGGCGCACGGTTGATGCTGCTGGGGGGCGCGACGCTGAACGAGGATCGCTATATCTGGTGGAATTTCGTTTCATCGTCGAAGGAAAAGATCGAGGCCGCCACCCGCGAATGGAAAACCGCCGACTGGGCGAATGGCGCGTTCCACCTGCCGCCGGGGGATGATCAGGAGTTCATTCCGATCTCGGAAGAGTTAGAGCGTACCCGCCCGCGGCTGGCGCGCTGACCAAACGTAAGGGGGCCTTGCCCGACGCTCTGATCCCGGCGATCCTTTGCCCCGAGGAGGCGCACCATGAAGATCGTGATCGCAGGGGCGGGCAGTATCGGCTGTTATTGCGGGGCCTTGCTGGCCCATTCAGGCCACGACGTAACCTTATTGGGCCGGTCGCGCATTCTGGACCCGATCCGCGATAGGGGGCTGACTGTCACTGATTTCTCGGGCCTGAATCGACACGTGGCTGCGCAGGATTTGACCCTGACCGAGAACGCAAGCTGTCTGACCACCGCAGAAGCCGTAATCGTGTCCGTCAAGACCGGCGCAACGGCTGAAATAGCCGCCCGGATCGCCCAGTATGAGCCGACATCAGCCCCGGTTCTGTCTTGGCAGAACGGGATGGATAACGCCCGTATTTTGCGAGCTGCTCTGCCGGACCACGATGTGCGTGCCGGGATGGTGCCATTCAACGTAGTGCCGACCGAACCTGCGTGTTTTCATCGAGCGACCTCGGGTGAGATTGTCATTCAAAGTGGTGCTGGCGCGCTGGGTGAAAAGCTCAGCAGCCTCGATCTGCCGGTGATCGAAAGTGATGACATCAATGCCGTGCAATGGGGCAAGCTGGTGATCAATCTCAACAACGCGCTGAATGCGTTGTCTGGTCTGACGCTGAAAGAGCAACTGTTGGACCGCAACTGGCGGAGGGTGATGGCGGACCAGATGGCTGAAGCTCTGGCGGTGCTCAAGGCGGCAGGTCACCCTGTGGCCTCGACCACTCCTCTGCCTGCGTGGATGACCCCGCATATCCTGCGCCTGCCGACGCCGGTGTTTACCCGGATCGCGGCGCGTATGTTGACCATCGACCCCAGCGCGCGGACCTCGATGGCTTACGATCTGATGGCGGGCCGCCCGACCGAGATTGACAGCCTGCAAGGCGAGATCATTCGTCTCGGCAAGCAGTTTGGGGCGCCGACCCCGATCTGCGCCAAAGTGCAGGCGCTCATCGAACAAGCGCCGAAAACCGCTCTGTCACCGGATCAGATAAAGCCTTAGGCAGGGTCAGATAAAGGCCGTCAGGAACACGAAAATTGCCGCTGACATGGCCGCGGCCGCAGGAACGGTAATGATCCAGGCCGCAACAATCGTCATGAAATGCGACCGACGCACCAGCTTGCGGCGTTGGTGCTCTTCGCGGGCCAGACGCTGTTCGGCGGGACGCTGGCGGTTCGATTGCTTCCAGCGGCGGTCCGAGTGCCATTCGCGATAGAACCCAACCCCGAACACGGCCCCCACGGCAATGTGGGTGGAGCTGACCGGCAGACCCAGCCAACTGGCCACAATGACGGTAATCGCCGCCGACAACGCGACACAGAAGGCGCGCATCGGGTTCAGCTTGGTAATCTGGCTGCCCACCATCCGGATCAGTTTGGGGCCGAACAGGAACAGACCAAAGGAAATCCCGAACGCACCAATCACCATCACCCAGGTTGGGATCGCCACTTTCGAAGCGAAATCGCCGAACTCTGCCGTATGCACGATCGCCGCAAGAGGGCCAACCGCATTAGCCACGTCATTGGCGCCGTGGGCGAAGCTGAGGAACGTGGCCGAGATGACCAGAGGCAGGCCAAACAGCGTTTTCAGCGATTTCGTACGGTTTTCCATCCCCTCGGATTTTCGTCGTACCCAAGGCACTGTCACCGACCAGACCAGCAAGCCCGAGGCGAGACCGATCAGAAGGGCCATCTCAAGCTCGATCTTAACGATCCGCTTCAGACCTTTGACGGCCAGATAGGTGGAAAACGCCGCTGCCATGACGGCCACAAGGATCGGAACCCAGCGCCGAGCGGCGGCAATCTTGTCGTCCTGATACTGGATCTTGGCCTTGATCAGCGCTAGAAACCCGGCCGCGATCACTCCGCCTAGAACCGGCGAGATCACCCAGCTTGCAGCGATGGCGCTCATTGTGCCCCAGCTCACGGCGCTCAGGCCTGCTGCGGCAATGCCTGCGCCCATTACACCACCAACGACCGAGTGTGTGGTCGAGACCGGTGCACCGACCCAGGTGGCGAGGTTGACCCACATCGCCGAGGAAATCAGTGCGGCCATCATCGCCCAGATAAACACATTGCTGTTCTGGACCGAGGCCGGATCAATGATCCCTTTTGAAATGGTCGAGACCACATCCCCACCCGCCAACAGCGCACCTGCGCTTTCGGCAATGGCCGCGATGACGATGGCGCCGCCCATGGTCAGAGCATTGGCCCCAACCGCCGGACCCATGTTATTGGCCACGTCGTTGGCGCCGATATTGACCGCCATATAGGCCCCGAAAACCGCTGCCGCGACAACAATCAGCCCGCCATCGGCCTGTCCGAAAAACACGGCTGCCGACAAACCGGCCAGCGCGATAAAGGCCAGCGCGATGCCGGGCGCCAGCATCGGGCGCGCCACATGGACATTCGCGGTTTCGACACGCGAGATGCGGTGCAGGTCGCTATCCAGCGCCTGCCAACGGGTTTTTGTGGTCATGTTCGACATGGGAATTTGCGGCTTATTTGAGTTGACACACGCGGCTAGACGGTTTCACCTGCGCGGGCAACCGCTTTGTCATCAAATTTTTGAGAAACTGTTACAATCGGAGCAGTATGTCGCGCAGTTCCGGTTCATTGACGCGTTCGGCTGCAATCGCAGGAGCCACCCAGACCCGCTTACGCTCGTCTGCTTCGGGAAAGCTATCCGCAAGATCCTGCACCTCGATCCGGTAGACACTGGTCAGAACGGGCAGGGCCGAGCCGTCTTTCAGGATTTTGTCGTAGGTAAAATAGCCTATCGGTTCTTTGGCGGGGCTGGGCGCACGTACGCCGGCCTCTTCCCAAGCCTCCTGCAGAGCGGTTTCAGCACCGTCCTTGCCATCCATCGGCCAGCCTTTGGGGATGATCCAGCGCCCGGTGTCGCGGCTGGTGATCAGCAGAACCTCTGGCCCGCTTTCGGTTTCACGTGTGCACAGTGCCGCGAACTGCACCCGCTTGGGGCGCAGGAAAATGGGTCGTGCGACCTCCTCCCAGATGTTTCGCAACCATTTGGTCATAAATTGATCTTTTGTGCGCGCGTTAACGTCAAGCTGAAGAGATATAGCAACAACGGGCCAAGTCTTCAATGAGCGCCCTCTGAGTTCCCTGCGCTTTCATCGGCTTGGGCTCTTGGTCGAAAACCCTGAACAAATGGTCAATCGCGGTTTTGTCCCCGCCGTTTGGCGCGCAGGGTGGGATCGGCCTGGGTCGGGTCCTCAGGCCAGGGATGTTTAGGGTATTGCGCGCGCATATCCTTGCGGACGTCAGCATAGGACCCGGCCCAGAAACCGGGCAGGTCGCGGGTGATCTGAATTGGGCGCTGCGCCGGGGACAGCAGGGTGATCTTCAGAGCCTCACCCCCTACGACAGGGTGCCTTGTGACACCGAAAAGCTCTTGCAGGCGCACCGATATTTCGGGCACTGCGCCGCCGTAATCAATCGGTACCTTGCGCCCCAGCGGTGTCTCAAATGATCCCGGCGCGCGGCGGTCCAGCACTTGTGTCTGGTTCCAGTCCAGCCGGGCACGGAGGGCGGGCAGCAGATCGAACCGCTTCCACTCCTCGGCATTGCGCACGTTTGAGAGCATCGGCAGCAACCAGTCTTCCAGGGTTTCTGTCAGTCCCTCGATGGTGAAATCGGGCAGGTCCGCTCCCTCGGCCCGTACCAGTTCAACCCGGGCGGCAAGGCGTGCCGCAGCGCCGCCCAGCCGCAGACCAAGATCGCGCGCACCGTCCAGCATGGCTTGCGCTACCGCATCGTCAGGGACGTCTTTCCAGATGCGGTCGCTCAGAGTGATTGCGCCGAGCCGCTCTTGTTGGCGCGCCACCACCCTCCGGTCACGTTTTGACCACTCACAACTGTCGACCCAATCGATCTGATCCGCAAACAGGTCACGAATTTCGCGTTCCGAGATCTGGGCCGCCATTCGCACGCGCGCCTCACGCGGGTTGCCGTCGGTATCCGTGACCACCAGATAGGGCGCGGCGGCCAGTGTGTCGCCAGCATCCAGCACGACCCCTTTGCCGCCCGACAGGACATAGCGTGGCACGTCACCCTTGCGGCGTTGCCCGATCCGGTCTGGATAGGCGAGCGCGGCCATCGAGGCAGGGCTCAGATCGGTGGCGTTGCCTTTGGTACGCAACTGTTTGGCCTCGGCCTTGATCCGATCTAAGGCACCCGCGTTTACCTGCCAGACTCGATTACGCTGAAACGCGCGTACGTCGCGCAGCGCTTCCAGCCGTAGCAGCATATCCGACGGGGCACCTTTAAGCGGATCGCGTTCGGCCATCAGCGCGGCTAATGGCGCAGCGTCCCGCCCGACGCGTTCCAGCATATGCCCCAGTCGCGGGTGCAGAGGCAGCGCGGCCAGCGCGCGCCCGTGTTCGGTGATCCGCCCTTTGGTATCCAGCGCGCCGAGCATGTTCAGCAGGGCTTTAGCCTCGGCCATGGTGCCTTCAGGGGGCGGTGTCAGGAAGGCCAGATCGCTCGGTTCTGCGCCCCACAGCGCCAGTTCCAGCGCCAGCCCGGTCAGGTCGGCGGCTTCGATCTCGGCTGGGGGATAGGCGGCCAAAGCACCTTCTTCGCCCTTGGACCACAGCCGATAGCAGACGCCTTCGGCGACACGCCCGGCGCGGCCCGCGCGCTGGGTGGCCTCGGCCCGTGTTACGCGCTCGGTCACCAACCGCGACATGCCCGAGCCCGGATCGAACCGCGCCCGCCGTGCTTGGCCCAGGTCGACCACTACGCGGATGTCGGGAATGGTCAGCGAGGTCTCGGCGATCGACGTAGCGAGCACCACTTTGCGGCCTGATTCAACAGGCGCAATTGCGGCGCGCTGGGCGGCGAAGGGCATCGCGCCGAACAGGGGCCTTACTACGCAATCGCCGGATAAACGCCCGGACAAGGCGGCCTCGGCCCGCCGGATTTCGCCTTCACCGGGCAGGAACACCAGTATCCCTCCGCAGGTTTTGCGCGTATCCCGCTCGGCCTGAATCACCAGATCAACCAGAGCGTCCAGCCGCCTTGCCTTCGCCCCCAAAGGACGGTTCAGCCAACGCGTTTCAACCGGATAACTGCGCCCTTCGGAGGTCACCAGAGGCGCCTCCATCAGCCGACCCACGGGTTCAGCGTCCAACGTCGCGGACATCGCCAGAAGGATCAGATCGTCCCGAAGCGCGCCGGTGACCTCTAGGCACAACGCCAGTCCCAGATCGGCGTTCAAGGACCGTTCGTGGAATTCGTCAAAGATCACCGCACCAACGCCCGGCAGGTCGGGCTCGGATTGCAGCATCCGGGTCAGAATGCCCTCGGTGACAACTTCGATCCGCGTGGATTTTGAAACCTTGGCGTCGCCGCGTACGCGGTAACCGACGGTCTCGCCTGCGCGTTGGCCCAGTGTTTCCGCCATCCGTTCTGCGGCGGCGCGCGCGGCCAACCGGCGCGGTTCCAGCATCACGATCTTGCCGTCACACACGCCCGCTTCAAGCATTGCCAGCGGCACTCTTGTTGTCTTGCCCGCACCAGGAGGTGCCTGTAGCACGGCACGGCCCGAGGCCTTTAGGGCCGCGAGCAGGTCGGGGATGGCGTCATCGATGGGCAAGCGTGTCATGCGGGCTTTATCCGCCAACCGCCCGGCAAGGTCCAGTTCCGACAGGCTGCGGCAATTGTCATGGCGCTTGGCACTGGACAAACCCCGTTCCGCTACGCCATCAAGGCGAAAATCGGGTAAGGAACGCGCATGAATACCGCTGAGCTGGGCGACAGGATTCTGAATGGCGAGCGCCGTGCGCTTGCACGGGCGATCACTCTGGTTGAAAGCGGCCGCGATGATCACCGGGCGCAGGCAACCGAACTGTTGACTCATGTGGCCAAGTCCCAACGACAATCCTTGCGCATTGGTCTGTCGGGGACGCCGGGGGTGGGCAAATCCACCTTTATCGAAAGCTTCGGCATGATGTTGATCGGGGAAGGGCTGCGCGTTGCGGTTCTGGCGGTCGATCCCAGCTCGGCCCGATCGGGTGGTTCGATTCTGGGTGACAAGACCCGGATGGAGCGTCTGAGCCGCGAGAGAAACGCCTTTATCCGCCCGTCGCCCAGCCAATCGCATCTGGGTGGTGTCGCACGCCGCACGCGCGAGGCGATTGCCCTGTGCGAGGCTGCGGCCTTTGACGTGGTTCTGATCGAAACCGTGGGCGTGGGTCAGTCGGAGACCGTGGTGTCCGAAATGTCGGACCTGTTCCTGCTGCTGCTTGCCCCGGCGGGTGGCGATGAGTTGCAGGGCGTCAAACGCGGCATCATGGAGATGGCCGACATGATTCTGGTCAACAAGGCGGACGGAGACCTGAAGGCCACCGCCACGCGCACCTGCGCCGACTACGCGGGTGCTCTGCGCCTGCTGCGCAAACGCCCGCAAGACCCAGAGGGGTTCCCCAAGGCGATGACAGTCTCAGCGGTCGAGGAACACGGGTTGGAGGGCGCGTGGACCGAGATGCAGTCTCTCACCCAATCGCGCCGGGATCTGGGTCACTGGGAAACGAACCGAGCGGCCCAGGCGCAGTACTGGTTTGAGCAGGAGGTGCGAGCCGCCCTGCTGGCGCAATTGTCCACCGCTCAGGCGCGGGCTGATATGGAGCAATTGGGCGCCCGAGTGAGAGCAGGCGGGCTGAGCCCCTCTGCGGCAGCGGAAACCATGCTGTCCTCACTCATTCCTCGTTGAGCGCGCTGACTGGCCAAGGCTTGACAGGGTCTCTGCCTAAAGTTGTGTTGTGGACTGACGGTGGCGTGGAAACATGATATTCTGGTGCCCCTGATGTACAGAACCGGTCCAAATGCCCAGAATAACTGGAACAAATAGCGACGACGATATCGACGTCACAGGCAATAGCGGGTCTCTGAATGGAAGCCCGCAAGGATCTCCGATTGACAATATTCGGGGGCGGGGCGGTGACGACGACATAAACGTCACCAATAGCGTTATCGCCGAAAACGTGATCGGCAACGCCGGAAGTGACACCATAACTGTCACCAATAGCACTATCGACGGTCGCGTTGCGTCGGGTTCGGATGCAGACACCGTTGACATAAGCGGTTCGACCGTCGGCTCTATTCGGCTGGGCGGCGGCAATGACACCCTGAATTTCAGAAGTACGTCCGTTGGCGGCGATATTCGTGGTGGCAGCGGAACGGATACACTGAACCTGCCGGTGGGGACAGTCATCAACGACAGCACTTTCGGCACCATTACTGTCGAGGATGGTGTCGGCTATTCGGTGTCCAGTGGAACGTTTACCCTGCCATCCGGCATTGTGGTGACCTATTCGGCGTTTGAGAACGGCTCGGGAGTTCCGTGTTTCACCCGCGATACTTTGATCCTGACACAGGAAGGAGAGCGTTCGGTTCAGGCACTGCGGATAGGGGAAATGATCCCCACGATAGAGCACGGATCACAACGTATTCGATGGATCGGCCGCCGCAGATTTGACCGGTCTGAATTGCTGAAGAATCCGCGCCTTTGGCCGGTGCGCATTCTAGCCGGTGCGCTGGGCAACGGGTTACCCAGTCGGGACTTGTTGGTTTCGCGTCAACACCGGATGCTGGTCCAGTCAAAGATTGCAGAACGTATGTTCGGTACGCCCGAAGTGCTGGTCCCGGCGATCAAACTGGTCGTTTTGCCTGGAATTTTTGTTGATGAGACTGTGGCAGAGGTCGAGTATTTTCACCTGTTGTTTGATTGTCATCAGGTGATCTTCGCCGAAAATGCCCCGACCGAAAGCCTGTTCACTGGGATTGAGGCCTTAAAATCTCTTGGCGCGGACGCAAGGCGCGAGATTTTTGAGATTTTTCCTGAACTGATCGAAATGAGACTAATAACGAGGCCTGCGCGTCTTATTCCACGCGGACGGCAGCAGGCGCACCTGTTGGAACGGCACAGAAAGAACAACAAACCGCTGTTGCGGACGAAGATTCACCCTGTCAGTGACGTCGGTTTAAAGAATTCGCGCGATCCGTCTTGACCCTTCCGGCGATTCCCACTACACGCATCCAACCAGTTTTCGGGCGCGACTTCGGGTTGCGCCCCTTGTGATTTGGCCGCGGGTATCACACCGGGCCTCCAGAAACAAAGGAAGAAACCATGTCGCGCCGTTGCGAACTGACCGGAAAAGGCCCGATGACTGGCAACAATGTCAGCCACGCCAAAAACAGAACTCGTCGTCGTTTTCTGCCCAACCTGAACGACGTTACCCTGCAGTCCGAAGCTCTGGGCCGTGGCGTCAAGCTGCGCATCTCGGCGGCTGCTCTGCGTTCGGTTGATCACCGCGGTGGTCTGGACGCGTTCCTGGCAAAAGCCAAGGACGAAGAACTGTCCGCGAACGCGCTGAAAGTGAAAAAGGAAATTGCCAAGGCACAAGCCTCGGCCTAAGCCCTTTTTACTTGCAAAGAATTCGACCCTGTACCGCAAGGTGCAGGGTTTTTTCTTGCGTAAGCTGTTCGTGAAATGGCACTAAAATTCCTCTTTTGGTGACATTGTTCACATACTATTTGCTTCGGCTGTTTTATGTTTATTCATATTCATCTGACGGAGTTCTATTTCATGTCTTTCAAACTATCTGAATACCTCTCCCCGTTGGCTGCCTTTGTTGGCAAATCGTTTGGGACATGCTTTCGGATGCAACGACAGGTGAACAGGTTGCATACGAGCCTGACCAAAGGGTCTGTCAAACGTCCCGGCGTGGACAGCTGAAACTAAACTCTTCATTGCGGGCTTCAGGCGTTTTCGAATGCGCTTGAAGCCCGCTTTGCGTCCGGCCTATATCTGTCGCAGCATGAAAACCGCTCTGAACAGATTTCTGCCTATAGCACTGTCGCTGCTCGTTTTTCTGACGGGGCAGGGGGTGGCCGCATCGCGCGGGATGGACAGTGCGGTGGGGCAGATGGTGCTGTGCACCGGTTCCGGTCCGGTGGTGGTCTATATGGACGCCGAGGGCCAACCGACGCATCCCCCGCATTTCTGCCCCGATTATGCGCTGACACTGCTGGGCGCGATTGCAGTCGCATCACCCGGTTTGCCCGAGGCACCGGAGACAGGACGGCCCGCCCCCCTGCGTAAGGTCGAGAACTTAATCGCTCTTCCGGTTCCTAACAGGCCAGCGCGTGCGCCTCCCGTTCATTTCTAAGAACTTTCCTATTCCAATCAGATATCTAAACAAGGAGTGGCGCGATGTCCCTCAAATCCAAACTGATGACCACTTTGGCTGCCGTAACCTTGGCCACAACTGCCTATGCGCAGGATGCAATTTCCGTTGATGACGCATATGCCCGATCGTCGGGTAAATCTGCCAAGGCAGGCGCGGCATTCATGATGATCCAGAACACCGGGGAAGCCGACGACCGGTTGATCGGTGCGGAATCGGATGCGGCTGCTCGGGTCGAACTGCATACTCACCAGGTCGACGATAACGGCGTGGCCAAGATGGTGCATGTTGAGGAAGGCTTTGTTATTCCGGCCGGCGAAACCCACATGCTAAAACGAGGTGGCGACCATGTGATGTTCATGGGTCTAACCGCTCCGTTCGAGCAGGGTGCGTCGGTTCCCGTGACCCTGATCTTTGAAAAGGCAGGCGAGGTCGAGATCGAGGTTCCTGTTGATCTGGAGCGTCAGGACAAAGGCGGCCATGGATCGCATTCGAAATCGAACTGAGGCTAGGCCTGTCTTCGGGCCGCGTTGCGGCTGTTATCCATGCGTCAGGTCGGGCTTTGCCCGGCCTGTTTGCGTTCGGGTGGATGGATCAGCGATTGACCACCCGCATCGCCACGCGGTCATGGGCGCGCTTGAACCGAGCGGTCAGCCAGAACATCACGGTTGAGACGGCCAGTGCGCCGAAGGCGATCGCCCAGCCAAGCGCCACCATGCCGCCACCGGGCCAGAAGATCAGCACCAGCCCGATTATCAGCGCTACAACCCCTGAATTGCGGACCGAAGCGGCATCGGGGTGTTGATCCGACATCTGCCGCCAGGCCATCAGAGAGCCGATCCCCATGATCAGTGCCCACGCACCCAGAAGGAAAAAGGCCAGCCGGGCCACGCCCTCGGGCCAGATCAACAGCACCAGTCCGATTAGCAGGGCGCCGATACCCACACCGCCGATCAATCCGCGTCGGCCGAAGCCCAGCAGGGTCAGGCCACCGTCGAAAACCAGTAACAGGCCGACAAGCCGCAGCAAGAGTGAGATGCTGCCCGTTGGCCAAAACAGCGCTGCAATGCCCAACGCCCCGGCCAGAATGCCGCGCAGAAGAAACGTCCACCACAGCCCTGCCAATTGGTCTCCCAACGCGCCGCGGCCATCCAGGCTGCTGTCATCCAGGATTTCTTCGCGTGGAAACTGGGGGTCTGTCATGATGCTCTCCCGGCGTGTTTGGCCTTCATTATAAACAGTAAAATCCGCGGCTGTCTGCGGAGATTGCGATCTGGGCTACCCCAGTAATCCTGCGACCCAGTGTGGGACGGTTTCTGACGCGGGGCCGAGGATGACTTGATCAAAACTGGACGCCCCATCCGACGGGGCGAGGTTCAGTTCGACAGTTAGCGCGCCGGTCATGCGGGCCTCGTGCACAAAAGCGGCAGCGGGGTAGACCTGACCCGAGGTGCCGATCGCCGTGAACAGAGTCGCGCTAGCCAAATGGTCGTAAATTGCGTCCATGTGATACGGCATCTCGCCAAACCAAACCACATCCGGTCGCGCCGAAGGCATGTTGCACGCCGGACAACGCTCACCCACTATCATTTCGGGGGGCGAGGTCCAACGATGCCCACATGCCGCACAGAGCGCCCCGGCCAGCGTGCCATGCATGTGGATCACATTTTGAGCGCCGCCGGCCTCGTGCAGGCTGTCAACATTTTGGGTGACGATCGCCACTTCTCCACGAAAATCTCGTTGCAGACGGGCTAGCGCCTTGTGCGCCTCGTTCGGTGGGGCCTCGGCAGCCTGAACCCGGCGGGCATTGTAAAACCCGTGAACCAATGCCGGGTCGCGGGCAAAGCCCTCGGGCGTGGCGACATCTTCGATCCGGTGTTTGGCCCAAAGACCGTCTTCGTCGCGGAATGTACCCAGCCCGCTTTCGGCGGAGATTCCGGCCCCTGTCAGAATGACGATCTTTTCCATCTTGGCCTCACGCGTTACACCTTTGCCCATGACCCACCGTATCCTCTTTGTCTGTCTGGGCAATATCTGCCGTTCTCCCGCCGCCGAGGGCGTGTTTCGCGCCCGGGTGCCTGATTGTCAGACCGACAGTGCCGGGACCTCGGGCTGGCATATCGGCGAGCCGCCTTATGGGCCGATGCAGGCGGCGGCGCGAGCGCGGGGTATCGACCTGAGCGATCTGCGGGCGCGGCAATTCGTGGCCGAGGATTTTAACCGGTTCGACTTGATCATCGGTATGGACGCCGAGAACATCAAAAACATCGAAGCCTTGCGACCCGCAGGAAACGATACTCCGGTGCGCATTCTGACCGATTTCGCGCCTCAGACAGGGGCTGATCATGTGCCCGACCCCTACTATACGCGGGATTTTGACGGAGCGCTGGACCTGATTGAGGCCGCCGTCGCAGGGCTCGGCGCGTACTTGCGGGCTTAACCCATCACCTTCAGGCGGTCGGTGAGCCATGGCAACTGCGCCAGTGCCGGATCGACGATCTGGTTGCGCATCAGGCGACGCATCATGCCCGCGACTTCTTGAGGAACCTGATCGGACCAGTCGGTGCGGGTGAACAGGGAAATCGTGCGCGCAAAGTCTCCGAAAGGGGCGGGGTGGGCTTCGAGCGCGTCATGGAAACGCGTGGCTCGCATATAACCCAACGGAGTTGTGATGGCCCAGCCAAGGCCGCGCGCGACCATCGCCATCAGGGCCAGATGCGAGCCGATTTCGAACCGCTCTTCGTATTCCAGGCGCTGCCGGGCCAGATGAGCCTCGATCTGGCGGCTGATCAGTTGTTCGCGGGCATAGCGTAGAAAGGGCAGGTACTGAACGGCGTTCTCAACGCCCTTGGGGGTCACCAGAATGAACGGATCCTGCACCAAGGGGTATTCGACCACGCCCTCCAGCACCTCACCGGAATGAGCCGACACCATCAGATGCAGGCGCTGGGCCTCGAGCTCTTCGAATAAATCCAGGCTGGGCAGGGTGAGTAGTTTGAAGTTCGAACGGGTCAAACTGTCGGCCAGAAGAGTTGCCAGCCGTGGGGTCAGGTCATTGTCGAAATCGTCGATCAGCCCAATCGACAGGGTGGTCAGGTGCCCCAAATCCATCACGGTCAATTCGCTTTGGGCCATCTGCAACTCGGCCAGCACCGCTTCGGTCCGGGCCAGAAAGCTGCGCCCAGCCTGCGTCAGCCGCATCGGGCGGCGTCCGTGATCGACCAATTCGGTCCCCAGAGCGTTTTCCAGATTGCGCAATTGCTGAGACACCGAAGGCTGGCTGAGCCCCGTTATCTCGGCGGCTTGCGCCACCGATCCCGTCCGCGCCAAGGCCTCGAACACTTCGAGCCCGCGCAGGGTCAGCCCTTTCATAACCATCAGATATCCTTTTCGCTGCGCCTTTTCTGAGGCCCAGTGCGGATCAGGTCAAGGATTGAGATTGGCTTAGCTGCAGATCGCCTGCGCCATCTGGCCGAAGTTCCGGTACCGATCCCACAGCGCATCATCGCGCGCGGTTTGTGACATCTTCAATTCTTGCGCCTGATGGGGGTCGGTAAACCACTTGGCGACCGTTTTCTGATCGCTGCGGGTAAGCGCCTGATTGGCGACACGCTGGATACAACTGCACCGGTCCCGCGTTGCGGCCGTGCGGTCGGATGCCAGACATGCGCGTTTGATTTGTGCCGCCTCGACAGCCTGCGGTGCCATCGCCGAGATCGACGCGGCACAGAGTGCGATTAGGAGGAACTGTTTCATGCTCGAGCCTCGTTTTTGCCTGCCCGGAGAAATCTATCGTCTCTCTCGGTCTGGGCGGGAGTATGAATCAAACGGCCCTTTGGATCAATGGACAAGATTTTCTGCAGTAAAAAAGTGGCATCACGACGTCTCAGGGCCAGCCTTGCAGTCTGCGTCGCGTGTGAGTTTTGCACGGCGAGATTCGGGAAGAAAAAGGCATCAGGGTCATCACTCGCGCCCGAGGACGTCGCAAGAAGGCTTTCAGAAGCCGCGCCATTGGCTTTGATCACCGAATGCTGATCCAACAGAAGGTGATGATAGCAGGCCGTTTTTTCGTCCGACAGCCCGGCGAGACCGACGTCCACGAAACTGATGGCCGGAACAAAAACCTCGGACATGCCAAAATGCAGTTCGGCAAGGGAATGGGTGAGTAGAAGCCTGTGCTGTTGCGACACGAAAAGCGGTGCAAAGTTCGAAAGCACACCGCCGGGGATTTCAACCATTCTGAAGCGCCCCGTCGCGATTACGCTCTGCGATCCGATCCACCCTACAGGGGCATACCCATCGTCCTGTGTCCAAACCCTATCGCCAGGGTTTATCTTTTCAATCGGAATGTCCCCTTGATCAGTGCGTATCAGCGTCCCGCGGCTGTAACAGATGGGTGTGACATAATCGGCGGCCTCAAAACTAGGTCCTTCTTGCGTGCCAACAACTGTCAGCTCCACATCGGCAGGAGGGAACGCACCCGGGCCACCGATGAAGGCCAGGCCCTCCACCGTTCCAAAGGCCGGGGATGAGTTGTTCACATTGAACGCAACGGCCTGATAAGTATTTACCCCGTCCGTCAGTGTAATGCCGTATTCGGCCTCAACCCGAGTGCCATCGGTGAACAGTACCCCGTCAATCGTCTGATCCCCATCCAATCTCTGATTGCCGTCATTATCGGAAAAACTGGCATCGTTTCCTGCATCGGTGATGAACACTTCGGTGGCCGAGCGCGAGTCGATCGTGATGGTTTGACCAATAAGGTGCGAGCCATCACCCTGGGTAATGCCGTCAAGCCCCTGCGCCAACGAGATCGACAGCTGGCTTTCACCAAGAACAAAGATGGAATAGTCTGCCATGTTCTATACTGCTCTTTCATTGGTGTTTGGATCTGTTGGTAGCAAAATTGCCTTCAGACCTCAATTTACTGTAAATACGGTTGGCCAATAACGCGCTCTGTGTGTGTTTTCAGCGCGCTTCCCGGCTTGACGAGGGGCCAATCTACGGACATATCCCGATCCATGACAGACCTCGCTCATATCCGCAATTTCTCCATCGTCGCGCATATCGACCATGGCAAATCCACCCTTGCTGACCGGCTCATCCAAGAGACCGGAACGGTCAAGGATCGCGACATGAAGGAACAGCTGCTCGACAGCATGGATATCGAGCGTGAGCGTGGCATCACCATCAAGGCCAACACGGTTCGCATCGACTATACCGCCGACAATGGCGAGCAATATGTGCTGAACCTGATCGACACCCCCGGCCACGTGGACTTTGCCTATGAGGTCAGCCGCTCCATGCGTGCGGTTGAGGGCTCTCTGTTGGTCGTGGATTCGACCCAAGGGGTCGAGGCGCAGACGCTGGCGAACGTGTATCAAGCCATCGACGCCGACCATGAAATCGTGCCGGTGCTGAACAAGATCGACTTGCCCGCGTCCGATTGTGACCGCGTGGCCGAACAGATTGAGGATGTGATCGGCATCGACGCGACCGACGCCATTCAGGTCAGCGCCAAGACGGGGCAGGGCATCCACGAGACGCTTGAGGCCATCGTCACCCATCTGCCCGCTCCGCAGGGTACTCTGGACGCGCCGCTCAAGGCCATGCTGGTGGATTCGTGGTACGACGCCTATCTCGGCGTTATCGTTCTGGTCCGAATCATGGATGGCACGCTGAAAAAGGGCATGCGGGTCAAGTTCATGTCGAACGGCACCCTGCACCATGTCGACCGCGTCGGCGTCTTCCGGCCCGAGATGGAGATGGTCGACAGCCTCGGCCCCGGTGAGATCGGCTTCCTGACAGCCTCGATCAAACAGGTTCGCGACACCCGCGTCGGTGACACCATCACCAATGACCGTAACGGGACCGAGGTCGCCCTGCCGGGCTTCAAACCCGCGCAACCGGTCGTGTTCTGTGGCCTCTTCCCCGTGGACAGCGCCGAGTTCGAAGACCTGCGCGACGCGATCGAAAAACTGGCCCTGAACGACGCCTCATTCTCGTACGAAATGGAAACCTCGGCCGCGCTGGGCTTTGGCTTCCGCTGCGGCTTCCTCGGCCTGCTGCACCTTGAGGTCATCCGCGACCGGATCGAACGCGAATATGATATCGAGCTCATCACCACCGCGCCGTCGGTGATCTACCACGTCTTCATGAAAGACGGCGAGATGATCGAGCTGCACAACCCCGCCGACATGCCGGACCTGTCCAAGGTCGACCACCTTGAGGAACCGCGCATCAAGGCAACCATTCTGGTGCCGGATGAATACCTGGGCGACGTGCTGAAACTGTGTCAGGACCGCCGTGGCATCCAGATGGACCTGACCTATGCGGGCAGCCGCGCCATGGTCGTCTATGACCTGCCGCTGAACGAGGTCGTCTTCGACTTCTACGACCGCCTGAAATCGGTGACCAAGGGCTATGCCTCGTTCGACTATCAGATGACCGGATACCGCGAGGACGCGCTGGTCAAGATGTCGATCCTTGTGAATGACGAACCGGTGGATGCGCTGTCGACTATGGTTCACCGCGACCGGGCCGAGATGCGCGGCCGGGCGATGTGCGAAAAGCTCAAGGACCTGATCCCGCGCCACATGTTCAAAATCCCGATCCAGGCCGCTATCGGAGGCAAGGTCATCGCCCGCGAGACCCTCTCGGCCCTGCGTAAGGACGTGACCGCGAAATGTTATGGCGGCGACGCTACGCGGAAACGCAAGCTGCTGGATAAGCAGAAGGCGGGTAAGAAAAAGATGCGCCAGTTCGGGAAGGTCGATATCCCGCAGGAGGCGTTTATTTCAGCGTTGAAGATGGACAGCTAAGGCTGTCCTTCCTCTCCGTTGATCGGTTCTATACGGCCTCAGGATCAGCGTCACTCTGACCAAGTTCCGCGAGTTCACTCCAAACCGCTCTTGGGATATCCCAATCCGCCCATTCGAGTGTTTGTCTCACATGCTGTGGCCAAGTCACTCCACACACCGTTGACGCTATTTTTGCGTCCCGCATCGAGAATTGCAGCGCTAAGGCGCCTAGGGGCACGTCATACCGGGCACAGATTTCCTCAACCGCGCGCACAGGGGCGAGCGTTTCTTCTGTTGCTGGCCGATAGACGTAGAAATGATGGATTGCGCTGCCTCTGGCCAAGATTCCGCCGGCGTAAGGCGCTGCGTTCAATACCGTAACGTCCTTCGAGTTGGCCAGTTCGATCAGCGGCGCCGCATTCATGTTTACAAGCGTGTGCCGGTTGTGAGTCATCACCACGTCGAAATCCCGTTCGCGCAGCATTGGCATCAACACATCCAACTGCCCGCCCGCCAGACCAACTGCAGTTGCCAATCCTTCCTCTTTAATTTTGAATAATTCGTCCAGCGCACCTCCGCTGCGGGTAATCTCAGTTACGTCACCAGCGTATTCCGGGTCGTGCAGATGAAGGATGTCCACGCGATCTACCTCAAGAGCCTTGAGGCTTTGTTCAAAGGACCGCCGCGCTTGGGCGGCGTCGAAAACACTCGTTTCCATGTCACGGTCTACTTTTGTGGACAGAACGCGGCCTTTCGGCCAGCCACCGAGTTCACGGATGACACTCCCGATGCGCTCCTCGCTACGCCCCAACGCATAGCCTCGGGCGGTGTCGATAAACCCGTCGGGCCGGGCAAGTATGGCACGTATGGTCTCGCGCGCCCGATTCTCATCAACTTCGTAACCGTAAATCTGTGGAATGTTGCCTATACCGGTTGATCCAAAGCCAATTCGTGGGATTCGCACTCCGGTTTGACCTATTTCGCAAAGTGTTGTCATTGCACCCCTCCCAAGTCGCATATGAATAATTGAATTTTGAACAGGTCGACCCATCACTGCAAGTTCGGGGGCAAATAAACATAAGAAGAAAAGCGAGAATGGAACCTGAAACTGTGACCCACCTCACAGCCCCAAATCCGCCCATCTGCTACAGTTGACCTGACGGCAACCTTTGCAGGAGGCCCTTATGTCTACATCGCTCGTTCCCCTTATCGCTTTTGGATCAGCAGGCCTTTATTCCGTTGCCATGATCGCGATGAAGTTCTGGTGGAAAATCCCCGGTGTTGGCCTCAGCCTGCTGATCGTTGCGACCCTGCTGGCCGCCGCAACGCTGGAACTCGCCGCCCTGCGCGAGGAGCGGTTGGGCATCATCTATACCGGCATTTTGGGGGCCGAAGTTATCCTGATCGCCATCGCCTCGTACTTTCTGTTTGGCGAAAACTTCTCTTATCGCGAGGCCGTAGGGATTGCCCTTGTCCTAGTTGGCACGGCGCTGGCATGGGCCTGATCGCGCCGCGCTATTTTGCCTGAATTCAACCGGCAGTCTGACCCAGATCAAGGACCGCTTTCGACCTCGGTACTAGCGTCCCCGGAAACACACTGGAAAACACGAGGCCCCCATGTCGCCCCTGACGCTGATCCTTCACATCTTCCTTGGTTCCACCCTTGCGGGGTGCGCGGTTATTGCGGTGCTGGTCATGGGGCACGCCGCGTGGACAACTCTGCTGATCGCGGCGGTTGTTGGCTTTGTGGCGGCGTTCCCTGTCTCGTTTCTGGTGGCTCGCAAGCTCGAAGGCTGAGGCCCGGTTTAGACGCAAAGATCGGAATGTGTTATCCTCCGCGCGGGGGACCGCGTTCAGGCGGTTTTTTCTTTATATGCTTGCAACGCCTGCCCCTCAGAAATGAGAGGTTATTATGCACAAGTTCTTAATTGCGACCGCAACCGCAACCCTGACGCTCGGCTTGTCCGGAGGTCTGGCAGTAGCCGAGACCCATGACGCCGCAGGCAAAGGCATGGGGATGAATGCGAATGAGGTCTACGGTATCGCGGACGGGCATGCGGTGGTGAAAACGCAGACCAATTATGACAGCTTCGAGGTCGCAGCCGGGCACCCTCTGGAGGGGGCGTCAGGTGCGTGTTTCGGCGCGCTGCTGGTCAATGGGGCCGGGGTCTCGGGCACCGGGAATTGTGTGTTCGACACTGCCGCAGGGGAAAAGGCGGTGATGACATGGGTTGCCTCGGGGTTCGGCGCGGATGGCGCTTTGACCGGGGACTGGACCGTCTCGGGCGGCTCGGGCAATTGGGCGAGCGCAACGGGCGGAGGGACATTCTCATCCCTGACCGACCCGGACACCAAGAAATTTGTGAACACAATCACTGGCAGTATAACGGTGGAATAGGCTAAATCTCACAATGGGTTAAGGAGGGGTTTTTGGCCCCGCCTGTTGTAGCCGTCTTAGGGTTCTGTGAACCAATCATGAAGTTTCCCTTAGGTAAGTTGCAACCGGCTCTCTCGCTCCCAATCTGATCAGCAGGCCAAGGACGGCCACAGCTTT
This sequence comes from Ruegeria sp. CH8, assembly GCF_056536985.1. NCBI lineage: Bacteria > Pseudomonadati > Pseudomonadota > Alphaproteobacteria > Rhodobacterales > Roseobacteraceae > Ruegeria > Ruegeria sp. CH8. Next base: position 55,718 of record NZ_JBQFQR010000004.1, on the reverse strand, counting down.
GGGGGAGAGAGCCAATGACCAGATACATGACTGCCGGAGCAGCCGCTCTGGCCGCAACCCTCACCCTAGGAACAGCCGCTTTGGCCGACGCGCCGGACCTGCGCGGCACATGGCTGGGGTCGTACACGACCGTCTCGCCAACCCATGCCCATCGTGGTGAAGAGCCGCGTTTCAACCAAGCTGAGTGGATGCTGGATATCCAAATTCAGGAGGAAAACGTTTTTTGGGGCCCCAGCAAGTGGCGGCGTGACGGCGATACTGAATGGAACGTGAATGAGGCCACCGGGACCATCAGCCTCGATGGGTCGGGTAGCATCGGGATCGTCGAAACCTCACCGCTGGTCATTGGCGCGAATGCGTTGATCGATGCCCGGTACGAAGAGGGTAAAATCTATGCGGATTTCCGTAGCCTGCGTAACGGAACGACCTACAGCACCGTTCTGGAACGTCAGGTGAACTGAAGCGTATCTGGCCTGGTCGGTCTGTAGGGGGTGCTGGCGGCAGTCTGCCGCAGCGTGTAAACGGTAATCCCGGCCGGGCCAGAACGTTTCTCAGGAAGTGGAACAAAGGTCTCCAACGGGAGGGAGACGGGTTGGACGCGCTTCGTCCTACCTGCGACAAGGTTTGGATCGGCCTGTGCCGGATTACGGCGTAAACTGGCGTTGGCCACCCGAACCTCGCGAGCCTTCAGCGCGACGTCTCAGATGAGGAGGAGGCGCGTCCGACCCGGGTTCCGTTTCTAAATTTCTCAATGGCAAAATGCGCGGTGTGATACGAATCGCGAAGTGGGGATATAAGAACCGGGATCCTCAGATATTGTGGTCAGCAACCAGATTGGGCCTAATGCAGTTGCAGAAACGTAATGTCGTTGGGTGTTTTGCGCCAATTCAGAGTTTTCCTGCCTCAAGCTGACGCTGCAGCTAGAATTCCTGAGTTATCCCCAAAACCCTCCCAAAGGATATCAACATGTTATCCCCGCCTTTTTTTATGCTGCAGTGCTATTTTCTTGTCGGATCACAGGCGCCAATGCGACAGTCTCTGTACCACAACAGTTCTCAGGAACGGGGTGGGGCGCAAAGGCTAGGGGGTCTGCGCGGTGAGGGCAGGTTTTAGGATCTGACTTGTTGCGCCGAGACTTACCGGTGGATGTTTGGTGATCGGGGTGCCGTATCCGGATCAGTGGTCATCCTCTCAGAAGGCCGTCGCAAACTGTGTGGTGTCTTCGGGTGCTGTACAGCGGCCGTGGCTCTTTCAGGGGCTTCGGAAACTGGCTCGGGACGTCTGCGGACGTGTCGACCCGGCAAGGCGTCAGGAGTATCCGCAAGGGTACATGTATAGACCGTGTCTGTGCACCTGACGCCTTTTCCTTTAACCGTATTCCGGTTCGAAACAGGCTGCCACTTTCCCCTTGTAGGAAAACCAAACGGGGATCTTGTGTGTTCACAAGATCCCCGCGTCGAGTCAGATGTGCAATACCGCGTCTATGTACCTGTAACCCAAAGCCAAATGTGGCCTGAGTTGAGGATCAATTTTACGTTGCTTATGCGCAAATTTCTGCAAAATACGTACGTTACAGGTTTTGCTGAACGTCTGTGGCTGCGTCCTGAATCGCGTCGCCCGCTTTCTCGATGTCTTTGCCAGCACCCTTTGCGGTCTCGCATGCGGTGAGAGTGAACAGGGTAAGTCCTACCAAGATTGTACGGATCATGAGTGTCTCCATTTGTGTCAGTCTCATGTTGCGTATCAGTTTTCCTTGAGTGCAACCAGCGCTTTAAGGTTTGTTCAAACTTTACGGATCAACGGCAAAACAGGCATTGAAACACCATTGAGAGCGGCCCTTCAGGTGACGCTGGCCCGGCCGGTGCTTCGGTTAGAACAGAACCACCCAACCTGCCTACGAAATTGTAGCCAGCAGCAACGATCACCAATGCAATTTCGTTGACAATTGATTTCGCCTCGACCTCTCAGAGAGGTCCGCAGTCGTCGGTCCCGAGAAGGCTCACAAGTAATGCGACAACGCGCAGGGACATGACGTAAAAGCGTCTGATGGGCAGTCAAAATGCGTCGGATTTGAGCGGATTGCACTTGTATTTTGCCATGTTCCGAACCGCTGCACGGTATTGGGCAATGTGTGTGAAAGCCGCCTGATAGAGCACGAACTGGTCGGTCACTCAGTCTTTTTCGTCGCCGCAGAACATGTCGTAGACCAGTTCCAGCATGCGGCGCGGGCGGTCATCGGCCAAACGGTAATAGATGGCCTTTCCTTCGCGGCGGGGAGTGACCAAACCTTCAAGACGCAAACGTGACAGTTGTTGGGATACAGCCGCTTGGCGAGCGGACAGCAGTTCTTCCAATTCGGTCACGGATTTCTCACCTGACACCAAATGGCACAAGATCATCAGGCGCCCCTCATGGCTGATGGCTTTCAGGAAATTCGACGCGCGCGTCGCGTTTTCCAGCATATTGTCGAACGATTTCGGGGGTGTTCCTTGCGAAAGCTGGGGAAGGGCCATCGTGTGTTTCCTTTTTATACCTGGAGGCCGGGGAAAAGTTGGGGTGGGCGGCACTACAGAATTATGATCCTTGGGTACATATTTTGATCATGAATTTCCATATGCATGGATCAAAATAATGTGATGTAATCTCATATAGGTTTGGTGGATGGTTGTCGCAGTGCCCTCGAGACAGCAGGAGCGACCCGCAAAATACCGCGCCGATGCATGAAGTACTCTGTCCCCCTTGCAGCCCCCCTGTGGCGACACTAAGACTCGGGTAACGTTTCTTCGGGTAATGTCCCGATCCTTAGCAAAGCAGGCAGGTTCAGAATGTTCGATCCAGTTGATACCTATATGAATACGCTCGTCCCGATGGTGGTCGAACAGACCAGCCGGGGCGAACGTGCCTACGATATTTTCTCGCGCCTTCTAAAAGAGCGGATCATCTTCATCAACGGCCCAATCCATGACGGGATGAGCCATCTGGTCGTCGCCCAACTGCTGCACCTGGAGGCAGAAAACCCCAGCAAAGAGATCTCGATCTACATCAATTCGCCTGGCGGTGTTGTGACCAGCGGTTTGTCGATTTACGACACAATGCAGTATATCAAGCCGAAATGTTCGACATTGGTGATCGGTCAGGCGGCCTCGATGGGGTCGGTTCTGCTGGCCGGTGGTGAGAAGGGGATGCGGTTCTCGTTGCCCAATAGTCGCATCATGGTACACCAGCCCAGCGGCGGATATCAGGGTCAGGCCAGCGACATCATGATTCACGCGGCCGAAACGCAGAAACTGAAAGATCGCCTGTATGACATCTACGTACGTCATACCGGCCAGACCAAAAAGGCGGTTGAAAAAGCGTTGGATCGTGACAATTTCATGAGCCCGGAAGAGGCAAAAGATTGGGGCCACATCGACGAAATCGTCGAAAACCGCGCCAAAATGGACGGCGAAGAGGCCTGACGTTAAGCCCCCGCGCGTATCGTGCGGGGGCGCATTTTGAGATTGTAGCCGTCTCGGTGCTGGCCTAAGCTGCACCAACAGGCGGCAAGCGGTCCGAGGGGGACCGCAGGGACGAAGCCCGAAAGGTAGAACATGGCGACGAATTCAGGCGGTGACGGCAAGAACACGCTCTACTGTAGCTTCTGCGGCAAGAGCCAGCACGAGGTACGCAAGCTGATTGCCGGCCCGACAGTATTTATCTGCGATGAATGCGTCGAATTGTGCATGGACATCATCCGCGAGGAAACCAAGGCAAGTGGCCTGAAATCCTCGGACGGTGTGCCGACGCCCAAGGATATCTGCGAAGTTCTGGACGACTACGTGATCGGTCAGGCTACGGCCAAGCGGGTTCTCTCGGTCGCGGTGCACAACCATTACAAGCGCCTGAACCATGCTCAGAAAGCGGGCAGCGATATTGAGCTGGCGAAATCCAACATCCTACTGATCGGCCCGACCGGTTGTGGTAAAACACTGCTGGCACAGACGCTGGCGCGGATTTTGGATGTGCCGTTCACCATGGCCGATGCCACCACCCTGACCGAAGCCGGTTATGTGGGTGAGGATGTCGAGAACATCATTCTCAAATTGCTGCAGGCCAGCGAATATAACGTCGAACGTGCGCAGCGCGGCATCGTTTATATCGACGAGGTCGACAAGATCACGCGCAAATCCGAAAACCCATCAATCACGCGCGACGTATCGGGCGAGGGCGTGCAACAGGCGCTGCTGAAGCTGATGGAAGGCACCGTTGCTAGCGTGCCGCCGCAGGGTGGGCGCAAGCACCCGCAGCAGGAATTCCTACAGGTGGATACGACTAACATCCTGTTCATCTGTGGTGGTGCCTTTGCCGGTCTGGACAAGATCATCGCGCAGCGCGGCAAGGGCTCGGCCATGGGCTTTGGCGCCGATGTGCGGGATAACGACGAACGCGGTGTGGGCGAGATCTTTAAGGATCTGGAGCCCGAAGACCTGCTGAAATTCGGTCTGATCCCGGAATTTGTTGGCCGTCTGCCGGTTCTGGCAACACTGGAAGACTTGGATGAGGACGCTCTGGTCACCATCCTGACCAAGCCCAAGAACGCTCTGGTCAAGCAATACCAGCGCCTGTTCGAACTGGAAGACGCTGAACTGGCCTTTACCGACGATGCGCTGAAGGCGATTGCCAAGAAGGCCATCGAACGGAAAACCGGTGCACGTGGTCTGCGTTCGATCCTCGAAGATATCCTGCTGGACACGATGTTCGAACTCCCGGGCATGAAGAACGTGACCGAGGTTGTGGTCAACGAAGAGGCGGTGTCGTCCGACAAGCAGCCGTTGATCATCTACGCGGATGCGGCGGAATCGGCATCTGCCGGTTAAGCTCAAAACGATTTAACAAACACGGCGCGGCACTGACCGCGCCGTTTTCTTGTGGGGGTCACTATGACGATCAGACGCATTTCCTCGGGTGGAGAATTTGAGGCCAAAATCGGATATTGCCGCGCCGTGGTTACCGGTGGTTGGGTTCATGTCGCCGGAACGGTCGGGCAGGGCGATGATGTGACCGCGCAGTGCCGGTCGGCCCTTGAAACGATCGGCAAGGCGCTGACCGAAGCCGGGGCTAGTTTCGCAGACGTCGTACGCGTGACCTATATGCTGCCGGACCGGTCCGAGTTCGAACCCTGCTGGCCAATTTTGCGGGAATATTTCGGCGACAATCCACCGGTTACAACGATGATTGAGTGCGGTTTGATCGACTCGAAGTACCGGATCGAAGTCGAAGTAACGGCATATCTGCCGGAATAGCAGGTGCGGCCCTAGTGGCACTGGACCTTGGCGGGGCTTTGGTCCATATCTGCGGGAACAGAAATGTCGGAGGCAACCGATGGGTATCCTGAACAGTCTTTTGCGGGCCGTAACCTGGTGGAACGGGGCCACTCTGAACACGCAGTTCTATACCGCGCGCAAAGGCGTCAAGGTCGGTGAGGATAACGAGGGCAATGTGTTCTATCGCAATGCCGATGACAGCAAGCGCTGGGTGATTTTCAATGGTGAGGCCGAGGCCAGTCGGATCGACCCAGATTGGCACGGCTGGCTGCACCGCACCTGGGATGAGCCGCCGACCGACAAACCGTTGCAGCACAAGTCCTGGGAAAAACCGCACCAGGAAAACCTGACGGGGACGGCTCTGGCCTATACCCCTGCGGGGTCGCTGCGCCGTGTCGACCCGGTTGAGCGCACGGATTATGAGGCCTGGAGCCCGGAATAAACGAGGCGAGCGATGTCGAGTTACAACGTTACCGAAGTTCTTGTCGGTGGGGCCGTTCTGGCCTGCGCCGTCGCTTTTGGCGTTTATGCCAGCCAGTCCACCGGCCTGTCGCAAGGTGGTGCGGGATATAAGCTTGAGGCGTCGTTCCGTTCACTCGAAGGCGTGGGCGTAGGCACGGATGTGCGGTTGGCCGGGGTCAAGATCGGCACCGTGACGGGCGTTGACCTGAACCCGGATACCTATCGCGCTGACACCACATTTTCGATTGCGGACGGCATTCTGGTGCCGGATGACAGCGCCATCGTGATTTCATCCGAAGGTTTGCTGGGCGGCAATTTTGTCGAGGTAATGCCCGGCGGTTCACCATTCTATTTTGAACCCGGCGATCAGGTCGAAGACACGCAAGGTGCTGTCAGCCTGATTTCGCTACTGGTCAAATTCGTGGCCGGAGACGGCGGAGAATGAGGCGTTTTGCCCTGATTGCGGCGCTACTGGCCGCCTCGGGTGCAATGGCGCAGCAAAAGGCGCAATCAGGCCCCGGAGCGATTCTGCGGGGCCTCGACAAGGTCAGCGGGCAGACCGTAGACGTGGAATTGCAGAACGGTGAGACCACGGCAGTTTTTGGTCTGGACGTTGCGCTCGGCGATTGCCGTTACCCGGCCGAGAACCCGACCGGTGATGCCTTTGCCTATCTGACGATCTGGGAAAAAGGTAAGCCGGACGAATTATTCGACGGCTGGATGATTGCCACATCTCCGGCGCTGAACGCGCTGGACCATGCGCGTTACGACGTCTGGGTGATCCGCTGTATGACACCTTCGGGTGACTGAGCCAGCGGCGCGGTGAAATCCGCGCTGGCATTGATCGCCTCGTCCAATTCCCGTCGGTATTGTGTTCGCGGAATTTCAATCGCGCCCAATGAGGCCAGATGCGCGGTCAGAAACTGCGTATCAAACAGTTGAAAGCCGGTTTGCCGCAGGCGGTCCACCAGATAGGCCAGCGCGATTTTTGACGCGTCTGTTCGGCGCGAGAACATGCTCTCTCCGAAAAACGCCGCCCCCAGTGCGATACCATAGACGCCTCCGACCAGATGATCCGCCTCCCAGATCTCTAAAGAATGCGCGTGGCCCAGGTGGTGAATCTGTTGGTAGAGATCTCGCAATTCGGCGTTGATCCATGTGTCCGCGCGATCTGCGCAGCCATCAACGACACCGGCAAAATCCTGATTGATCGTCACTGAAAATCCGCTTTTGCGGATACGTCGCGTAAGGCTTCGCGACACGTGAAATCCATCCAGCGGAAAGACACCGCGAAATTTGGGATCAACCCAGAACAGCTCTGGCGCGTCACGGTGTTCGGCCATCGGAAAAATGCCGATGGAATAGCTGTGGAGTAAGAGTTCCGGGGATAGGCTCATTGGGAATGCCCGAAGGCCGAAGGGCTGGTGCCCTTCAGCCCAGTTGTATTAATCGGCCATATGCTCCGCAAGCCAGCGCTCCAGCCAGTGGATGTTATAGTCGCCGCTGTGGATGTCGGGTTCCTGCAACAACGCATGAAACAGCGGAACGGTGGTGTCGATGCCGTCCACGATCAGTTCCCCCAAGGCCCGCTCCAGACGCGCCAACGCCTCGGCCCGGTCACGGCCCTGAACGATCAGCTTGGCGATCAGCGAGTCGTAATACGGCGGGATCGAATACCCGTTATAAAGCGCCGAATCCATCCGCACACCCAGACCGCCCGGCGCGTGATAGGCCGTGATTTTGCCCGGGCAGGGCGAGAAGTTGGGCAGTTTTTCAGCGTTGATCCGGACCTCGATGGCGTGGCCATTGATCTCAAGATCGTCCTGACCGAACGACATGTCCTCACCAGCGGCGACAAGGATTTGCTCGCGCACCAGATCGACGCCAAAGATGCCTTCGGTCACCGGGTGTTCCACCTGCAGGCGGGTGTTCATCTCGATGAAATAGAACTCGCCGTTTTCATATAGGAACTCGATGGTGCCCGCGCCGATATAGTTGATCTTGGCCACGGCGTCGGCACAGATCTTACCGATCTTGTCGCGTTCTTCCGGGCTGATCGCGGGGCCGGGGGCCTCTTCGAACACTTTCTGGTGGCGGCGTTGCAGCGAGCAATCACGCTCACCTAGATGCACCGCCTTGCCCTTACCGTCGCCAAAGACCTGAATCTCGATATGGCGCGGCGTGGTCAGGTATTTCTCGATATAAACCTCGTCGTTGCCAAAGGCGGCTTTGCCCTCGGCACGAGCGGTCATGAAGGCGCTCTCCATCTCAGCGGCACTGTTTGCAACTTTCATGCCGCGACCGCCGCCACCGGCGGTGGCCTTGATGATGACGGGATAGCCGAATTCCTCACCGATCTTCTTGGCGGTGGCCAGATCGGGCACGCCACCGTCCGAGCCCGGAACACAAGGCACACCCAGCGCCTTCATCGTGTCCTTGGCGGTGATCTTGTCACCCATGACGCGGATGTGTTCTGCGGTGGGGCCAATGAAAGTGATGCCGTGATCTTCGACGATCTGAACGAACTCGGCATTCTCGGACAAAAAGCCATAGCCGGGGTGGATCGCCTGCGCGCCGGTGATCTCACAGGCTGAGATGATCGCGGGTACGGACAGATAGCTTTGCGGGCTGGGCGGTGGGCCGATGCACACCGATTCGTCCGCCATGCGCACATGCATCGCGTCGCTGTCGGCGGTGGAGTGGACGGCGACCGTCTTAATCCCCATCTCGCGCGCTGCGCGGATCACGCGCAGGGCGATCTCGCCTCGGTTGGCAATCAGGATCTTGTCGAACATGGGCCCGCCTTACTCAACAATGACCAGAGGGGTGCCGAATTCCACCGCGTCGCCGTCACCGACCAGAATGCGCTTGATGGTGCCCGACTTGGGCGCGTGGATGTGGTTCATGGTTTTCATCGCTTCGACGATCAGCAGCGTGTCGCCTTCGGACACCGATGCACCAACCGAGATGAACGCAGGCGCGCCTGGCTCGGGTTGCATGTAAACGGTTCCAACCATGGGCGACGTCACTGCACCGGGGTGGCTGGCTGGATCTTCCAGCGCGGCGGGGGCTTCGGCAGCGGCAGGAGCGGCAACCGGGGCTGCGGCGGGTGCTGTCGCCGGAACTGCGACCTGAACCGGAGCGGCTGCGGCCGGAGACATGCGGCTGACGCGCACGTTCAGGCTGTCTTCCTCGCCATATTCGCGTTTGACCTGCAGCTCGGTCAGGTCGTTTTCGCGCAGCAATTCGGCCAGTGCCTTGATGAATGCCACATCCGCTTCGTGTTTGGTGTCTGTCATGAGTGTCCTCGACGGTTCCCCTTTGGCCCGTCTGTTCCATGCGGGCTTTGGTCTGATTACGCAGCGTTATAAGGCATGCGCCCGGCCATGAAAAGCGCGTCCGGGCCTGTCAGATGGGGGTTTTAATGAAGATTTTGAAGGGCAGGAGGGGTTATAGTGGCATTCCCGAAAGTTTCGCCACCAGTTCGGGCAGTTTGCGGGCCCCGAATTTTTCCAAAAGACGGGCGCGATAGGCCTCGATTGTACGATAGCTGAGCTCCAGTTCAGCCCCGATTTCCTTGGCGGACAGGCCACGGCAAGACAGGATCGCAACCTCGCGTTCACGCGCGGTCAGTTCGACCAGGGGGCGTTCTTCCGAGATGTCGGAAAAGCTCCAGATACCGTGGCGGAACGGGTCATCCGGGGTCAGCGACCGCCCGCGTGCACGGCACCAGAACAGATCGCTGTTGCGCCGCCGCATGACACGTTCATCGGTGTAGTAGCCGGTGTCGCGCATCACCTGCAGGCTGCGTGCGCCGATACGTTCCCAGTCGGCCACCGAGGGGTAAAGGTGCAAAAGGGGCATGTTTCGATAATCCGCGGCCTCACCGCCAAAGGTACGGGCGAACTGCAAATTGCAGCGCCGGATGATCCGGTTTTCCAATTCGACAAGTCCGATTGGCGCATATTCAAACGCGGGGTCGCTCATCCGGCTATCGTGCCGGGATTTCAGGGAAATTAGAAGGGGGCCCACGCAGATTCTGCCTACCCCTTACGGGCGCCCGGTGATCCTATTTTGTCAAACTTGTAAATGACCTATGAAAACTCTGACTTAACTACTAGAAATACAGTAAGAGTTCTGAAAATAAACCGAGATCAGGTTCGGATTGTTTCGCTTTGGGAGGGGTGAGAACATGCGCGACACGCTGACAGGCAGCCGCATTCGTGAAAGGCGCCAGATCGCGGGCCTGCGGCAAGCGGAACTGGCGCGTCAGGTCGGGATTTCAGCGTCATATCTGAATCTTATCGAGCATAATCGACGGCGGATTGGCGGTAAGCTGTTGGTCGATATCGCCGGGGCGCTGGCGGTAGAGCCGTCGGTGCTGACGCAAGGGATCGAGGCTACGCTGATCTCGGCCCTGCGCGAAGCCGCCGCCGATGCCGTTGGTCAGCAGGCGGAACTGGACGGGCTTGAGGAGTTTGCCGGCCGGTTCCCCGGATGGGCAGGTGTGCTATCGCAGATGCACCGCCGGGTCGTGTCGCTGGAGCGCACTGTCGAAACGCTGTCGGACCGTCTGACTCACGACCCGCATCTGGCGGCCTCAATGCATGAGGTTCTGTCAACCGCCGCTGCGATTCGGTCAACCGCCGCGATTCTGGCGGATACACAGGATATCGAACCCGAATGGCAGGACCGCTTTCATACCAACCTGCATCAGGACGCCGAACGTCTAGCGGAAAGCTCCAAGTCGCTGGTCGCTTATCTGGATGAAAGCGATTCTGATGGTGATCATCGCGGCGTTCCGATGGAAGATGTAGAAGCGTTTTTCGAGGCCCACGGGCACCATTTCCCCGAGGTTGAAGAGGACGGCGAGGATGCGGAAATAGACCTGAGCGATCTGGAATCCACCGCTGCAAAAACCGTGACACGCGAGTTTTTGAGGGTCTATGCCGCAGATGCCAAGGCGATGCCGTTGGACAGGCTGCAGGCCGCACTGGCCGAGGCTCCGTTGGACCCGTTGCAGTTGGCGGCGCGGTTCTCGGTGAATGTCGCGACGGTGCTGCGGCGTCTGGCTGCTTTGCCAGGCGGGTATTTGGGGCGGCCGACGGGGCTGGTCATATGTGATGCCTCTGGCAGTATACTGTTCAGCAAATCCGTGCCCGGATTCGCCATGCCTCGCTTTGGTGAGGCTTGCCCCCTGTGGCCTCTGTTTCAGGCGCTGAATCGGCCGTTGGTGCCGATCCGCAAACGCGTCGTACAGCTTGGGCGGACGGCGGCGGTCTTCGATTGTTTTGCCTATGCGTGGCCGCAGCACATATCCGATTTTGACGACGGGCCAATCTATCGTTCGGTAATGCTGGTACGGTCGGTAGAGGACGTTGCCCAGGATGAACAAGCGGTTGCAAGGGTTGGTCCCAGTTGCCGGGTTTGCCCAAGCAGCGATTGCGCATCCCGCCGCGAACCTTCTATTTTGAGCGAAGGTTTTTGACAGTCTCCTGACACTGCGCGTAAGCTGGCAGAGATGGGTCGATCAGTTTAAGACCCGTCACGGGGAGGACAGAAAATCATGAGCCGTAAGGTTCTGCTAATTGAGGATGAGCCTAACATCGCCGAGGCCATTAGGTTCTTGCTGACCCGCGAGGGTTGGCAAGTTGAGACGCACGCCGAAGGCAGCGACGCATTACAGGTCATTCAGGGTGCAGACCCCGATCTAGTGATTCTCGACGTGATGCTGCCGGGTAAAAGCGGGATGGAGATCCTGCGCGATCTGCGCGAGTTGGAACACATGCAAGGCCTGCCGGTTCTGATGCTGACCGCCCGCGGGCAGTCTCGTGATCGGGAAATGGCCGAAAATGCAGGTGTCAGTCGTTTCATGACTAAACCGTTTTCAAATACCGAGATGTTGACTGCTGTGCGGGACCTGCACGCGCAGGCAACGCAGTCATGAGTTCGGACGAAGACCGTAAGCCTTCGGGCGTCCGGCCTTCACTGTTTCTCGAACGGCAGAGCTATCGCCGCCGCCGATTGTCGGATGCCGCGCGCCTGCTGCCATTTCTGGGGGCGGCTCTGTTGGCCATACCGTTACTATGGCCGGATGGTCAGGGCGCGCAGGAGGGTGTGTCTCTGTCCTCGGCCATCTTTTATATCTTCACGTGCTGGGTGGCGATGATCGGGGCCAGCCTGGTGTTTGGATTTGCCGCCAGACGCATGAGGGCCCATGAGGAATCCGAACCCGAGACGGACCGATGGCAACGCTGAACGTTCTGATTCTGGTATGTCTGGGCTACGTGGTGCTGCTGTTTGGTGTCGCGTTTGCCGCTGACAGGCTTGCCGCAGCGGGAAGGGGGGCGTGGCTACGGTCGCCACTGGTCTACACGTTGTCACTGTCGATCTATTGCACGGCCTGGACCTTTTACGGCGCCGTCGGGAATGCTGCGCGGTCGGGGTTGGAATTCGTCACGATCTACCTTGGCCCGACGCTGGTCATGGTCAGCTGGTGGTGGGGGCTGCGCAAACTGGTGCGGGTCGGGCGCAGCCAGCGGGTGACGTCCATCGCAGACTTGATCTCATCCCGATACGGCAAATCCAATACGCTGGCGATCTGCGTGACCATTCTGGCGGTGTTGGGCGGCACCCCCTATATCGCGTTGCAACTGCAATCCATCACACTGTCGTTTTCGATCTTTGCCGAAGCTGATCCCACGGGCCTGTATCGCGAAGGTTCCAGCGTCTTTTGGGTAGCGGCTGGATTGGCCGTGTTCGCTATCCTGTTCGGTACGCGCAATCTGGACGTCAACGAACGTCACCACGGTGTCGTCACCGCCATTGCACTGGAATCGGTGGTTAAATTGTTCGCCCTTCTTGCGGTGGGCGCGTTTGTGGTCTGGGGTGTTGCAGGCGGTGTCGGGCCGATGATGGACCGCATCGACGCGTCCGAGATTGGCCAATGGAACGTGGACGCCGGACGCTGGACCACTTTCATCTTTCTGTCTGCAGCGGCCTTCATCTGCCTGCCGCGCATGTTTCAAGTCATGGTGGTCGAGAACGCGGACGAAGGGCATCTGAGAACCGCCGCCTGGGCTTTCCCGCTGTATCTGCTGTTGATGAGCCTTTTTGTCGTGCCCATCGCAGTTGTTGGTCTGGACCTGCTGCCTGAAGGCTCGAACCCCGATTTGTTCGTGCTGACCGTGCCGTTGTCGCAGGGAAATGACTGGTTGGCGATGCTGTCCTTTATCGGCGGGTTTTCCTCGGCAACGTCCATGGTCATCGTCACTGCCATGGCGCTGTCGACGATGGTATCGAACCACGTTGTCATGCCAATCTGGCTGAGCATGCAAGAGGGGTCCGGTTCCGTATCCGGTGACGTCAGAAACGTGGTGCTGGTGGCGCGGCGGGTGTCAATCGCTGTGATCATGGCGCTGGGTTACTATTACTACCGCCTGTCCGGCGGCGGCGCAGCTCTGGCCTCAATCGGTTTGATTGCCTTTGCCGGGATTTCCCAGATTCTGCCCGCATTGGTTGGCGGCCTGTTCTGGCGCGGAGCGACGCGGACCGGCGCCTTGGTGGGGCTGTCGGTAGGCTTCCTCTTGTGGATCTACACCCTGCTGCTGCCGGGGATGGAAGGGGCGCTGATGTCTGAGACGGTGCTGCAATACGGACCGTTCGGTTTGGGTTGGCTGCGCCCGCAGGCCCTGTTCGGGATCGAAGGGATGGATCCGATAGTGCATACCGTGATGTGGTCGCTGTCCCTGAATACCATTGCGTTCTGCGTGGCATCTCTACTGAGTTTCCCCAGCCCCTTGGAACGCCTTCAGGGCGCTCAATTCGTCAACGTTTTTGATCATTCTGTCGCGCCGCGTGGTTGGTCCGGGTCGGTCGCACAGAGCGAAGACCTGATGATCATGACCCAGCGGATATTGGGCGCAGGCCCCGCGCAGGAGTTCTTTCAGGCCGAGGTGGACTTGCAGGGCGGGCGTTCCAACCTGCCGGAGCCGACCCCGGCCTTTCTGGAACGGCTTGAGCGCGAACTGAGCGGCTCCGTCGGTGCCGCCACAGCCCACGCGATGATTGGTCAAATCGTCGGTGGTTCGTCCGTGTCGGTTGAAGACCTGCTGGCCGTGGCCGACGAATCCGCGCAGATGCTGGAGTATTCCAGTCAGTTGGAGGTGAAATCCGCCGAACTGACCCGAACCGCGCGGCAATTGCGTGAGGCAAACACCAAGCTGACGCAAATCTCGGAGCAGAAGGACAGTTTCCTCAGTCAGGTCAGTCACGAGCTGCGCACGCCGATGACCTCGATCCGCGCGTTTTCCGAGATCATGCGCGACACTGAGGGGCTGAGCGGGGAAGAACAGACGCGCTATGCCGCGATCATCCACGACGAAGCCCTGCGTCTGACCCGCTTGTTGGACGATCTTCTGGACCTAAGCGTGTTGGAAAGCGGGCGGGTCAATCTGAACGTCGGTGATGACACGCTGCGCTCGGTGCTGGATCGGGCTGTGCCCAGCGCGCTGGCGGGGTCGAACCGGACCCTCACGGTTCGGCGCACAAAGACAACAGAACGCATTCCGCTACACACCGATCTAGATCGGTTGGGGCAGGTCTTTATCAACCTGATATCCAACGCACAAAAATACTGTGACGCCGAAGAGCCGGTGCTAACGATCGCAGCCCATGATGTCGGCGGGCAGGTGGTGATCGATTTCACCGACAATGGCAGCGGCATCCCGCCCGAGGCCCGTTCGATGGTGTTCGAGAAATTCGCTCGCGTGGGTGTCGACAAGGCGGGCGGAGCCGGGCTGGGGCTGGCGATCTGCCGCGAGATCATGCAGCGACTGGGCGGAGAGATTACCTATCTGCCGGGGCAGGGCGGGGCAGCGTTTCGTGTCAGGCTGCCAATGGCCTATCAACAGGCGGCGCAGTGATGCGGGTGTAAAGACATTCGTAACCTGAACCGGGTTAGACCAGATGTCGGATACAGCAATCTACAGCGGTTTTGGGCATGACGCAGACGATCAGCGCAGCTTTGGCGCGCAAGCTTTCAGTGGGACAGGAAGAGCAGGGCGATAAGCCGCGCTCGGTCCTGCGCGCGCTGCGGCTGGCCTTTGCCCGGGCTGCCGGGGATCGGTTGCAGCTGCCAATGGTTGTTATCGGCGCCAGGCAATCCCACCGAACACCGGACATGTTGGCGGATCAGGTCGGGGAAGATTGGCTGCTGTTGCAGTTTGTCGATGACGACGGGGCTTCGGCTGCCATCTGCATGGATATTGGTGCGGTATCGGCCATCGTTCAGGTGCAAACCATTGGCGAGGTGATGGCGGATGAACCTGCCCCCCGCGCATTTACACACACCGACGGGGCAATGGTGGTGCCTCTGATTGAAGACGCCATGGCGCGCGCGGTCGATCTGGTAGAGGCTCCGGGGGATAAATCCAGCTTGTCGGGGTTTGAATTTGCCACACAACTTGCCGATCTGCGCACGTCGTCGCTGGCGATGATCGAAGACGCGTATCGGGTGTTTGACCTGACTTTGGAACTGGGCGGCGGTCTGCGACAAGGGCAGATTTCGGTGCTCCTGCCGGACCGGACTGCCGAGGATGCCGACGAGCTGACGCAAGAGGACACAGGCCCAAATCTTGAGCAAGCATCGGGGGTATTGCGGGCCGAGCTGAATACGGTGATCTGCCGCATGTCGCTGCCTCTGGCATCTCTGTCTCGCCTCAAGACTGGGGATGTTCTTCCCCTGACGGGTTCAAGGCTGGATCGCGCCGAGGTTCTGACGATTGACCGCAGCCGCGCCGCGATTGGCCGGTTGGGGCAGCGTGGCGGCATGCGCGCGGTCCGGCTGAACGAATACACGCCGCTGACAGCGCTGACCCAATCCGAAACTGCCGAGTTTCTAGAGGCCCGCACGATCGCAGCGTCTCAACCCGAGCCGGACATGCCCGCGCCGTCGGAGCTATCGCAGATGCCGGTCGCGTTCGATCCCGGTGCAACAAGCGATACCGAGTCCAACCTGAATTTCGCCGATTCAGATCAGATGGTGGCCGAAATTTCGTAACTGGCCGGTCTGAAATTATCAGACACGGATCCGGGAGCGCTGAGTTAAATCAGTCAGCACCGCTGCGGATCTGATCAAGGGTCGGGCGCAGGTTTTCCAGCGCGTAACCCGCTTTGGTGGTGGCATCCAGGATGTCGTCCGTGCTCATCCGGTCGCACTGACCCAGCGCCCAAATCACGGAACAGCGCGTGCCCGAGGCGCAATAGGCCAGAACCGGCCCGCTGCAGCTTTCGGCCAACTCGCGTTGCAGGGCCACATTTTCGGGCGTCATGGTCTGGTGTGTCAGTTCCAGTACTTCGTAGTCCAGCCCCGCCGCGCGCACCGCTTCACCGATGGCATCCGACTGCATGTTTGCCGGAACCTCGACATTGGGCCGGTTGCAGATGACCTTGACAAAACCGGCCTCGGCAATGGCGGGAACGTCCTCGACCGTGATTTGCGGCGAGACGGCGTAGCGGGGGGTAATCGGGCGAATCTCCATGGCAATTGATTAGGCCGCCTTTGCGACCCTGTCCAGTTGCGCGCCCAACGACGGTGCCGCGTACATCCCCGCGATCATAGCCAGCAGAAAGACAACCCCGCCAACCCCACCATAGCTGAGCGAGGCGAGCGCAGGCCCGGGGCACAACCCGGCCAGCGCCCAGCCCATCCCGAACAGTACAGACCCCAGGATCAGGCGGCGGTCCAACTCGGGCGCGGCCGGTTTTGGAAACTGCCCACCAGTCAGGGGGCGCCGATGAGTAGTCAAATGCCAGGCGATCAGCATTGGCAGGATCGCACCGCCCATCACAAAGGCCAGCGTCGGGTCCCATTGGCCGAAGAAATCCAGCCAACCCTGTACCTTGCTGGTGTTGGTCATACCGGACAACAGCAGGCCTGCACCGAACAGAGACCCCGCCAGTAGCGAAACAAGCGCACGCATCAGATCACTCCCCAGACATGGCGGAACAAGGTGATCGTAACAACGCCAGCCCCAATATAGATCAAGGTGGCGACGATGCCACGCAGCGAGAACCGCGAAATCCCGCAGACACCGTGACCGGATGTGCACCCGTTGGCGATGCGCGTTCCGGACCCCACCAGCAGACCGGCGATGATTACTACGGCGATATTGCTGGTCAGATGTGTCTCGGGCGCCGGAGAGAGCAGGGGCCGCAGCAACAGGGGCATCCCGATTACACCCGCCAGAAAGCTTAGTCGTTCCAGCGACCGGTCACTGTTGTCGATCAACCCGCCCAGAATGCCGCTGGCCCCCATGATGCGCCCGTTGCCCAACAAGTAGACGGCGGCGCCAAGGCCAATCAGAAGGCCTCCGCCAAGGCCCCAAATCCAGTCTGTGTGCATTTTGTGTCCTTTGCCGTTCGCGGCCAGATAGTCAGAGTTTGTTCAGAGGAAGCTTCAGAAACACGTCACCATGTTCATCGGCGGGAGGCATCTGCCCCGCGCGCATGTTGACCTGCAGGGACGGCAGGATCAGCCGCGGCATACCCAGCGTCGCATCCCGGGCATCGCGCATCTCGACAAATTCTTCGATCGAGCGACCCTGACCAATGTGAACATTCAGCGCCTTCTGCTCACCAACCGTTGTTTCCCAGGCGTACTCATCGCGCCCAGGTGCCTTGTAATCGTGGCCGACAAAAATCCGCGTCTCATCCGGAAGCGACAGGATTTTCTGGATCGAGTCATACAGTATCGCAGAAGACCCGCCCGGAAAGTCACACCGCGCCGTACCGAAATCCGGCATGAAAAGGGTGTCGCCGACAAAAGCCGCATCCCCGATTACGTAAGTCAGGCAGGCAGGCGTATGTCCGGGCGTATGTAGCACGTCTCCGCGCATCTGCCCGACGTGAAAACTGTCGCCTTCGCGGAAGAGAGCGTCGAACTGGCTGCCATCGCGCTGAAACTCGGTGCCTTCGTTGAAGATTTTGCCGAAGGTTTCCTGAACGGTGACGATCTGATCGCCAATACCGATCTTGCCACCCAATTCCTGCTGCAAATAAGGTGCCGCAGACAGGTGATCGGCATGAACATGGCTTTCCAGTATCCATTCGACCCGCAGATCATTCTTGCGCACATGGTCGATGATCTGATCCGCCGAGCTTGTGCTGGTGCGGCCCGAGGCGTGGTCGAAATCCAGAACACTGTCGATGACCGCACAGGCAAGGCCTTCGGGCTCTTGCGCCACGTAGGAAACCGTAAAGGTCTCGGGGTCGAAAAACGCTTTCACTATGGGTGTCATGTGGCTCTCCGTCAGTGCTGCCATTTCACATATTAATTACGGAATATGTCATAATCAACATGTGTAATTTGATGCTGGTCAAGGCAGGGAAGTCTCATTATGAGTAAAATTTAGTCAATTCGCTTTAGGACAACCGGAACGGCAGGGCCAACAGGCGGATTCCCGCGCGATTTATGCGTAATCTGGGCGGGTCTTAAAAAGGTCACATATATCGGAGTAAATGAAGACATTTGGGAGGATGGAAATGTCATCAATCAATTTATACTCGGAAGCTGAAGAACTTGAAAAAAAGCTCAACGGTGCGGGTCTTGATACGCGACTTGCCCTTCAGCCCAGCCTGTCCAAAGTGATCGATAGGATGCGTCAGGAGGGTATGCACGTACCGTCGCGCCTGCGACAGCTGGATGCAGCCCTGTGCGAAGATGCCATGGAGGCGCGCTTCGACAATCTGCCGGTCTAGTCCGTCAGGCTAGCCAAAAGAAATCCCTAAGATTACCACCATCAAGCCAATCACCGACAAAAACAACGAAGCCAGATTCCACGGCAGAACACCCTGAACAACAGCGCGCAATTCTTCGTCCGAGAGGCCGGATTTGCGCGCCTTCATCACGTGTGCAATGCACCAGACCAGGCCCACAAGCCCGGCAAGCGACAGGGCGGCACCGCCCCAAGTGATGAATTCGAACATGGTTCCCCACATTTGCTTGTCACGTTCCTCTGCGATTAGCCGAGAACCCATGCGCGCACAAGCCCGCTGGTGATTGGGCGCTTGCGGCGCGGGCGGTGGCAATGTATCCGGCATATTGCCCGTTGCCAAAGCAACAGCAATCCACCTCTGGGAGAGACATAAATGGATGACATGGCCGAAGATCAGGCCACTGCCAATTATCGCGTAACCGCAGGCGAGCTACGCCAATTCATCGAACGGTTCGAAGGTCTGGACGCTGAAAAGAAAGATCTGGCTTAACAGCAGAAAGAGGTCGTGACTGAGGCTAAAGCCCACAGTTATTTTTACCACCAATAAACTGTTGTCTAGTTTTAAAGGCAATGAGTAATGAGAGATACACGCATCCCGAGATGTGTTCTCTGTACCCGGATAAACGCAGCGAAATCTAATGAGGTAAATGATGGAACAGGATTCGGTCCAAGATAGCTACAAGGTCACCGCCGGAGAATTGCGCCAATTTGTCGAGCGTATTGAGCGTTTGGAAATGGAAAAGAAGGATATCGCGGATCAAATAAAAGAAGTGTATTCAGAGAGTAAAGCACGTGGTTACGACGTGAAGGCCATGCGCAGCATCATTTCTCTCAGAAAAAGAGATAAAGACGACATTGCCGAACAAGAGGCTGTAATTGAGATGTACAAAGAAGCATTGGGCATGAAGTAAAGCTCGCGATCCGGGAAGCTAATATTTGGTTTCCTGATCTCCTGAACTTCCCGACCGCGGGGCCTGTCCGATCTTCAGGACCCGAAGTTGATCGGCGCCTTGACGTCGGTTTCGATCCCAGGGTTGCGCGCTCGCCGTTTTCAAATCGACGTATCTGGACGAAGGCGTGCAACTCGAAAACCTCTCGCAAGAGTATCCCCAGAGAAAGATCTCATTACCGTCGCGGACTGGCAGCGGTGGCGCGTGCGTCGGCGGAGCTTACATTCAGGGGCAATCTTCACCCGAAGATCCTGGTCACCGTTGCGAAAACAAAAGTTGGGATTTGTACTTGCAGCGAATGGCTGCAATGAGGAATGCGACCACAGCATTGATATGCCATGGCCAATGACAGCGCTATTTTTTTTCTCGGAGTCGTTTGATCCACGAGACGACGCGTTCGATCTCTTGGATCAGGCAATGTTGAAAGTCCCTGTCGATCTGTGAAGCGTTGATGCCAATCGGTTCGACGACCGCGAACCGGTAGAGAGGAAGGTCTTCGACGATCCGCGGCTGCCCCTTGTTCCCCTTCAACCAATGACAAGCCGTAAAAGCATCTACGACAGGTAGCCCACCACAGGTTTTGCAGAGAGTGAGTGCAGCTAAAGATGTTTCGACAGTCACTGGCGGGTGCTCACCTATGGGTAAATCACTAAGCGACAATGCACTCTCAACCTCGTTGCGAAGCCCGATAATCTGATAGGGCGCCATCTGATCCAGTGTCAGCGCCCCCTGATCTGCGGACAAGGGATGACTTTCGGGAACAAAACAAACATGCGGCAAGCTCCCTTCGTATAAGATGTTCATTTCCTTCAACGAACGGGACACATAGGCGAAACCTGTTCTCATCGCTCCGAAACGGGCATAGTCCAGTATCCAGTTCGAAGATCGTACCCGCCAATCGATCCGAATGTTCTTTTCCGCTATGTTCAGCCGCTTCAAAGCCTGAGGCACGATATCCAAAGAGGCGGCGGTTATTGTAGCGATGGATAAAGATCCGCGATCCTTTCGAGCGATCTGAGTTGCGACCTCGTCCAGGTTCGCAAGGGCCAGAAAGTTGCGTTCAACTTCTTGATAGAATTCCTCGGCTTCGGGGAGCGGCGTCACACCCTTACTTCGGCGACGAAACAAGGGCACCCCGAATTCCCGCTCCAGATCTGACAAAAGACGACTGACGCTGGGCTGTGACAGATTCAACCTGCGACCAGCAGCGGAAACCGACCCGGTTTGCATGATTGCAGAAAAGACTTTGAGTTGGTTATGGGTGAACATAGGTATTCGATTATCAAATATCATGTTAAGCAGATAGTATTATTTCGAATTTACCGCTCGTGGTACTGTCCCGTTGTTTTGGGGGGCAGTGCTAAGAATGAAGAAAAATGTCATTTTGATTATGACGGACCAGCAACGCGCGAACAGTCTGGGTTGCACAGGAAACGAGCATGTCAGGACACCGAATATAGATGCGTTGGCCCAGCGGGGCGCTGTCTTTACCAAGCATTTCACACCGCACCAAATCTGCTCTCCAAGCCGGTCCACGTTGTTCAGCGGTCAATACGCAAGGTCGCACGGCCTGACGCGCAACGGGGTTGCCTTGCCTGAAGACCTGCAACTGATAACCCATGATTTTCAAGCCGTGGGGTACAAGACCCATGGGATCGGGAAGTTTCATTTCCAACCCATTCTGGCCGGGCCAGAGCATCTTATGCCGGACTCGAACGCCTTTTGGGCCTTACCGGAAAGTGAGGGATGGCGCGGCCCCTTTTACGGGTTCGAAACGGTCGACATGCTGATTGGAGAATCCGTTAGCGCAACGGAAGGTGGGCATTATGCCCGGTGGCTGGAGTCCGTCGCGCCGGGAGCGGCTGAACTCTACCTGCCTGAGAACGCGCTTGAACCGCAATCCGGGGATATCGACGAAGTTTGGAAATCGGCCATCCCTTTCGACTTGCATTACAACTCTTGGATCACAGATCGGGCCTGCGAATTCCTGACTGAAAATGGCGGTTCAGACCCGTTCTTTCTGTTTGTTTCATTTCCCGATCCGCACCATCCGTTCTCGCCCCCTGCGCCATGGTGCGACATGTATGATCCGGCAGACATGCCGATGCCTGCGCATATACCGGATGAGTTGGCAGCGATGCCGTCTTTTCTGCGCGACGGCGACAATGATGAAAATGACAAAAGCTATGTGGACTTTCTGCGCGATCCGGGTCCCCCGCGCGAACAAGGATTTCTGCAAACCACATTGAAGTTCTCGGATGACTCCATTCGCCGTGCGATCGCCTATACCAATGGAATGATCTCGATGATTGACGATTGCGTCGGGCGGATCATGGCACAGGCAGAGCAGCAGGGTCTTCTTGAAGATACGGTTGTCATTTTCACCTCGGATCATGGAGAACTGCTGGGCGACCATGGGCTGATCCGGAAAGGGCCCAGCCCTTACAGATCGCTCTTGCAGGTACCGCTGATCGTCGCAGGTCCGGGCATCGAACCTGGTGAGCGTCACGGAACGACAAGTCATCTGGATTTACGCGCGACCCTGCAAGAATATCTGGAATTGGAACACCAGCCAACTGAAGGGGTCTCGTTCGCTCACCTGATGACGCAGGCAGACGGGTCGGGACGGCAAGAATTTTTTGCCGAGTATCACCCACGCACGCGCATGGACACCTACAATCAGACGGTGATGACAGGCGAATGGCGCGTCACAATCTACCCTCAGAACCCAGATTGGGGAGAGATGTTCGATCTGCGCAACGATCCGGGTGAACACGTCAATCTCTACTTCAAAGAAGAGTATCGCGGCACACGTGACGAGATCATCGAAAGACTGTCACGGCGCTTTCCGCCGGCCGCAGATGCAGGCGGTATGTCACTTGCGACCTACTAACCAAATCTAAGCTCTCAAACGACAACGGGGAAACCACCATGAACGAACATATCAAATATCTGGCAAAACAGGCGGCCCTGGGCAAAATGCCCCGCCGTGAATTTCTTGGGAAGGCGTTTGCCTTGGGTCTGGCTGCGGCAACAGCCAATCTGGCGATGTCGGCAGCGGTCAAAGCCGCTGGTCCACAGAAAGGCGGTACCATTCGCGTTGGTATCCAGGGCGGCGGCACGACCGACAGCCTTGATCCTGCGACTGCCGCAAACTCGACTGCCAATATGGTCGCCCGCCTGTGGGGTGAGACGCTATTGGCGCTTGCACCTGACGGCGGTCTTGAGCCCAAAGTTGCGGAAAGCTTTGAGGCTTCTGCCGACGCGAAAACATGGACGTTCAAGATCCGCGACGGCATTACATTCTCTAACGGCCAGCCTGTCACCGCCGAGGATGTTCTGCAGACCATCGATCGACACTCGAACGAAGAGACCAAATCCGGGGCGTTGGGTTTGTTGCGTGGTATCGCCGGCATGCGGACGGATGGCGACCTGTTCATCGTCGAGTTGGAAGCGCCCAACGCAGACCTCCCATATCTGCTTTCGGACTATCACCTGGTCATCCAGCCCGGTGGCGGCAAGGAGGACCCTGCTGCCGCAATTGGCACTGGCCCCTATATTTTGAAAGCCGCCGATATGGGTGTGCGTTTCGTGGCCGAACAGAACCCCAATCATTGGGATGACAATATTGGTCATGCCGGCACAATCGAAGTGATTGTCATCAACGACAACACCGCACGTGTCGCGGCGCTTCAATCCGGTCAGGTCGATATGATTGACCGGGTGCCACCCCGTACCGCGCGCCTTGTTGACCGTGCACCCGGAGTTACCGTTCGCTCGACTTCTGGCGCAGGCCATTACGTGTTCATCATGCACGTTAATACGGCGCCATTCGACAATCATGATCTGCGGATGGCTTTGAAATACGCCATCAATCGTCAGGAAATGGTGGACAAGATCCTCTTTGGCTATGGCTCTGTGGGCAACGACACACCTATCAACGGCTCTTATCCAATCGCGACCGAGTTCGAACAGCGGGAATACGACCCGGACAAAGCGGCTTTCCACTTCAAGAAATCGGGTCATAGCGGGCCAGTCACGCTTCGGTCGTCTGAGAACTCGTTCCCCGGCGCATTGGATGCGGCCGCGTTGTTTCAGCAGTCCGCAGCTGCCGCGGGTATCACGCTGGACGTGAAGCGCGAGCCCAATGACGGCTACTGGTCCGAAGTTTGGAACAAGCAACCCTTCTGCACCAGTTACTGGGGTGGCCGTCCGGTTCAGGACCAAATGCTGTCCACAGCCTATTTGTCCACAGCGGATTGGAACGACACCCGGTTCTTCAACGAGCGTTTTGACCAAATCGTCATCGCGGCGCGCGCCGAGCTTGATGAAGCGAAGCGCAAGGAAATGTACGCGGAAGCCTCTGCTTTGATCCGTGATGACGGTGGTCTGATCTGTCCGATGTTCAACGACTTTGTCGGTGCGACTTCGGATCGGATCGACGGTTGGGTCGACGATCACAAAGGCTTTGACCTGATGGATTTCCGGGCACCATTGAAAATGTGGGTCGCCGCTTTAACGCGCGATTACCGGGCTTGACCATGAACAAGAGCAGCTCTTCTCGCGAACTGCTCCTGTTCAAAAGGCGACACTAACCAACGATTCAAACAGAAATGGCGTGTTGGTCAATGATTGGCATCAAGAGCCCTGACGAGATGAATAAAGTCAGCATCCATCCTGTTTCTCAGTTACCAAAGCCAGAGGTCTCATCGCCCAATGGTCAACTTCGATCCACTCTGTGAAATCTTGTGCCGGATGCGTCCGAGGCAGTCACAGGACTCACTGCAGTTGAATAAGCTTCAGATTCGAAGAAACTCTTCGGCGAGGGCAGTAAAATTAGCTCCGCCATACAGGAGCCGGCTTCCAGAAACGCGGTCAGGGTTTAAGAACACGAACCCCAGGAATGGAACCAAGCCGTTCAAGATCCTGTTCATACAATTCGGTAAACGCGTCTACGACTTCGATACTCCAACCGGGCAGATCCAGTTCTTCTTCGATTTCACCCGGCTTTGCGTGGTTTTCGAAAATACGAGCCATGTTTTCGTGCAGGCTTGCCTCACTTGGTTCGGCATCCTGATTGGACAACTCCAAGACTTCCTTCTGACCTGTTTCGTCCAACAAAGACAGCAGCAGATCGTGTTCGTCTATTAGGGGGGTGTCCTCGCCCAAGCCACCCAGAGCACGAATGATTTCTCCCCAGATAAAGGGGGTGTCTTCGTTGCCCCATAATGAAATTTGAACTCCGGGTGCGAGATCTCGGATGTCTTCGATCATGCCAATCCAACTCAGGCAGCTCAGATCTGTATTCCGAATAGCGTCGGCGCGTGCCTGTTCCGGCAGTGACATCAGCAGTTTTGGGATGAAACTACCCGGGTTTCTGAGCCCCATGAAAAGTTCGATCTGATGGTCGCGGAAGTTTTGCTCCAAAAAGGCCATTCTGCGGCCTGCAAGAGGGTACAGGTGCCCTTCCTTTAGAGCCGATACCGTTTCTCCCATGAAGCTGCTGCAAGAGTATATAACCCGCGGGGAATTTGCACCGACCGGCAAAGTCTCATCAGTGTTCTGTTGCGAGTTTAAGTCGTTAGACGCGGCCTCAAACTTGTCAAAAGCCGGTTTGAACACGCGTCTGTAACGTCGCGGACCAAAAAACGTCACCCCGTTTGCCGCCAGTGTGGAGGCATTTTTTGTCAATGAAGCCAGCACCCGACCTTCGTCGGTAAACGCCGCGCCTGCGTGGATAGCAACCTGCATCTTCGGTTCGTGCCCTTGCTTGTGCCCCGTTCGTCGAGTTACAGGCTGCGACAGGAGCAGTCAAACCCACGCCATTCTGAGTGATGGGGCATTGCCAAGTGATGAACACCGCAAATCCCCGAGTTACTTTATTTATATAGGCTTGCGGTCCACTACAAGTGAAAGTAATTGACGCCAAGTGCCCCTGTAGCCAAGCTAATAGAGATACTGATTTGTAATCAGCAGGTCCGCATTTCAAGTCTGTGCAGGCATGGCGCCTCCCGGATATCAAATAACTGTTCCGGAATCCTCAGATTATTTAGCGTGACCTACCGTCTCGTACAGGGACGTTTGCGGTGAGGCAGATCTCGGATATGTTCATCTCTCTTTGAAGCCCGAGCCCCTCGACCGCAAGGCAAGTATGCCTACATTTCTTCGAGTTGCGGAAAACCCTATAGATCAGTGTAAAAAGCCGCAGACAGCCTTTTCAGATGATGCCAACAATCGAACCAGTGTTTTCTGCGATATCTGGGTAATGGAAGTTCACAAACTGGCATAACCAGTGCTTGAGGACAACGTCACGGACTACGAAATTTAGCGGGTTGCGGGTCTGAAAATTTTGCCATATACGCCTGCTCATCCAGTGGGACGGTGTCCGAGGAACAAGGGTTAATGTGTTCCAAAGTGCGTCCCAACTTTTGACGCTTGGCCGTTTGATTGGCTTGATCCAAAAATGAAGTGGATCTGGTCGTGTCGAAGAAGCGAGGCAAAAAGGTGCCCCTATAGCTCAGCTGGTAGAGCAACTGATTTGTAGCGCCGCCTCAGGCTCTAATTCTGAGGCAAAGTTGCAGCCCTTGATGGAAACGTTGAGGTGAACTGGTGTCAAATTCGGGGAAACCTGAGCAGGTAGTGCTGCTGGCAATCCCGAGCGAAGCTTTCCGAGGCAACTCGGATTGAACGTGTAGAGACTTGACGGCACCCACCTAAAGCCCCCCGGGGTCACGGTGAAGAGAAAGTCCAGACCACAAAGCGCTCTGTGCGTGGCGGCGAAAGTCGTAGTGGTATGAATCAGTAGGTCCGCGGTTCGAGTCCGTGTGGGGGCACCACTTCACCTTGCAAATCACCATATTTTCAAAGAAAACAAGCCGATAGATGCCTTCTCGGGTCCACATTTAGGTCCACAGGAGGTCCATAATGGGCGTGATGATGAAACTAAAAGGTCTGAAAGAACTCGGTCAGGGTAAGTGGGAATATCGCAAGCGAGTTCCAGCGAATGCGCAGGCAGCCATAGGTAGGTCTGAACGAAAGGCTGTTATCGAGGCCCGCACAGACAAAGAACTGATGCGAAAATATGCAGTGGTTGTTGCGCAGATTGACGCAGAGATCGCCGCCGCGAAGGCCCCCAAACAGAAATTCACGCCCCGCGCTGCGTGGGATGCTGCGCGCATTGAGGCCAGCGAGTTGTCTTTGGCAGTGATTGGCGCAGGGGAAGTGGGTGACCAGCCTGATGCTCATGGCTTCACCCCTGATTATTCCCGAGAACTTCTTGCTGAGAGCCTGATTGCTTCTGGGCGGGATGACCCTGCGCTTTTGCGCGCGATAATGGACCCTAACAACGCGCACCCTGACAATCCAAAACCTAAGCTGACCATTAAGGATGCCTTTTACATCTACGTGAAAGAAAAGCTTGGGGGTGGTGAAGGCGACGAACAACGCCCCGCGATGGTGCGGCACGAGCGAGTGCTTCTACTTGCCTGCCAGCGCCGCAACGGAGCTCAACCTAATTGACACTGGAACGCTTGTTCAGGAGAAGGGTTCGCCTGCCTACAAACTTGTCGGCAACGTCCAATTGTCGGCACCTGCCGATATCGATCCCCGCATCCCCAAACGCCCTTATGATGCCGTCCAAGAAATGCGCCCAGCTATTGAGGCGGTTTTTGGTAACGATTTCCCTTGGTCGCATACGCATCTTCGCAAGGCGGCTGATCACCTCGGATTCTGGGCACAATCCGAGGGAGACACTGTTCACACCGGAATTGAACCTATAACGGGCACCACACTTTACTTCGCGAAGGGGCGTGATGCAGTGAAGCAATTTGCGACACAGACGCCCGACGACTTCGTGGAAGTTGTGGGTTCACAGAAAACACAAGAAGCGTGGAACAAAGCACACACCGCTGAAGCAACAGGCGTGGATGAAGCAGAATAAACCGTGGTCTTCGCAAATACCGTCTCACGGTCAATTTGATCGCTGCTCGGCGGGCTCAATTCATTACCCCTAGGTGGGAATCCAGATTTTTCCCCGTCGGCCTTTTGCTTTGGCAAAATCTTCCTGTTGGCGATATGGCAACATGGCCAGTTCAAATTCTCTCAAACTACTGGTGCGCAATCACAACTTGATCGCGCAGCCCTTTCGGGCATTCAGATTTAGACAGAGGAAGTTTAGGTTATTCGTCTGGAGAAATGGGCTGAGCTCTTTTCTGAGCCATGACGTTTGCGTCATTTTCGGCAACGTGATCGTGTAGAACTCCGGGCCCTCGGTCGAGATATGCATCTACTATGGGTTTGTTGATTAGAAGGAACTGTAGGTGTGTCGCTTGAGTAATCTCCCGCACGTAGTTTCTGGCTTCGCCTGAAAAGTCACTAGTCGTGACGACGACAACTACGTGTGCCTTGGAGTAAATCGCTAAACCAACTTCTTTTGCAACATCGCCTAGGCTGACATTGTCCTTTGTATTCTTGCACTGGAAGTTCCATCGGGAAAACAACAAGTTCTTTCCTTCGGCAGTCAGATCAACTTCAGCGTATGCAGTTTCTCGACTTCGAAGTCGAAAGGCTCTCGGCTCTAAGCCGATGTCAATGATCATCTTTAATGCAAGCAGTTCAAGGCCAAGACCACGATCATACTTTTCCTTGCTCTTCAATAGGCGCTGAACTTCCTCGCGTGGCAAGTCTATCTTGGTGCGAAGTTCCGATGGGATGACTTGATCAAAATCAGGTAAGACTGCTTCAATTGGCACACCAAGTAGTTTCGCCGCTGGTTCAATGAGCCCGCTTTTCCCACCTCTCCCTTTCCCGGAAGGGGGTGGAATTACTAGCCAGCCAGCGTCTGAAAGAGGTTTAACGACAAGTGCACGGTTTGATCCTCACGAAATCGTCCAGGGTGGTCCCGAAGGCATTCGTCTATGATTTGCTTTGCCGGTATTCCCGCGGCTCCACTGCTCTCTGCCAGTCGCCGTAGCACCTGCAAGAAAATCTGTTGAGCTAGTGGTAACTCAGCGAATTGAGCACGCTCTGTCATGGAGATTCCGAGTGTGGACTTTATTACCGCGTCCTCAGGGACCGGATTAGCGCGGCCAGCCTTGCTGAACAATCCGGCGTGAATCATCCAATTCAGTAGAGTCGTGTGGTCGGTAGTTGCGTTCGAGAGACCTTCGATGCCAAGGCTTTGAAGTTCTTTCTTTAACGTGTCCTTCTGCACTTTGTCCCCGCGGTTGATTATGCCTTGACGCTCAACTTAGGCTCCCTCTAGTTTCTCTTCGCGGGTCCACAAAATGGTCCCCACTGGGTCCACACTCAGGCAGGCTGTATCGGCTAAGTATCTGAAAACGTGTGATTTAGAAAGGTTCGATTTCTGGTGCCGAAGCTGTGTGGGGGCACCACTTTAACATCCAGTTGCGTCCGATTTTGACTGATATTAGCTTGTAGTTGCAGGACTTCTACTGTCGGATTGTCCGATGTTGTCCTGCTACGTGCGCTGTAATCTACCCTGTCTTGAGCGACGCACGGATTCGGGCTCTGAAGCCTAAGGAGAAGCCCTACAAGCAGGCCGATTTTGACGGACTATATTTGCTGGTAAAGCCGAACGGTTCGAAACTCTGGCGCTTCAAGTATCGTTGGCTCCAAAAGGAAAAGCTGCTGGCGCTGGGCAAGTAACCTGAAGTGACACTGGCTGATGCGCGACGGAAACGGGACGACGCCCGCAGCTTGATCGCAAATGGCGAAGATTCTTCCAGCGTTCGCAAAGACAAAAAAGCCAGAGAAGAGGCAGAGAACGACGCTACCTTCTCCAAGTTGGCGGCAGAACTGCTGGAAAAGAAGCGCAGCGAAGGCCGTGCCGAAGCAACGCTGACAAAGACCGCCTGGTTTCACCGGCTACTTTCCGCAGATATTGGGAAAATACCGATCACGCAAATAACAGCACGGGATATTCTGGCTCCGTTTCAGAAGATGGAAAAAAAGGGCACTCACGAAAGCGCCGTACGGATGCGGTCTGCTGCCGGGGCCGTCTTTCGCTATGCCATCGCCCTGGGACAGGCGGATAACGATCCGACGTATGGTTTGAAGGATGCCCAGATCCGGCCCCAGGTGCAGCACCGCGCGGCAATCACTGATCCGGCGCAGGTCGGTGCATTGCTGCGGGCTATCGAAGGGTTTGCCGGTCAAAGAACTACGCGCCTTGCGTTGCAACTTCTCGCGTTGACTGCCCTGCGCCCTGGAGAGTTGCGAATGGCGGAGTGGGATGAGATCGACGAAGCCAGAATGGCGTGGACTGTTCCGGCACATCGCGCCAAGATGCGTCGGCCTCACACAATACCGCTGTCCCGCCAAACCTTCGATCACTTGAAGGAACTGCGCGACCTGACGGGTTGGGGCAAGTTGCTCTTTCCATCGGTACGTTCATCCAAGCGCTGCATGAGCGAAAATACTTTGAATGCCGCGCTGCGCCGCATGGGGTATGAGAAGGACGAGATGACGGCACATGGCTTTCGGGCAATGTTTTCCACACTGGCCAACGAATCCGGCCACTGGCATCCGGACGCCATTGAGCGAGCCCTCGCCATAGATTCACGGTTTCTGCGGCAAACTGAGACTGGTTAGAATTCGTCTGACAGCACCCTTCGTTTTGCGGCCGCATCGAAGCACTTTTTGTTACAAGAGCCATCAGCCGTGATCATCACCTGCACGTTCCGACTTACAAAAGCGGGTGTCGCAAAAAAAACAGTCAAAAACTGAGGCGCGCGCACATAATCAAAGGTCATGATGGCCCGTCCTGTTGGTAGAGGCGGCGCAAAATCATCGGGGTCAGGTACATCGGAATTTGATAGGCCCCGATGAAGGCCATTATCGGGGCCGTGACCTCTGTAGGCAGAGCTACAAAAAAGATCGCGATGTTGCGGTTGCCAGCAATCAATGACACCGTAGTGGCCCGCGCCGCAGGTAGCCTGCCCTGTGTAAAGCGAAACATGACGATCTGCGCGCCGAAATTGGCCAGACAGGCAAAGGCGATCCAGAATGCAGCCAAAGCCGGGTCCTCCAGCGCCGTTGCGCTGACCGATGGCATCAGACCAATGACAAACACAGCCAGTGTGAGTGTTCCCATCCCCTCAAGATTCAACAGCATGAACTGTGAAGGCCTGCGCAACACCGTGCGTCTTACGAATATGGCTGCGCCAGTTGCGCATAAGATCGTGAGAAACAGTCGCAGACCTGCCCACAAAACAGATTGTATGTCCCCCAACTGCGGCATGAGGAGAAAGATGGGTAGGGCGGTCAAGGGTAACAGAGCCGTGCCCACAACCATCAATCGCATCGCATGTTCTGGCGCGTGGCCCATCATCAGGCACATATTTGGACTACCCGAGATGGACGGTGCCGCCGCCATGATCAGCAGGGATAAAAGCACGGGTGTCCCGATCCATCCGCACACGTATCCGAGTGCAAAAAGGATCATCGGCGTAACCAGCTGAAATCCGACAACCGTGAGCGCGACTTTGTGTAGGTCACTCAGTGATCCCAGAATGGCCTTGGGATCCATCCTCAGCACGTTCACGAACAGTAAAAGCACCACCAAAGGAGGAAGCAAATCACGCATCGGTTCCGCGAGAGCTGGCAACAGAAGACCTGCCGCCAACCCACAGATCAAAACATAAGGGCCATGGCGCGCCGCCAGGTGGAGCGGGTTCAAAACAGCTCTATCCGCCTGGGCTTTGCCGCAAATTCTCGGGCAACCAAGTTGCAAGGTCGGGGAACCAGATCAGGATAAAGACCATCAGAACCATGATCAGGAACATCGGAATGGCCGCCCGCGCGATATAGCTCATCTCGTGGTTCGTCATGCCCTGCATGACGAACAGGTTGAATCCGATCGGTGGCGTGATCTGCGCCATTTCAACAACGACCACGATGAAGATACCGAACCAGATCAGGTCGATCCCCGCGTCGCGGATCATGGGCTCGACCACGGCCATGGTCAGCACGACCGAAGAAATACCGTCCAGAAAACAGCCCAGAATGATGTAGAAGACCAGCAGCACCATGAGCAGTTCGAACCGGGTCAACTCCCAACCGGCGATCAGATCGGCCAGACCACGCGGCAGGCCGGTAAAGCCCATCGACAACGAAAGGAAGGCCGCACCCGCCAGGATGAGGGCAATCATCGCGCTGGTGCGCGTGGCGCCCATCAGGCTTTCAGTAAAGGTCTTCCAGGTTAGCGATCCCTGACCCGCCGCCAACAGCAGTCCGCCGATGACCCCAAAGGCCGCGGCCTCAGTCGCGGTGGCGTATCCCAGATACATCGACCCGATGACGACCATGATCAGCAATATTACGGGCAACAGAAAGCGCGAGTTTCTGATTTTCTCGGAAAAGCTCAATTTGCTTTCGGAATTTGGGCTCCAATCCTTGCCGAGCTTTGAATAGATCGCCACATAGCCCATGAACATCGCCGCCAAAACCAGGCCCGGAAGGATCCCTGCAAAGAAAAGCTTGGTGATGGATTCATTGATTGTCACCCCGTACACGATCAGGGTCAGCGAGGGGGGGATCATCAGCCCAAGTGTGGCGGCCCCGGTCAATGTCCCGATGATCATCCGCTCGGGATAATTGCGCTTGCGCAGTTCAGGAATCGACATCTTGCCAACCGTTGTCAGCGTGGCTGCTGATGAGCCCGAGACGGCTGCAAAAACCGTACATCCAACGATATTGGTGTGTACCAATCCACCGGGCAAAGGGGCCATCCACGGGGACAGGCCTTTGAACATGTCTTCGGATAATCGCGTTCGGTACAGGATTTCGCCCATCCAGATGAACATGGGCAGTGCGGTCAGCGTCCACGACGACGACGCCGACCAAATGGTGGTGATCATAACGTCCCCAACGGGACGGGTTGTGAACAGCTCCATCCCGACCCAGGCAACACCCATCAGGGCCAACCCGACCCAGACGCCAGTGCCCAGCAAGGTAAAGAGAACAAACAGAAAAAGGATGATGACAGAGAGGTTTTCCATGGACTTACTCTCCGTGGCTTTGGTCGGCCAGATCGCGGACAATGCGGTGGTCGCCCTTGAACAGAACGTGGACCAGATGGTCGGTCAGCGCGATGGCGAGGATGACGGCGCCGATCAACATTGCAGATTGCGGGATCCAAAGGGCGGTTTTGTCCTGTCCCTGGCTGACATCGTTGAATTTCCAGCTCCAGTAGACAAAGCGGTAGGCGTACCAGCAAAAATACCACATGACAGCGGTGCCTATCGCGAAACACCATACCTCCAGAATACGCCGGATACCGTCCGGCACTGCGTTCAGAAGGATTGAAACCCGAATATGGCTGCCCCGGTTGAGCGCATTGGCAAAGGCCAGGAAAGACGCTGCGGCCATGGCATAGCCTGCATAATCGGGCGCTCCGGGAAACACCTCACCGGTCCAGCGGGCCAGCATCTGAACAACGATCAATAGCAGGATCGCAATGAGGCTGAGAGCCGCAAGTACCCCTGCCGCCAGATATATAAAGTCCAGTACGGACCGAAGCCCTCGCAATACCGCCATGCTGTCCCCGCTGTATTTTGATTGGATGCGAAAAGGGCGGCCTGATGAATCGCCGCCCAAATCGAAAGGTCACTGAGATGCGTTGAACGCGTCGACGATGGCTTTACCTTCATCACCGGCAGCTTCCAGCCATTCATTGGTCATGGTCACGCCGATCTCTTTCAGCTCATTCGTCATCTGTTCAGAAGCCGGGCCAACGGTCATACCGCCATCCCGCAAACCCTGCAGGGTGAACCCGGTGTATTCCTTGGCGCGCCAGTTACCTGCGTATTCCGCCAGTTCAGCGCAGGCCTTGATGACATTCTTGTTGGCATCCGACACACCAGACCAGACATCCGAGTTCACCATCACGTAGTTGCGCGGCAACCAGGCATCAACTTCATAGAAAAAGTTCAAGCTTTCCCAGACCTTGCGGTCATATCCGGTCGATCCCGATGACACCATCGAATCCGCCACACCCGTCGCAAAGGCCTGACTGATTTCCGCCGCTTCGATTGTCACAGGCAACATTCCTGTAAGCTCGGCCAGTCGCGAAGTCGCGTTGTTATAAGAACGGAACTTGATTCCTTTCATATCGGCGACGGAGTTCACTTCGTTTTTGAAATATAGTCCCTGCGGCGGCCATGGCACAGCATACAGCAATGTCAGGTTCTGTTCGGCCAATACTTTTTCGATAGATGGCTTCGCGGCCTCCCAAAGCTTGGTGCTGTCGTCGAACGAGGTTGCGAGGAAGGGGATTGAGTCAAACCCGAACAACGCATTTTCGTTCTGGTGACCAGACAAAAGACGCTCACCAATCGGGGCTTGCCCGGTCTGGATCGCGCGTTTGATGTCGGCACCTTTGAAAAGCGAGCCGGACGGGTGCGTGACAATCTCGATCTCACCACCTGTACCGGTGGTCACGCATTTTGCAAACTCCGCACCTGTGGCCGAGTGGAAGTTCGAGGCCGAATAGGCCATCGGCATGTCCCATTTTTCGGCCATAGCCGGCGCGGACGCAGCTGCAGTCAGAGCTGTCGCTGCCAGAAGGTTTGTCAGTTTTTTCATCGTTTTCTCCCTATTGAGTTTGTCAACGCCGATGTTTTTCATCGACCTGTTCTTATGTCGTGTAACGTGACGGCGCGTAGACGCTCACATCCGTGTTCGGGGTTCTGCCCGCGATCATCTGCGCCAGAAGGCGCCCGGTTTTCGGCCCGCCTGTCAGGCCAATGTGGTGGTGCCCAAAGCCCATGTAGGCCCCTTGGATACCCGGCACGCCGCCGATGATCGGGATCGAGTCAGCCGGGGCGGGCCTGTGCCCCATCCATTCCACTTCCTCCTTCCATGTTATGCCCGGGAAAGCCGCCCGGGCATTTTTGCGCATCAATTCAAACGGGGCGCGTGAGGGCGGTGCATCCAAACCTCCGAACTCTACAATACCTGCTAAGCGTATGCGCCCATCCATAGGCGTGGCAACAAACTTGCCTGATGCCACCATGACCGGGCTGCGGGGCATGGCAGAAGGTTCCACCAATTCAAGATGATAGCCACGTTCGCTTTCAAGAGGAATAGAAACACCCAATCGCTTCGCCAGAGGCCCCGACCAGACTCCAGCCGTTACAATAGCCGTGTCGCATTTTATGGTTTCACCGCCCGCGCGCACGCCTGTGACGCTGCCATTTTCGCGCGTGACATCTTCGACATTTGCACGGATGAGCCGACCTCCTTGGGCCTCAACGTGGGCAGCTAGGTCTTTCACATATCGTCCAGGATCGGTGATATGGCCATGATCTGACAGCTTGGCCGCAAATCCGATATCCGGACTAAACACAGGGTCGTAGTTGTGGAACGCCTTGCCTTCCAATTCTTCCCACGCAAAGCCATGCTTGCGCCGAATGCTCCAACCAAAGGCATCGCTTTCGAAATGGGCGCGGTTCTGATAGAGGAAAAGATAGTCGCTGGGGACGATCCATTTCTCAGCGACGGTCCCTGCGGCCAACGCTTTGTGATCGTTCAGGCTGTCGCCGACGATGGGCGTCAGGGCCGCAGCGATCCGTTCAACATCCGCGGCATTAGCGTGGCTCAAGTACTGCCTGAGCCAAGGCAGCAATTTTGGCAAGTATCCCCATTTTAAGAACAATGGCTGGGCGGGACTTAGTAGCATCTTGGGCGCTTTGCCGAGCAACCCTGGAACCGTAACTGGAATGATAGAACAGGACGCCAACACGCCGCCATTGCCATGTGACGTTCCTTCGCCCGGTCCGGCCCTATCGATCAGAATGACGTCATGTCCATCGCGCTGTAGCCAGAGCGCCGCGGACACGCCGACGATTCCGGATCCGATGATAACTATGGTTTTCCTCTCGCTCACGCTGCCACCGCCTTTGACACTGCGTAGTGGTCCAGTTTTCCCAAGTCGGGCTTGCCGCCTAGTCCAGGGCCATCGGGAACGCAGACCTGTCCATTCCTGACCTTGAACGGTTCTTCCAAAATATCTTCTTTCAGGAAATACGATGCCTGATAGAACTCGCAGCCCAGAGTGATTTCCGGTGTCGCGGCAATCATGTGTGTGCCTGCCAGATGGGCCAGACCAGCCTCGAACATATCGCCGCCATAGGCCGTAAGGCCGTGTGCAGCCGCAATGCGTGCAACGGTCTGACCCCGGGTCAGGCTGCCGGATTTCATGATTTTGATGGAAACACCGTCGCAAATCCCATCGCGTGCCGCGCGCTCCATATCTTCTGGGCCAAAAACGCTCTCGTCTGCCAGCAACGGCACATCAGTCATTTGCCTCAACTTGGCCATCATGCCGAAGTGATGGGCGCGCACGGGCTGTTCTATAAAATCTGGAGCAAACCTTGCCACGTCGCGCACCTGTGCCGGGGCGTCTTCAATGTTTAGTCCTTGGTTATAGTCCACGCGCACCGAAAACTCCGGGCAGTTCTGAGCCAGGTGTTCCAACCGCATGATGTCAAAGGCGTGATCTTTGAACCCGGTCTTGAGTTTGACAATCCGGACGCCATCGTCGTGCAACCGTGCCAACAGGTCGATATCCTGCGCGAAGTCCGGGTTGGCGATGGAGCAACTGAGAGGTATCGCATCACGGCACTTCCCGCCCAACAAAGACCAGACCGGAACGTTGCTGATACGACCCGCAAGATCCAGCAGCGCGGTTTCCAGCGCAGCTTTGGCTTCTGTGCAATGCGCCACAGCATAAGCGGCGCGCGCCATGATCGCGGATCTGTCTCCGACCTTTGCACCCAATACAACCGGACGCAGATACCGATCCAATGCTGCAAACGTCGCCTCTGGCGTGCCGGTGAACACCGACCACGGTGACGCTTCGCCAAATCCGTGCGCGCCATCTTCGGAGGTCAGTCGCAATATGACAACCTCACAGGCGCCTTCTACAGATCCAATACCGTGATCTCGCCGGGACGTGACCGGTAGCTTGAGGTGCCATAAGTCATAGCCAGTGATTTTCTGTAACAGATCGCTCATTCCGCCCCCTGTGGATGAGCAGAAGCCTGCCTTGACCGAACTATCATTTCAAATACAATATATTCGAGAGTTCATTAAAAAAAATGATGTACTAGCAAATGTCACTACGCTTTCGCCAGCTTCAAGCCTTTCATGCCATCATGGAGACCGGAACCGTGACAGGGGCAGCATCGGTTCTTGGAATCTCGCAGCCAGGGATCAGTAACCTCTTGGCGCAGCTGGAACGTGAGGCGCGTTTGCCCCTGTTCGAGCGCAATAAGGGGCGTCTGTTGCCCACACCCGAAGCCGAGCTGTTGTACCGCGAAGTCGACACTGTTGTGCGCGGCTTGGATCACGTTGCCCAAGCGGTGACAGATCTGCAGAACAAGCATCCCGGTCAGTTACAGGTTGCTGCGCCACACATGTTGTCTTTTGGGTTCATGCCTCGAGAGATCGCGCGGTTTGCCGAGAGCCGCCCGAACCTGTCCGTCAGCTTTCAGTCGCAATATTCGTCGAAGATTCAGGAGTGGGTGACGTCTGGCCTGTTTGAGATCGGTATTGTCGAGATGCCAATTCTTCATGACACGCTGAATTATCAGGTGTTTGAATTTGAAACGCTTGCGACCTTTCCCCAAGACAGCCCGTTGGCGGCGTATGACGTTCTGACAGCGGAAGTATTGGAGAATGAGCCTTTTGTCGTCATGGGGCCGGAACATCAGACGCACCGAAAAACCCGAGACATCTTTCAGCGTGCCGGGCGTACATGGCGCACACAGATTCACACGCACTTGTCTGAAAACCTGCTTAGTTTCGTAAAGCAAGGCATGGGGGTCGCGATGATCGACCCCTTTACCGTTACCTTCGATGAAGAGAGCGGATACCAAACCCGCCCTTTCAAACCGGCGGTCATACTGGAGCTTGCAATCATCACGGCCAAGGGTCGTCCCTTGTCCAGGATCGCTCACGCATTTCTGGACCAGTTGATCCCGTCAATCGCCTCTTACGCAACCCACTCGGATACCGGCGCGGCAGCATCGTGAAGTTGTTGCGAATGGATATCGACCAGCGTGGGACCGTCATGAAAGATGGCCTGCTTCAAGACGTTTGAAAGGTCTTCGGGGTCTTTGACCGTCCATGATTTAACGCCAAAGGCTGACGCCACTGCTGCATGATCTGTGCGGTTGAAGTCAACGTTGTAGAATCTTTGACCAAAGCCCGCATCCTGACCCGCCTTGATCCAGCCGAAGACCGAGTTTGAGAAGACAATCGATGTGATGGGCATTTTGTGCCGCACCATCGTTTCAAACTCACCACATGTGAAGCCGAACGAGCCATCGCCCATAACGGCCAGGGTCTTGACCGAAGGCCGCCCGACATGTGCACCCATCGCTGCACCCAAAGAATAGCCCAGAGCGCCATGCGCCCGGTTGGTGATGAATTGCCGTCCCGATGTCCGCCACCGGTAATGCGCGCTGAAATAAGGGCACGGGGTGCCGGGATCAGCCACAACTATTGCATCGTCATCCAGAATGTCCATCAACGCCGCCATGACCGCTTCGGGCCGGATTGGTAATTCCCGGCTCGCGGCCAAGGGCGCAAAGGCTGAAAGTTTGGCATCCCACGCGGCGCGGGCCTTGTCCGCCCCACCTTGTGTGTTCAGATCCTGCCGATCCTGCAATGCGCGGGCCAGAGCCTCCAGTGCGAGACGGGCATCTGCGCAGATCGCCACTTCGGTCTGGTAGTTTGCGCCAATCACCATGGGATCGCTGTCGATGTGAATGATTGTGGCATCGCGCCCAGGGCTTCTCCACCGTTCGGTTGTAACTGAACCGGCGCGGCATCCGATGAACAGGACAACATCTGCCTGATCGACTACGACGCGTGTCGCGGAGACACCACCGTTCGACCCGACAACGCCCAATGCCAGCGGGTCGGTTTCAGCGATGGCGCCCTGGCCGGATACGGTTGTGGCAACCGGCATGTCCAGTAGACGGGCGACCTGTCGCAGCGCGTCGGTTGCGCCTGAAAGAACAGGGCCGCCGCCACAGACAGCGACAGCGGATTTGGCCCGTGCCAAGACTTCCGCCGCCGCTTCGATTGCATCCATGTTCGGGGCGGCGCGCTCGGCAGGATAGCTGCGATGTCTGTCATCTGCCCAGATCTCGGCCTCGTCGACCTGTGCTTTTTGCGTATCGAAGGGCAAAGCCAGATGAGTGGCGCCTGGCGTTCCCGTTGTCATCGCCCGGAAGGCTGCCCGCACCATGGCCGGAAGCCGCGCGGCATCATCTAACGAGGTATTCCACTTTGCCAAAGGTTTGAAAAGGGCAGGTTGATCCAACTCGGTTAACGGGTACTTGCCCCGGCTGGTTGTCGCCACGTCCGAGGTGATCGCCAGTATTGGAACGGAACTTTCATTGGCTTCAACAACGCCCGGCAGGATGTAAGTTGCGCCACCGCCTGAGGGGCCCTCGCAGACACCAGGCTTTCCTGTCACGCGGGCATAGCCATCCGCCATGTAGGCGGCGTGCCGTTCATCCCGGGTCAATATGTGCTGAATGCCGTGATCCATGCGCGCCAGAGCGTCATAGAACGGCAAGGTAGTATCGCCGCACAGACCAAACATGTGCTTCACGCCGTGTGCCTCGAGCAAACGGACCATTGCCTCTGCCCCGGTCAGATAATTCGTCCCTGTCATGATCAGCGTGTCCTTTGATTAAAGTCTGCACGCAGATCTGTATACAGTTTTGTATATTGATTTCAAGCCCAGCATGTGTCACCTGTGGCGAACAAGAGGAAGGACAAGGTTAATGGCGGGTCCACGGGTCGACGACATCTATGAACAGGTCAAGGCGATGGCGGTCTCGTTCCGTCTGCGGCCCGGGGATCGTCTGAACGAAGTTGCCCTGTCCAAGGATCTTGGTGTCAGTCGGACCCCTTTGCGAGAGGCATTGAATCGTCTGGTGGCTGAACGCCTGTTTGATTTCCGTCCTGGGCAAGGTTTCTTCTGCCGCCCCTTGGATGCGCAAAGCGTGTTTGACCTATTCGAACTGCGCCAGATTATCGAAACTGCTGCTGTTCGTGCCGCCTGCGCTAAAGCGTCGGATGAGGACCTGCATCTGCTGATGGATCAGCTTTATTCAACGGGCATCGACATCAGCGGCCTGACCGTTGAGGAAGCCGTCAGCCGAGACGAGGCGTTTCACCTTGGGATTGCAAATCTGTCGGGCAACATGGAGCTGTTGCAAACCCTCACGCGGATCAACGAGCGGATCCGCTATATCCGTTGGATTTCAATGAGCTTGGACCGGGTGCACCGCTCCAAAGATGAACACAAGCGGGTTATGCAGGCCTTGTTGGATCGTGATCCCAATGAGGCAGCGCGTGTTCTGGGTGCGCACATCGCCAGGCGAATGGATCAGGTGCAGGACGCTGTGCGTCATGGGATTTCCAGCATTTACATGCATGGGTCCGAAGATATCTCGGCCCGCATAATCGAGGAGGTCGAGGGATGATCGCGGGGGGCGGGAAATCTATTTACGGCGCATCCGTCGGTATTCTGATGCTGGATGCCCAATTCCCGAGAATCCCCGGTGATATGGGAAATGCGCTGACCTGGCCATTCCCGGTTCTCTACCGCATTGTCCGAGATGCCTCGCCGGATCGGGTGGTTCGGCACCGGGCTGAGGGCATGCTGGAGGTGTTCATCGACGCGGCCCAGGAACTGGTTCGGGATGGTGCTGACGGAATAACGACCAATTGTGGTTTCCTGTCCCTGTTCCAGAAAGAACTGGCCCAAGCTGTCCCGGTCCCGGTGGCTACGTCGTCCCTGATGCAGGTCGAGATGGTGAACCGCATTCTGCCTGAGGGCAAGCGCGCCGGGGTATTGACTATTTCAGCCTCCACCCTGACCAAAGACCATCTGCTGTCGGCCAACGTGCCGTTGGATACTCCGATCGGAACAACCGAAGGCGGGCATGAGTTTACCCGCGCGATCCTTGGAAACGAGTTAAGGTTGGATGTTCAGAAAGCGCGTGAAGACAATGTGCAGGCCGCGCGAGCCTTGGTATCAGATAACCCAAGTTTGGGTGCGATCGTGCTGGAATGCACGAATATGTGCCCCTATGCGTCTGATATTCAGCAGGCCACCGGGTTGCCCGTGTTCTCGATCGTCTCGTTCATAAAATGGTTTCAAGCCGGTCTGGTCCCACCGACTTACTAAGCACAGACTTCGATGAGGTATGAGTTAATTTCAGTTTAACCCGCTGGATACGCCATCTTGGCTGGTGATGCCGAAGGTCTGCTGGACAGCGGTACCTGGATCATCATGGATCTGCACGGCTCGCCTTGCGCGCCGCTTCTCAGGAATGCGGATTAGTCGTTTAGCTTCTAGCGACGGCCTGTGCCGAGTTCGCAAGACAGATTAAGGAACGTCAACACTGGTTCACCGGTTCCGGCATCCAAGCTGGTACCCGATATCGCAATGCGCTTTCAGCCGTTTGGTGTCAGTAGCAGTCCAGTCCGCAGGGGCCGTGATCTCGACCCAGGGCGAGATGTAATCCTGCGCAAAATAGGCGTGGCCATGTCCTGGTGGCGTGCCAAAAGATAACGCCATGTCGAGGGCCAACTGAAACTGCGTGACTACCGGGATGAAGACAAGATGCTTTGAAACATCTTCAGCTGGAGGCTCGTTCATCCAGGGCGGTGCCCGCCAAAGCGAACTCGGATCGTAGAAGACGATCGGATCGCTGGAATACTGCAGGAATACGATCCGCATCTCCCCCCAGTCTGCGATGGCTTGAGAAGCATCCGAGAAGTGCGACGCAAATCGGACGAACGATCCGTTCCCAATGATAGGGAGCACCCATGGACTGCCAGGTTCGCGCGCGTTCTGCGCTTGCTGCCAGAACCGTGACGGAAACGGCGGACCTGCCCAAAAAGCCCCATCGATCGGGTCGTCGGCAAGTCGGAAGAGGTTTGTGGCGTACATCGACGACCAGGCACCAAGGCTCAGACCGTGCACGTAAAATCTTGGGCGGCGATCCTTTGGCAGCGTCCGCCAATAGGAGTGCACCACGTCGAGAAGCGCGGTTGCCTGATCGAGGCCGGTCCGGGTTTCTAGAACCAGAGCCAGAGGCGATTGTAGGTAGGAATACTGGGCGCTAACCGTCGCGATGTCGCCATTGTGCATGTATTCCACCGGATCGTGAGAACCCGGGTCCATCCAACCGGTTCCTGTGGGGCTAGTAACGATCAGAACTTCCCGATCAAAAGCCCTCAGCCGTTTTAGCTCGGCAAGTGCCAGTTCGGCCCGCTCTTGCGGTGACTCGCCGTTTGCCCGGCCGACATAAACCCGTATAGGGTCCAGCGCGGGTTTGCCTGTGAAGGCGGAAATCGCTTCGGCGTCCGGGCCATCTAGGACGAAATCTCGGCCGGGCTGACCCATCGCCGCCCAGTCAATCAGAGACGCTTCGGAACCGGCCTGATCCGGTCTTTCGGGCAGGTCAGGCGCGACATCAAAAAGCATCTGAGCAGCCTCGTAGCTTTCATCGAGGCCCGTGACCACCCGGTCGAAAATGCCGTCGCGGGTGACGACGAAGAGCAGCAGGGCGACCGTCACAACGCCCAGAACATTGGCCCGGCGCGGCGGCATGAAGCGATAGAAGCGGCCCCTGACCCATCGGAACAGGGCCGCCACGAGCGCGCCGATCAGAAAAAAAAGCGCAAAGGTTCCGGTCCCTGCCAACAGGATCTGCGCCAGGTGCTTTGCATCTGCAAGCTCCATCCCCATTTTTGCGCGTAGCTCATTCTGCCATTCAAAGCTGAAGGTCAGCGCCCATATTGAAAATCCGGCAACAAGAGCTGCAAAGACAATGTTGCCGACAAGCGCTAGACGTCCGCGCATGCGCGGCAGATCAGCGGCCTGCCAAATCAGTTCGAGCACACGCCCCAGAAGATAGCCAAGCGCCACCAAGATCCCGCCTAATAATCCTTGAACCATCGGCTCGCGTGGAATGAGGGAGGGGGTCAGCGAGGCCGCAAAAAACAGAAGACCTAATAGCAGGCATGGGAGGGATACTCCGGCAATCAGTGGTCTTATCCACCGCACAATCGCTCCTCCACGAACCAGGACGACTCAGCCAGCTTAGAGAAACGCAGAGCAATGGGCCATGTTTATTGTGCAAGTTCCGGGGTATCGCAAGCACCGGAGCTTTTGCGGTGCCTCTCCCTGAGGAGGCACATAATGCGTTAAACGGACATACCCGCTTTGGGCTAACCGCGGTCATTTCCTACTCATGAGGCAATCACCGTTTTGTCCGCTTAGCGGTCACTAAAGCATGCATAAGCGAATGATCAGGTTACTGCCTTCAATGTTCAAACCGCTGAAGCTGGCTCGCTGCCAGATTGATCGCAAAGCTCGTATCATACGAACGACTGGTTTTTGAGGGCGTAGTTGTGCTCGAGGTCAAAATTGGCCTCTACTTGGTAACGGTCACGGTAAGTACACTGCAAATGCAGGCGAGGCAATTTCGCTGCGGGGGGTACCATTAGGTGTATCATGCGGTTTGTGCAAAATTTTTTAATTTAGAAGTATACATTTACCATATTTTTTATATTCCGTGCGGGGCACCATAAAAATCATTAAATATCAGTACTTTA
The DNA here is from genome assembly GCF_056536985.1 of Ruegeria sp. CH8. Lineage (NCBI taxonomy): Bacteria > Pseudomonadati > Pseudomonadota > Alphaproteobacteria > Rhodobacterales > Roseobacteraceae > Ruegeria > Ruegeria sp. CH8. The sequence goes on along the minus strand of NZ_JBQFQR010000004.1, from coordinate 12,554 downwards.
AAGCGCATTCGCTGGATTGGGAGGTGACACACGAGGTGACACTATGCCTCTAGTCATCGCTGAACTTGGAGCCATTGCGATCTCAGCGAAATACGTTAGACGCGTCCATCTCCGACGCGATTCAAGATGCCTCTGAAGCAATTGAAGCGAACATGAATGAGTATGTTCAATAAAATGCGCGAAGCATGGCGAATCACAGATATGCTGAACAACACTTGAGAACGGTTTTTTCCCTTCAGGACACCGCCACCTGGGACCACGAAGCCGCAGCCGACGGCAAGGCTATGCACCCGTTTTGATCGCCTGCCCAACGCCCCCTCCCGAATGGTCGGCCAAGATATGCCCGGCGAGAGGCGCAATTCCTGATCGAACAACGGAGGAAACACCGCGTCATCAAACGACCGCATAGTGCTCTGGGACATCGCTGACCAGCCCCGGAAGCCTTGGTTGCGATGGCTCAGCCGGTCATGCGCCAAGAAATCAATCCGGATCACGTAGATGGGTCCGATCATAACTGTTCGCATCAACGGATTGTGCTTTCGAACGTGAAAACACCCGAGTTTTCTTCGCTGGGAGTTCTGCACGATCCGGTAATGGAGCGGCATCTTACGTGGCAGGGCAACTTAGCGGCTTTTCAATCAGTTCGCTTGGCAGTAAGAGTTCCCGAGGTCACCGGCTTCAAGACATCGGTGGCACGCGGATGTGGCGAAACTGGTAAACGCAAGGGACTTAAAATCCCTCGCCCTAGGGCTTGCGGGTTCGATCCCCGCCATCCGCACCATTCAATTTGTCAGACCGGAAATCCCAGTTTGCCGATAAGGTGCCAGATATCGCGGTTCGCTGCAGAAAGCTGTGCCACGATGTCCTCGATTTCCTGAATTGCCTTATCGTCCATGGTGTCTTCACGCCCCACTTTTATGTCGGTCTTTCGATCCGCGATACGCATCAGAATGGTCTTGGGGTTACCGCTGTCGGCATCGAACGAGTAAATACAGTGATTGTACCTGTTGCGAATTGAGGACAGCTTGCTTAGTCGTTGAGTATGCTCGAGGATCGTATCGCGTATGCCGGCTGGACGACCGTCCATCTTGGCAAGCCGCTCGACAAGATCGATCCGGGCGCGCGTGGTATTGAGTGTCAGGAAAATTATGACCGCTACATCCTTGTTGGTGCCACTCAGGCCGGCAATCAGATGAATCAACAGGCTTTCGGTATTGGTCCACATGTAGTTTAGCCTGCCGACCAGCAGGATCAGGCGGTCAAAGCGAGTTTCGAGCGTCTTAGTCAACGCTTTGACCGTACGCTTCGTCCGCGGTCACTTCGAAGTAGAACTGCGCGGCTGCGGTTCGGTTACTTACACCGATCTTTCCTGCAACATTGTGCATGTGCAGTTTTACTGTGTGTTCGGTAATGCCGAGGTTCGCGGCGATGATCTTGTTGCTTTGACCTTTTGCAACCAGTTTCAGAACCTGTTTTTCCCGTCGTGTTAGCCGCGAATATACCGGATGAGGCTCTTTCGGTTTTACACTGCTCGTACTCAGCAGGCACGGCTTGTTCTGAGATTGGGGAGCGGATACGCAATCGGCAAGGAAACTTGGCAGATAAAGCTCTTCATGCATCAGCAGCCGAAGAATAGAGCGCCACACGTCCGGTGCGACGTTCATTGGAAGATACCCGATATCTCCGAATTGTGCGCGATCCCAGGCTTCGAACAAGGCCCGTGCGGCGTCTTCTTTGCGGTAGGCTAAAGCCAGGCAGCCCGTCCAGGCTGCTTCGGTATAGACATGCGGGCGGGCAAGCAGATCATCCAGCATCATCTGATCAACGACCACCACTTTGCCTCCCAGCGGGACCTGGGCGCCTTCCGATGACAGGTCAGCGACATCTTCGTACCGATGTGCGGACACGCCGAATTCCGACTGAACACTTCGCAGAGTTTGATTTGAAAAGAAGAGTTCCTTGCCGATGAAATTGATCGAGAAATCTTCGGAACATACATTTATTTGGGCGGCACTATCCTGCAAAGGATTGCTCATTCTTTCCCCCTTTAAACCAACGCCATAAAATTTTTGGCGAAATCGTAAAAATAAACGCGGAGCGCAAAATAGCGGCAATTTTTCAGTTTTTGCCTAACTACTATACCTGAAAGTATATTTTTCTTCAACAATCCGTGTTGACCTGACGATTGGGACTAGAACTTTTAGTTAGGTTCGTTGTGGCCAATTCCATAAAAGCAAAGCAATATTATAGATTTAACGGAATGGCCGAATTTCGGCCGTATTTTCGTGTGCGAGCTGATCAGTTTTGAGCATATCGTAAAAAAATGATTTAAAATTAATTGGTTGAGCCTGTCTAATGCTTTAGAGCAGCTATTCAGACCTCTTTCCTGCTGCAACGATGATCCGGCTTCAATTTGGGAAGCACTGTTCCTGACGTGTCCGCGAATCGCGAATTAGCGTGAATTTCAATATTGCGGACAGTTCATCGGCTTAGCCGGGAAAGGGAGGTGGGAAGCGAATTCACTGAACAACACCGCGTCATGCGCGTTCTGCGCTTGAGGCCAAATTTTTTATTTTAACCGCGCCGGTAGCTGCTTTGTAGATGAATGGTAGCCAGGCGCTCAATGAGTGGAAAATTGTTATGTCATCGAAACGTTATACTCCCTATGCTGAAGCCACAGCTGTTGGCGAAGTAAATATCGACGAGGCGCACATCCCGATTGAAGCCGACATTGATGTCGAAAACGCTGAAGTCGATGCGAACCTCAATGAGCAAGAGCAAACCAACGACAACAGCGTTGATAACGATCAGCAGCAGCAGCAGAAGCAAGATCAGAAGACGAAAGTCGATAACGAGAACGATCAGGATCAAAAACAGAAGCAAGATCAGGATCAGGACCAACATCAGAAGCAACAACAGCAGAACACAAACGGCGGTGACGACAGCAACGACAACTCGAACTCTGTTCACATCGACTTTGGTGGTGGCGAATGGATTCCCCGTGATGATGACCACGTCGACATTGATGTCTATGACGGCGGTTCGGTAGGGGACGTTATTACTGTTGGTGGCGACTACGATCCTGGCGACGACATTAATATCGATGTTTCGCTAGATGGCGCCGGTAACGATATGGCGTCCTTCAATAACCAGCTTGCAAGCTTGGAAGACAATGACGAATTGGGTTCTGCTCAGGTTGGTAATTGGGGCACGTTCGAACAGAACGGCGATGCATCCGGAGGTCATGCTGAAGCGAGTGAAGGCATCAGCGCCAACTCAACCGGCGGCGATTCCGGTAACGGTGGCTCAACAGAAGCTGGCGACGCAGACGCCTATGTAAAAGGTAGCAAAGCCGATGCCACTGGTGGTGATTCTGGCGACGCCAATGGCGACGCAGAAGCCGGCGATGGCGGCGACTCGGGCGACGCAAAAACAGCAAGCCTGGGTGTTGGTAAGTCGGAAGCGTCCGCCGAAGGCGACAGCGACGGCGGAGACAGCGGTGACGCTGACAGCAACTCCGAAGCTGACCAAGACAGCGATTCAGACGTAGATGCCGATGGTGACGGTGGTGATGGCGGAAACGCCGGTTCGATCGGCCTTGGCCTGGGTCTTGGATTGTCGAATGCCGACAATGACGCCGATTCTTCTGGTGGTGAAAACGACACCGACTCTGACGCAGATCAAGACAGCGATGCAGACAACGACACGTCGAATGGCGACGCAGACGGCGGCGACAGCGGCGCCGGTAACATCGGACTGGGTCTTGCTGGTGGGCTAGCGGCCAATCATTCAGACGGAACTGGCGGTGACGGTGACGGCGGTGACGGTGACGGTGGTTACGGTGACGGTGGTTACGGTGACGGTGGTTACGGTGACGGCGGTGACGGCGGCGACGGCGGCGACGGAGAAGGCGGTTACGGTGACGGCGGTTACGGTGATGGCGGCGACGGCGGTGACGGCGGTTACGGCGACGGCGGTGACGGCGGCGACGGCGGCGACGGCGGCGACGGCGGTGACGGCGGTAACAGAGGTCGTGACGAAAGCAGCAACGGCGGTGACGGTGGCGACGGCGGTGACGGCGCTCGCGGTGACGGTGGTGACGGCGGTGACGGCGCTCGCGGTGACGGCGGCGACGGCGGTGACGGAAATGGCGCCGAAGGTACTGCCGGTGATGGTGCTCGCGGTGACGGCGGTGACGGCGGCGACGGTAACGGTGGTGACGGCAATGGCGCCGAAGGTACCGGTGGCGACGGCGGCGGTGGCGACGGCAATGGTGGCCCTGCGGACGCAAGAGTTGATGCTGACGGCGTTGGCGATCAGGACGCAGACTCGACAGCCGGAGCCGGTGGTTTCAACGAAGCTGATGGTGCAGCAGATGCTAACGGAACCAGCACCTCGACGGCAGACGGCGTTGGCGGTGGCGGTGGCGCTGTTGACCAGGATGCAACCTCGGATGGTTCTGGTACAGGCTCTGCTGACGCGACCAACACAGCCGGTGATGGCGGGCTCGCCGAAGTCTTCGCAACGTCTGAAGTTGACGGAACTGCTGACAGCCTGTCCGAAGCTATCTCGGGCTATGGCGGAGCGGCAAACTCCGACAACGATGCAACCTCGACCGGAACGGGTGAGGCCACAGGTATGTCGGAATCGGGCATCGGTGGCGGCGGCGGTGCCGCACAAGCCTGGGGCGGAACCAGCGGTGACGCGAGCGGATTTGCTGAATCTGGCCACACCAATGGTGGCGTGAATACCGGTGGCAACGCATCGGGTGCATACTCGGGCGATGGCGGTGCCGGTGGCAGTGCAGGAAACTGGGGTTCGAACAACGACGGTGACGGCGTTGTAAGCGGTGAATCCTATGCATCTGCTGCTGCAGTGATCGATACGTCGGCCTTCAACCAGGACATCGTCATGGGTGCCAATGTTCTTGGCAACAACGTCGATACCACAATGGTTGGCGGTAACATGTCGTCCAGCTACTCCAGCGACGATACCGACGCGTAACTGAAATCAGAGCCCGCCCTTGAGCGGGTTCTGATTTCATTCAAAAAAACGCCGAGGCCGTATCGGGCGGCCTCGGCCCAACTTAACCTCAACCGGAAATTTTTGGCCGGGGCGGGGAAAGGACATCAATATGTCACTTGACAGTATTTCGGAACAAATTGCCCATTTTATTGGAACTTTTGAGCTAACCACAGAACAGGTTCGGTTACGGGATCAGTATGAAGAATTTGTCGCGCTGAAACGGAAAGCCGAACTGGAAGATTTGGAAGACCCCACTCGTATTGAGATTAAGGCAGACCTGAAGATGAACCCGGGTGAATACGACCCGTTGCCTTACAAATTTTTCGCTCCCCAAGAACAACTCACTTCAACCCCGGCAGATCCCGGGCCGTTGAAAGAATCCGAGGTCAACCTCGGGTCAAGCCCAGGGCGCGAATTCACCCTTCCTGAAGGGTTCGAAGGCAGTGGAGCTGCCTTTCAACTAAACACTATTCAAATTGTGCCGGAATTTGTGACCGAGTTGATTGGGTCTGCAGTTACTTATACGTTCCAGACGATCAAATTGAACGACAATGATGCCGTTGGAGAAGGTGATTTCCGCGATTTGGAAACCCTGGTCACACATGGCGAGGCGATGTTGGCAACAGCCTTGTCGCTGCATGTGATTTCCGGGTTCTCGATTGACGTCAATGAGTATTTGTCTGGCGAGGCGGTAGAGCAACTGATTGATCAGATTAACTCGTTTGTACACATCGAGATTGAAGGTGCCACAGTCGTTCAGTTCTACGGCGAAGATGCACATGGCGTTATCGTGAATGGTGAATATGTCGATGAAGCGCCTGATTTTAATGACTTGCTGCCGGAAAACCTCAAGTCAGAGGAAGACGAGGAAACCGAACACGACTTTTCATATGCGATGCCGGATGAGTGGGACCAGCCCATAGACGCCGAGTTCGAAGGTGGTCATTCTGTGGTCGCAGGGGGCAACCTTGCGGTTAACGAAGTTTCAATCAGCGTTGGCTGGGTTGACGCACCTAACATCCTGGTTGGTGGGCAATCCATAAACCTCGGCGTTGTCAGTCAGGTTGCAGTTGTAACCGACTTTGACGAGGGTGAAACGGGCGTGCAAAGCACGACCCACGTGGTTCAGTCTTCGGAAATTCTGGTCGAAGGCAACGAGGCGCCATGGCTAGAAGGTAACGTCGGCGAGGCTGGTGAAGACCCGTTTGTTGTCGTCGACTGGATTTCTGGCGATCTGCTGGTAACCAATTTTATCAAACAGATCATCGACGCCACGGATATTGACCACATTCATACCGAGATAACGGCCTCGTCCACGGCATATACGTTGGGTGAGAACATCATGACCAACGTAACCGACATTCTGCAGTTGGGCAGTTTCTACGACATGATCATCGTTGGTGGTGACATGCTCTCAATCGATGTCGTGACCCAGACCATTGCGCTTATGGATAGCGATGTGGTTCACGGTGCGCACCCGACCGCGCCAGAAGAAAACCTTGTAATGAACGAGGTTTCTCTGACGACAACCGGCGAGGATACGCATGAAGAGATGAGTGACTCTTTGGCGGACGTCATTCCTATGCAGGAGGTCGATACAGATGCACTGGAAGATGCGCTTATGAACGATCCGATGTTCGCGGGTGCTGAGTTGGTGCGCGTGCTGAAGATTGAAGGTGATTTGCTGCAGGTCAACGCCATCGAACAAGTGACCAAGTTGCAGGACGATGACGACATCTATGTTGACGCGAACAACGGGCAAGAGGTTTCTGCCATAGGTGCCGGCAACGCCATTCTGAACAAAGCCAATATCAAAAAAATGGGCGTTGATTCAGTGATTATGGCAAAGGAAGAAGAATACTCGGAGTTGATGCTGCATCAGGCGAGCATGTTCGAGAGCGCGCAAGAGGAAAAGGCCGAAATCGTTGGCGAGGCTGTCGCGCTTATGCTGGAAGAAATGGATGCGGCTGCCAACTCTAAGCACATGCCGGACCATCACAAGCTGACACCTTCGGAACAGGCCACCATCGACGATGGCCTGCAATCTATGCTAGCGTAGTAACCCTGTTTGTTACGAGTGACCTGAAAGTTTTAACATGTCGATTGTTTTTCTGTCGCGCCCGCGTCGATACGCCAGCCCATTGGATCGTAACAGCGGCGGCGTATCAAAACCGTCCAGCGCGGGCCAGTCCAAAAAGAAACCAAAGAAGATCCCCGGATTACGTCTAAGCGAAGATTTACGCATTGGTGATCCGCAAGACGGTAAACGGGAGGCAGTCGCCAAAAGCGATGCGAGCGCCGGTGAAACCGTGACAGCAGAACTTGAACATCACGACGAAAAAGAGGATTCGCAATTACGCGCCGGACCTCCCCCCCGGCGCGAGCAGCCGCAGCCTGCCGAAGACAATGACCAACAGGGCAGCGGTGCTGGGGTGGCCGACGCCGAGAGCCCCGATCCGGAACCCGTCAATAAAACGAGCGACCGTACACCCCCCGCGTCGCGCTCGAATGGCGGTGATGGCATGGGCACCACTATCGAGGCCAAGGCGAACGAACCATTGCTGCGCAGCAATTCAGGTGGCGGCGATGGGAAAGGGCCACCCCAAACTTTCCATAAACGGACCCCGCCAGAAGATTTCCGGAAGACACTGCGCACCTCGTTGCGTGCGATCTACCGCAATCTGGCTTTCGTGTTGGTCCTGACTTGCGCAACGAACCTTCTGATCCTGGCGATCCCGATCTATCTGTTCCAGATCAGTGACCGCGTTCTGACCAGCCGGTCGTTGGATACGCTGATCATGCTGACGGCCATCGTTGGCGGGGCCGTGATTTTCCAATCGGCCTTTGATGCGGTGCGGCGGTTCATGCTGATGCGTACTGCGGTCGAGGTGGCCGCCCGTCTGGGCGCCCCGGTTCTGAGCGCGGCTGCGCATGCCTCTTTGCACGGAAACGGGCGAGAGTATCAGACGCTGGGTGATCTTCAACAAGTGCGCGGGTTTCTGGTTTCCGGAACGTTGATATCATTCTTGGACGTACCATTCGCGCCATTGTTCATACTGATGATCTTTTTGGTGCATCCGCAGCTTGGGATGATCGTGATCGTCACCGCCTTGCTGTTGGTGACCATCGCGTTCATCAACCAGCGTATGACGGCCAAGCCGTTTGCCGAGGCCAACAAGGCGCAGTCGATGGCAAACATGCATTTGGACTCAATGTCCCGAAACAGTCAAATCATCAACGCTTTGGCCATGATCCCCGAGGCCGTGCGCATCTGGGGCCGTGATACTGCGAAATCCCTGACTTGGCAGGTCCGCGCTCAGGACCGGAACGTGATTTTTGCTGCCATTTCCCGAGCGGTGCGTCTGCTGACGCAGATCGCTATTCTGGGCTGGGGCGCGTTTCTGGCGCTGCAGGGCGAGATCACCGGAGGCATGGTTATCGCAGCTTCAATCATCGCAGGTCGTGCATTTGCGCCGATTGAAGGCTCGATCGAAGGCTGGAATGCTTTCTTGCTGACACGCGCAGCTTATGGCCGGATCAACCAATTGCTGTCCAACTCAGCGCTGCAATTTGAAAAGCTGCGCCTGCCGCGCCCCGAGGGACGGTTGGATGTAGAGCGGTTGCTTTATGTACCGGGCGGAACCAAACGGGTCGTGCTAAATGGCATCAGTTTTTCACTGAATCCAGGCGAGACGCTGGCGATCATCGGCAACTCTGGCGCTGGCAAGACCACGCTTGGTAAAACGCTGGTCGGGTCGGTCCTGCCAACTTCGGGCAGTGTACGGTTGGATTTGATGGACATCCGCAACTGGGATCCGCGTCAGTTTGGTGAAAGCATCGGCTATCTGCCGCAGGACGTGCAGCTGTTTCCCGGCACGATCAAGGACAATATCGGACGGATGCGCGAAGATGCGACGGACGAGCAAATCCATGACGCCGCCGTTCTGGCCGATGTCCACAACATGATCGCGACGCTGCCGCAGGGCTATGAAACCGTAGTGGCTGCGGATGGCTCACCCTTGTCCGGCGGTCAGAAACAGCGCATCGCATTGGCACGAGCCTTCTTCGGCAATCCGCGTATGGTGGTTCTGGATGAGCCGAACTCGAACCTGGACGTTGCCGGGGACAAGGCACTTGCGCGGGCCATTGAACAGGCCCGGGAAAACAAGATTACCGTTGTGGTGATCACGCAGAAACCAACGCTGCTGAACGTGGTCGATAAGATCATGCTGCTGACGGATGGCCGTGTTGCGTTGTTCGGTCACCGCGAACAGGTTCTGCAACAACTGAACGGTCCGCGTAACAATCAGCCCGGCATACAGAAACAATAAGGGGGTGCGACATGAATGAACTAGTACCCGTAAACAACGACCCCAAGGACCCGGCGGTATGGTACGCCGAAGTTCCGCGTTCGATAAACCACTTGATCGTCATCGGGATGATCATGCTGGTTGTCTGCTTTGGGGGGTTTGGCATCTGGTCTTTCCGCGCACCTTTGGCTGCTGCAGTGATCGCGCAGGGCAGTTTTGTCGCTACTGGTCGCAACAAGATCGTCCAGCATCTGGAAGGTGGTATCATTCAGGATATCAAAGTTATCGAAGGCCAGGCTGTCAAAGCCGGGCAGGTGATGATGACCTTGGACCAGACCTCGGCCGAAGCCAATGAGCGTGAGCTGTTCATCCGCAAAATCCGCCTGCAGGCTATGTCGGAACGTCTGAATGCGGAATATGGCGAGCTTCAACGGCTGGAGTTTTCTCCCAACCTGATTGCCGCGTCGGATGATACCGAAGTGCTAAGCATCCTTGACGGGCAAAAGATCACCTTTGACCTGTCCCGCAAGACCTTGCTGAACGACATCGCTTTGCTTGAGCGCAACATGGAGGCGCTGAGAATTCGATCCAGCGGATTTGAGGCGCAGTTGGAAAGCATGGTCCGGCGTGCAGAAATCCTGCAGGAAGAGTTTGAAACCAAAGAAGCGCTTTTCGAAAAGGGCCTTGTACGCAAGGGCGAATTGAACACCATTCGCAGGGTTCAGGCCGAAGCCGAAGGCCAGCAGGCGCGTTTGCAGGCCGAGGCAGCCGAGATCAGTCAGATGCTGTTGAAATACGAGGAGCAGATTTCCCGTACCCGGGCAGCTTATCGCGAGGCTGCGCTGGATGAGTTGGGTGTGATAGAAGCCGATCTGGAAAGTGTCCGTGAAAAAGCGCGTCAGGCCCGCAGCGTTCTGGACCGCGCGGTCGTGAGGGCTCCGGTGACAGGAACGGTTGTGCGGCTGCACTATCACACGCCGGGCGGCGTGATCGAAACCGGTGAACCGATCGCCGAGATTCTACCCGCCGACGCGCCCCTTATCATTGAGGCTCAGATCCCACGCACCGAGATTGACAGCGTGGTGACCGGCCAGGACGCGACGGTGCGTCTGGTTGCCCTGAACCAGCGAACAACGCCGGTTCTGAACGGTCAGGTGTTCTATTTGTCGGCTGACTCGCTGATCGAAGAAACCAATGGTGCGCCGCAAGAGGTTTATCTGGCCCGCATCTCACTGGAGCCGGAAGAGATCGAACGCGTCCGGGGCTTTATCCCAACCCCGGGTATGCCCGCTGAGATCATGATCCAGACGGAAGAGCGCACCTTCGCGGCCTATATCGCAAAACCTGTGACAGACAGTATGTCGCGCGCTTTCCGCGAACAGTAAACAGGCTGGCCGTTGGGCCGGTCTACTCCTTCCGTTTTCTGCATGTTACTTTCCGGTGGGAAACACCGGAGGAATGCGTATGCACCTGACTGTTAAAGACATGATCGAAGCCGCAAATGCCGTAGTCGAGCGTATCGACATGGGTACCGCGAAAGAACTGTTGGGGCAGGGCGGGTTGTTGCTGGATGTGCGCGATGGCATTGAAGTGCAGAAGTCAGGGCGGGCCAGTGGCGCGCATCATATACCGCGTGGTGTGCTGGAATTCAGTGCTGACGAAACCCTGCAATCCCATGACCCCGAGCTTAGAAAAGACCGGCCGATTGTACTGTACTGCGCCGCCGGTGGTCGCGCCGCGCTGGCGGGCAAGCTGCTGAAAGATATGGGGTATGAACGGGTCTATAACCTCGGCGGTCTGACCGATTGGGTCAATGGCGGGGGCGAAGTCACCGCCTAAAAGATCAGGCGTTCAGGAATGCCCGAACCGCGGCTTCGAATTCGCGTGGTTTCTCGGCGTGTAACCAGTGGCCCGCACCGGGAATTTTGGCGAATTTGGCAGCGGGAAACAGAACACGGATCAGATTGCGATGCTCGGGCAGGACATAATCCGACTCGCCGCCCGACAGGAAAAGGGTCGGTCCTCCCCACGATGCATCCAAATCCGGGAAGCCCATGATCTTTGGCATCTCAGCCGCAAGAACATCAAGGTTCAGCAGCCAGCGTTTCCCCTTTATATCAAGGGATTGGGTGAAAAAGCTTTGCAGTGTGGGCTCAACGCCCAATGTGGCCAATTGCTCTGACGCGTCCGAACGGCGCTCGACCTTGGAGAAATCAACAGCACGCATCGCCTCGATGAATTGAATCTGGCTGTGCGTGTAGGTCACCGGCGCGATGTCGGCGACCACCAGTTTGCGCAACAGATGCCCGTGTTGCAGGGCCAGCGTCATAGCGGCCTTGCCGCCCATCGAATGGCCCACCACGTCAGCTTTACCACCGAAATGTTCGATGACCTCAGCCAAATCATTGGCCAATTCCGGATAGCTGTGCTGATCGGTCCACATGCTGAAGGCGTGGTTGCGCATATCCACGGCCACAACCTGCCGTTCGTCCGCCAGACGCCTGGCAACCACCCCCCAGTTCCGGGCCGAGCCATAAAGCCCGTGCGCAATCAGCAGAGGAGGGTTCGCGGTCGGTTCGCCATGTATGATCGTATTCAGCATGAGGCTGTGATACCCGTCGCGATCAGAAACAACCACCCCCATTGTCGCCTTCGCCCATGGCGGTTAAGTTGGCAGCTTCGGAGGCCGCGTCATGTCGGAAAATACAGATATCCAAAGCCAGATTGCGCAGACGGTTCAGCTATTGCGCAAGAAACTGGGTGTAAAGGACAAGACGCTGGCGGAATCGATCCGCAAGGCCAAACGGCTGCTGCCCCGCCGTATATACAAACAGGCATTAATGCTGGCGCATGCCGAGCCGATGGCAGCCCATCCGAAACTGCGGCTGGTGCTGGATACGCCGAAGCTCGTGCGCGCGTCAGAAGAGGTTCAGGCCCATCTAAGCGGGATCAACCGCGCTGACCGGCGGATGGGGTGGTTTCTGGGGGTGCTGGGCGGGCTGGCGTTCAATCTGCTGGCCCTGTCGGCATTGTTGATCATTTTCCTGCGGTGGCAGGGGTTTATCTGACCCGCTTCAAAAAGAACGGCGCCCATCGGACGCCGCTCAGGTCTTTGATTTTAAACCTGATTACAGGTTAGGATAGATCGGGAATTTGGCGCAGAGGTCTGCGACCTCGGCTTTGACCTTGGCTTCGACGTCGGCGTTGCCGTCCTCGCCA